>DATHBP010000132.1:0-5493 GCA_035296085.1 Nocardioidaceae bacterium | reverse complement strand
ATCGTCGCAACCGCCTCCTCGACCTCGAGGCGTACGAACTCGCCCACTAGCCCTCCTCCGGTCGTACCGGCAGCCCAGTTGTCAGGCGCTCGACGGCGCATAGCCCGTCCAGGGCCTGACAACTGATGAGCCAGGTCGGCGAACCGACGTGAGCCTAGTCGAGGCGCCGGTGCCGACCGCGCCGAGCGCCGTCGGCAAGGATGGGCAGGTGAGCCACCGGTGAGCGCGACAGAGGCGGTGTGGCCGGGCCACCACCTCCCGCTCGGTGCCAGCTGGGACGGCGCCGGCACCAACTTCGCCGTGTGGGCAGCCGACGCGACCGCGATGACGCTCTGTCTGTACGACGACGCGGGCACCGAGACCCGGCTGCCGCTCACCGAGCGGACCCTCGGGATCTGGCACGGCCGCGTACCGGGCGTCGCGCCGGGGCAGCGGTACGCCTTCCGGGCCGGCGGCCCCCACGAACCGATGGCGGGCCGCTGGTTCGACCCCGAGCTGGCGTTGCTCGACCCGTACGCCCGGGCGCTCACCGGCGACTTCGTCCCGGGCGAGCGGGTGCCACGCTCGGTCGTCGTCCACGACACGTTCGACTGGGGCGACGACGTGCGCCCACACCACCCGTGGCACGACACCGTCCTCTACGAGCTGCACGTCAAGGGGTTCACCGCCCGCCATCCGGACGTACCGCCGCAGCTGCGCGGGACGTACGCCGGTCTTGCGCACCCGTCGGTGCTGGACTACCTGCGCGAGCTCGGGGTCACCAGCGTCGAACTGCTGCCCGTCCACCACTTCGTCAGCGAGCCGTCGGTGCTGGCCCGCGGCCTGGTCAACTACTGGGGCTACAACAGCATCGGCTTCTTCGCCCCGCACGCGGCGTACTCCTCCGCCGGCAGCACCGGCGAGCAGGTCGCCGAGTTCCAGGCGATGGTCAAGGCGTTCCACGGCGCGGGCCTGGAGGTGATCCTCGACGTCGTCTACAACCACACCGCGGAAGGAAGAGCCGGCGACGGGCCGACGCTGTCGTTGCGTGGCCTGGGTGACGCCGCCTACTACCGTCACGACGAGCTCGGCCGCTACGTCGACGTCACCGGCTGCGGCAACACGCTCGACGCCGGCCACCCGCAGAGCCTCCAGCTCATCCTCGACTCGCTGCGCTACTGGGTGGAGCACATGCACGTCGACGGCTTCCGCTTCGACCTGGCGGCGGCTCTGG
This sequence comes from Nocardioidaceae bacterium, assembly GCA_035296085.1. Taxonomy (GTDB): domain Bacteria; phylum Actinomycetota; class Actinomycetes; order Propionibacteriales; family Nocardioidaceae; genus DATHBP01. The sequence goes on along the minus strand of DATHBP010000132.1, from coordinate 4,280 downwards.
CCACCAACGGCAAGGGCGTCGACCCGCGCGCACCGTTCCTCGCGGCCGTCGGCCAAGACCCCGTACTGGCGCACGTCAAGCTGGTCGCCGAGCCGTGGGACGCGGTAGGCGACTACTTCCTCGGGTCCTTCCCCGGGCCGTGGGTCGAGTGGAACGACCGCTTCCGCGACACCGTCCGGTCGTTCTGGCACGGGCACAGTGGCGGCGTACGTGACCTCGGCTATCGGCTGTCGGGGTCCAGTGACCTCTACGCCGACGACGGCCGCTCGCCGTACGCCTCGGTCAACTACGTCACGGCCCACGACGGCTTCACGCTGCGCGACGTCGTCAGCTACCGCGACAAGCACAACGAGGCGAACGGCGAAGGCAACGCCGACGGGACCAACGACAACCGCTCCGACAACCACGGCGTCGAAGGTGAGACCGACGACCCCGCCATCGTCGCCGTCCGGCGCCAGCAGGCGGCGAACTTCCTGGCCACACTGCTGCTGTCCACCGGCGTGCCCATGCTCGTGGCCGGTGACGAGCGCGGACGCACCCAACGGGGCAACAACAACGCCTACTGCCACGACAACGAGCTGACCTGGGTCGACTGGTCGCTCGACGACGGCTGGCCGGAGCTGGTGCCGCTGGTCGCGTCACTGCTGCGGCTACGCCGGGAGCACCCGGTGCTGCGCCAGCGGCACTTCTTCGCCGGTCGCTCTGCCGAGGCCGGCGGGCGCAAGGACCTGGCGTGGTTCGCTCCCGGTGGCACCGAGATGACCGATGCCGACTGGTTCGACCCCACGCGTACGACGCTCGGCATGTTCTTGGCCGGCGACGCGATCCGGGCCCGTGGCGACCGCGGCGAGCGCATCGTCGACCAGTCGTACCTGATCTGGCTGCACGCCGGGGGCGAGCCCGTGGACGTACGCCTGCCCGCGGCGGAGTGGGCCGGCGGCTACCAGGTGGAGCTGTCTACCGTCTCGGCGGTAGACACGGCCTCCCCGCAACTGGCGCCGGGCGAGCCGTTTGCCCCGGGCGAGGCCCTCGCCCTGCCGTCGCGCAGTCTGGTCGTGCTCCTCGCTCAGCCCTGACGCCGCCGCGTTCGCGCCGCCGATCCCCACTTCCCTCGTGTTGCTGCTCTTTCGGGCCTTTCCACGTCCAATGGACCGTGGGTCGGCCCCAATAGGCGGCAACACGAGGCAAATGGGCAGGTCGCTCAGCCAGAGTCGGCGGCGGGCTGCGCCGGCGCGGGCGGGGCCGGCAGCGCCACCAACCCCAGCTCGCCGGGCACGGCCAGCCGCGGATGACTGGGCAGGATGCGCACCGTGTAGCCGAACGGACCGGTGCGGGCCAGCTCGACCTGGCCGTCGAAGCGGTGGTGTCCCCCGTCGTAGGACTCGGCCAGGCGCAGCGAGACTGCGACCGGTTCGCTGAGCTGGTCGTCGGTGCGCGCCTGCCCGTGTACGAGCTGGACGTCGACGTCGTCGGGACGCAGCGACCCCAGGCGAGCAAAGGCGCGCACGCCGAGCACCTCGCCGACCTGGGGAGTGTCGCTCACACCTTCGGACTCCACGTGCTCGACGCCGACCGAGTGCCAGTCGGCACGTACGCGGCGCTTCCACTCCGCGAGCTCACGCGCACCCGTTCCGCCGTCCGCCAGCGCGCGAGCCGACTGCGCGGCCGGCAGATAGAGCCGCTCGACGTAGTCGTGCATCATCCGCGACGCCAGCACCTGCGGGCCGAGATGCTGCAGAGTCCGGCGCACCATCTCCAGCCACCGGGTCGGCAGCGCCCCGTCCGCTCGGTCGTAGAAGCGCGGTGAAACCTCCTTCTCGAGCAGGTCGTACAGCGCCTTGGACTCGATGTCGTCGCGGCGGTCGGCATCCTCGACGCCTTCCGCCGAGGCAATCGACCAGCCGAAGTCGTCGGAGTACATCTCGTCCCACCAGCCATCGCGTACCGACACGTTCAAGCCACCGTTGAGGGCGGCTTTCATCCCCGACGTCCCGCAGGCCTCGTAGGGTCGCAGCGGGTTGTTGAGCCAGACGTCGCAGCCGGGGTAGAGCGTCTCGGCCATCGCGATGTCGTAGTTGGGCAGGAACACGATGCGGTGTCGGACGTCGCGCTCGTCGGCGAAGCGGACGACCTCCTGGATGAGCCGCTTGCCGGTGTCGTCGTTGGGGTGCGCCTTGCCGGCGATGACGAGCTGGACCGGGCGCTCGGGGTGCAGCAGGAGCCGCTCCATCCGCTCCCGGTCGCGCAGCATCAACGTGAGCCGCTTGTACGAGGCGGCCCGGCGGGCGAACCCGATGGTGAGCACGTCGGGGTCGAGTACGCCGTCGGCCCAGCCGAGCTCGGCCGGCGAGGCCCCGCGGTAGAGCCAGGCTCGGCGCAGCCGGGAGCGCGCATCCTCGACCAGGCGTAGGCGCAGCCGGCGTTTGACGTCCCACAGCGCCTGGGCAGGGAGCTCGCCGAGCCGGTCCCACGCCTGGTCGTCCTCCGTCACGTCGACGCCGACCTCGCGCTTGGCGAGCTCGACGAGCTCTCGGGCCACCCAGGTGGGCGCGTGCACGCCGTTGGTGACCGAGCCGATGGGCACGTCGGCGGTGTCGAACCCGGGCCACAGGCCTCCGAACATCTGCCGGCTGACCAGGCCGTGCAGCTCACTCACCCCGTTGGCGCGTTGCGCCAGCCGCATGCCCATGACGGCCATGTTGAAGACGCCCGCCTCGCCGCCGGCGTAGTCCTCGGCGCCCAGAGCGAGGATGCGCTCCACCGGCACGCTCGCCGAGCCGGTGTCGCCGCCGAAGTGCCGCCTGATCAGCTCGGCCGGGAAGCGGTCGATCCCGGCCGGCACCGGCGTGTGGGTCGTGAAGACGGTCCCCGCCCGGGTCACCTCCAGCGCGCTGTCGAAGTCGAGACCCGACTCGTCGACGAGCTCGCGGATGCGCTCCAGCCCGAGGAACCCGGCGTGGCCCTCATTGGTGTGGAAGACCTCCGGCGCGCTCGCCCCGGTGAGCCGGGCGTACGCACGCAGCGCCCGGACGCCGCCAACCCCGAGCAGCAGCTCCTGCAGCAGCCGGTGGTCTGAGCCACCGCCGTAGAGCCGGTCGGTGACGTCGCGCTCGAGTCCGGTGTTGTCCTCGACGTCGGAGTCGAGCATCAGCAGCGGCACGCGGCCCACCTGGGCGATCCACACCCGCGCGTAGAGGCGGTGCTGCTCCGGCAGGGCAACCTCGATGCGCACGGGGGCGCCGTCGGCCTCGCGCAGCAGAGTCAGCGGCAGCCCGTCGGGATCGGCGATCGGGTAGCGCTCCTGCTGCCAGCCCTCCTGGGAGAGGTCCTGGCGGAAGTATCCGTGCCGGTACAGCAGGCCGACGCCGACCAGCGGCACGCCGAGGTCGCTGGCGGTCTTGAGGTGGTCGCCGGCGAGGATGCCGAGCCCGCCGGAGTACTGCGGCAGGACCGCGGCGATGCCGAACTCCGGCGAGAAGTACGCGATCTGCGCCGGGGCGTCGTCGCCGAGCCCCTGGTACCACCGCGGTCCGCTGACGTACTCCTCGAGGTCGGCGTACACAGTGGCGAGCTGGCGGAGGAACCGCCGGTCGGCCGAGAGCGCCGTGAGCCGGTCGGGCTCGAGCGACCCGAGCAGCCGGATCGGGTCGTGTCCGCTGGCCTCCCACCGGGTCGGGTCGACCGCCTTGAACAGCTCCTGGGTCTCCCGGTGCCAGGACCACCGCAGGTTGATCGCCAGCTCGCCCAACGCGCGGAGCGGCTCGGGGAGGACGGGACGGACGGTGAACCGACGTATCGCGCGCACGTGGCAGAAGGTATCCGGCCGACACGCTGCGACCTAGCGCCTCGCCGCTCGACGGTAGGTTGAGCGCCGATGGTGGGCCGTATCCCGATCCTCGACGTGCGCCCGGTGGTCGACTGCGGTCGGCACCGGGCCAAAGCCGTGGTCGGTGAGTCGTTCCAGGTGTCGGCGACGGCGTTCCGGGAGGGACACGGCGCCATCGGCGTCGAGGTCAACCTGCTCGGCCCAAGCGGGGAGTTCTACCCGTCCGTGCGGATGTACCCCTATGGCGACCAGCGCTGGTCGGCCGAGGTGAGCGCGGACCGCCCCGGGGACTGGACGTTCGAGATCCTCGCCTGGGCCGACCCGTACGAGTCGTGGCGCCAGGCCGCCGTGGTCAAGATCGCCGCTGCCGTCGACGTCGAGCTGATGCTTCTCGAGGGCGCGCTGGTGTTCGACAGGTGGCTCGACGGGTTGCCGCCCGGGGCCGGCGCCGATC
>DATHBP010000131.1:0-7024 GCA_035296085.1 Nocardioidaceae bacterium | reverse complement strand
GCCATGCTCAACCGGCCGAAGTAGTCGCCGTCGGGAAAGCACACCAGATTGCCGGCGAAACGGTCGCCGCCGATATGCGAGACCTCCCAGGTCTGGGTCGGAAAGCGCGCCGCGATGGCGGCTGCGACTGGTCGGCCGCGCTCCGCGCAGCACGCGTCGTGGCGGCCGTGGGTGCATACGCACAGCAGCGGCTGGTCGAGCGTCTCGGCCGCGTCCGACGGGCCGGCGGTCAGCGCGCCCAGGTCGACGTCGAGCAGGTCGCCCGGGGTGGTGAGCGGCACTCGAGCAAGCCAGGATCCGGCCGGCCGAACGTGCGCGACGAAGCAGGCGGGGCCGTCGGCGGGCTCCGCCGGCTGGGTAGGTCGACCGTGGCGACGCAGCAGCACGATGCGAACCCTCGCTCGGTTGGCGCGCCGAGCCAGCTCGGCACCCAGCCCGGTGCTCAGCCGCAGGCTGTGCAGAGCCGTTGCGGGCCAGGGCCCCAGCTGCTCGAGCAGCAGCCAGCGGGAGACCACCGACGCGGTGCCGGCGATCGACTCCTCCAGGCGGATGCTGCGAGCCGAGCAGCGCTCGGTCGGTGACGTCACTCGCAGACCTCGAGCAGCCCTTCCCGCACCAGCCGGCGCACCAGGACCGACCGGCTCTGCGCGTCCAGCGCCACGTCAGCGAGTGTGACCGGCTCGCCGCTGACCAGCGACTCGACCGCCGGCTGCACCCAGACCGGCATGCGCACGGAGCGGTCGCCAAGCAACAGCACGAGTCGGTCGCCGTCACGGTGAAGGCGGCACACTGATCCCTCCCGGCGCCGCACCACGCTGGCCTCGTCCAACCCGGTGAGCCGAACCCGGTCGAGGAGGCCGCCCGCCAGCGCCGGCGGCCGGGAGGTCCAGAAGCGCTCAGTGCGGCCGGCGGCGAGGGCCGTCGGGTCGGCCTTGTCCAGCCGGACACGAAGGTCGGCGAGGCGGGCGGCGAGGTCGACCCGGTGTGCCTGCGGGTCGTCGGCCCAACCGGGCGGCAGCCGCTCGTCATAGCCCGGGTCGGTCAGCACCTCGCGTACGGCCTCGGCGAGCGCGTCACGCCACGTCTGGGGTACCAGCCCCACGGTCACATGTCCGGACAGCCCGTCCTGCGCCGTCGCCGCGTGCGGTGTGCCGAGCGGCAGATACAGCGAGTCGCCCGGACGGAGCAGCACATCCTGGACGCCGTCCGGCCCGTGCACCTCCCAGCGCTTCTCGCCGAACGACTGCAGCACAAAGACGTCGTGCGGGTCGCTGTGCACGGCGAGCCCGCGTGCACCGGGCGGGGTGATGTAGGCGTTGGCCTGGCACGAGCAACTCAGCGCCGCCTCGAGATCTCGGCAGAGCCGTCGCAGCGGCTCCCAGTAGCGGTGCAGACCTTGCAGCACGAGCGTCGCGCCGGCGTCGATCTGCGCCAACACCCGGGCCGGATCGGCGAGCCCGGTCATGGGCGCCCCGCCGATCCGTGGCGTCGCGGTGTAGAGGGTGGGCTCGACCGGCTTGCCGTCCCGGACCAGCCGCAACGCCGGCGTCCGCAGCCCCGCCGAGGTGATCAGCCGGTCGACGGCGGCCAGGTCGAGCAGGTCGCCGTAGCCGCTCTCGGCCGAGCCGGCGTGGCGCACCATCGGCCGCACCGCCCAGTGCTCGGCGAGAAAATCTTTCGCGTTTCCGACGCATCGTTCCAGGGCGGAACGCTCAGCGGCGGTAGCGGTCACAGGCGCAGGCAGCGCAGTGGCAGCGCTGAGGCAGCTCAGACTGCGGGAGCGTCGCCGCTGTCGGCGTCGCCGAGCGACGGGCTGTCGGTGCCGTCGGCGTCGACCTCGACCTGGTCGGTCATGTCGGCGTCGTGGCCACCCTGACCGGAGCCGGTCGTGCCCAGGCCGGTGCTCTCGATGTCGTCGTCACCCAGGGGCAGGTCGGGGGTCGTGGTCATTGGCGTCTCCTCAGTCGGGGGCGTTCTTCCCGGTCAGCCTGTCCCTTCAGGACCGCCACCGCAACAGCGGGTCAGCCGCAGCGGACACCGGTGCCGCCGATGCCGCAGTAGCCACTCGGGTTCTTGTGCAGGTACTGCTGGTGGTAGTCCTCGGCGAACCAGTAGTCGCCCAACGGCTCGACGGTGGTCGTCACCTTTCCGTAGCCGGCTTCCGCGAGCTTCTCGCCGTACGCCGCTCGCGACGCCTCCGCCTGCTCGCGCTGGTCGTCGCCGGTGACGTAGATCGCGGAGCGGTACTGGGTGCCGACGTCGTTGCCCTGCCGCATGCCCTGGGTGGGGTCGTGCGCCTCCCAGAAGACGGTCAACAGGTCCGCGTAGGAGGTCACCGCTGGGTCGAAGACGACCCGCACGACCTCGGCGTGACCGGTGCGCCCGCTGCAGACCTCCTCGTACGTCGGGTTCGGCGTGGCGCCGCCCGCGTACCCCACCGACGTCGACCAGACGCCGGGTAGCTGCCAGAACTTGCGCTCCGCCCCCCAGAAGCAGCCGAAGCCGAACACGGCCACGTCATGTCCAGCCGGAACGGGGCCCTCCAGCGGCGTTCCGAGCACCGCGTGCCGCTGCCCCACCTCGAACGGTCGGCTCAACCGACCGGGCAGCGCTTCACTGGGGGCGGGGATGGTGGAGGTCTTGCGTTGCAGGAACACGTGGACTCCTCGTCGGCCGGCTGCGGCTTGCATCGGGTGTAACCTCAGCGCGGCCGTCGGCGTTCCCGCAAGTGAGCGTGACTGTCCCCACTAGCCTGCTGTCATGAGCGCGGGGGCGGAACCGGCTGCGGATGCCGAGCAGCCGGCCACTCCCGGGCAGTCTCCGTCGTACGGATTCGAGACGCTCGCGATCCATGCCGGCCAGGACGCCGACCCGACCACGGGGTCGGTGATCACACCCATCCACGCGACAAGCACCTACCGTCAGGACGGCGTCGGGGAGCTGCGCGCCGGCTATGAGTACTCCCGCACCGCCAACCCCACCCGCACCGCGCTCGGTGAGTGCCTGGCCGCCCTCGAGGGCGGCAGCCGTGGCCTTGCCTTCGCGAGTGGCATGGCCGCCGAGGACACGCTGCTGCGTACGGTCTGCTCCCCGGGCGACCACGTCGTGATCCCCGACGACGCCTACGGCGGTAGCTACCGGCTGTTCGCCAACGTGCTGGCGCGCTGGGGGCTGCGCCACACGCCCGCCCCCATCTCCGACACCGATGCCGTGCGCGCGGCCGTCGAGCCGGGCAGCACCCGGGTCGTGTGGGTCGAGACGCCCACGAACCCCCTGCTTGGGATCGCCGACCTGGAAGCGCTGGCGGAGGTCGCGGCGCAAGCCGGTGCGCTGCTGGTCGTCGACAACACGTTCGCCTCGCCCTACCTCCAACAGCCGTTGCGCCTCGGCGCGGACGTGGTGGTGCACTCGACGACGAAGTACTGCGGCGGGCATTCGGATGTGGTCGGCGGAGCCCTCGTGGTCAGCGACCTGGGGCTGGGCGAGGAGCTGGCGTACGCGTCCAACGCAATCGGCGCAGTCGCCGGTCCGTTCGACTCCTGGCTCGTGCTGCGTGGCCTCAAGACCCTGGGTCCCCGGATGGACCGGCACTGCGACAACGCCGAAGCGGTCGCGGAACACCTGCTCGGCCATCCGGCCGTTGCGAGCGTCCTGTACCCCGGGCTGCCCCAGCATCCTGGCCACGGGCTCGCGGCTCGGCAGATGAAGCGCTTCGGCGGCATGGTGTCATTTCGGCTGCGCGAGGGTGAGGGCGCTGCGGTGGAGGTGTGCAACCGTGCACAGGTCTTCACACTGGCCGAGTCCCTCGGCGGAGTGGAGTCGCTGATCGAGCACCCAGGCCGGATGACGCACGCCTCCGTCGCCGGCTCGGCGCTGGAGGTGCCCGGCGACCTGGTGCGTCTGTCGGTGGGAATCGAGACCATCGAGGACCTGCTCGCGGACCTAGACGTCGCATTGGACCTGTCGTGACCGGTTGCGTCGTGCGGTGACCGATCTGGTGTGCTGCGTCGACTTCGGCTCGACGTTCACCAAGGCCGCACTCGTCGACGTCGGTGCCGCCACGCTGCTTGGCACGACGAGTCATCCCACCACCTCGCAGACCGACGTGCTGGACGGCTGGCACGCCTGCCGCGCGGAGCTGAGCCGAGAGCAGCCCGGCGCGGCAGCCGCGCCGGTGCTCGCGTGCTCGTCCGCCGGCGGGGGGCTGCGCATCGCGGTCATCGGCAACGAGGAGCTGGTCACCGCCGAGGCCGGCCGCCGGGTGGCACTGAGCAGCGGCGGACGCGTCGTGCACGTGCTGAGCGGCGGCCTTACCGAGGAGACGCTCGACGACCTCCGTGTCCAGCAGCCAGACGTCGTCCTGCTTGTCGGCGGCACCGACGGTGGCAACGCCGAAGTGCTGCTGCACAGCGCGGGGGTGTTGGCGCTCGCGCACTGGCGGGGGCCGGTGGTGGTAGCCGGCAACGCCGACGTACGCGAGTCGCTGAGCGAGCTGCTTGAGCGGGCTGGAACCCCGCACGTCGCAGCCGACAACGTCGTCCCGCAGATCGGCGTCCTGCGGCCCGAACCGGCGCGGGCCGCGATCCGCGAGACGTTCCTGCGCCACGTCATCGGGGGCAAGCACTTGTCGGCCCACACCGAGTTCATGGAGATGGTGCGTGGCGCCACCCCTGACGTTGTCCTCTCCGCTGTCGAGCTGCTGTCCCGGGGGACAGGCACCGGCGAGGCGGGTGCTGGCGACGTCGTGGTGGTCGACGTAGGCGGCGCCACTACCGACGTGCACTCGGTCGTCGAGCTGCCCGCTCAGACCGGGGCACTGGCCCGCGAGGTCGTAGCACCCTCGCCCGTCACCCGCACCGTCGAGGGCGACCTGGGCATGCGGTCGAGCGCGACCAGCACGCTCGACGCCGGAAGGCAGTCCAGCCTGCTCTCGCAGCGCGAGCACGACCGGTGGACCCCGGTCGTCGCGCACCTGCACGACGCCCCCGCGTACGTGCCGCAGACACCCGACGAGCAGCGTGTCGACGGCCGACTCGCCGGGGTGGCGCTGGAGCTGGCGCTGCGACGCCACGCGGGGCGAGCGCAGGTCACGTACGGCTCGGACGGACGCGTCGTCGAGTACAGCGGCAAGGACCTGCGCGGGGTGTCCCTGCTGGTCGGCTCCGGTGGCGTGTTGCGCCACAACGGCGCGGCGTTCGCCCACGAAGTGCTGGCTGGAGCGTGCGAGCGTGCCCAAAGTGCGGGATGGTTGTTGCCGCACGCCCCAGCCGTCACCGTCGACGCCGACTATGTGCTCGCGCCGGCCGGGTTGCTCGCCGAAGAGCACCCAGACGCAGCCGCTGCGCTGATGCGTCATTTACACACCGAGGAGAGTCAGCTGTGAGTTCGGTCCACACTCTCGCCGAGCGGTTGCGGGCTCGAGCTCGCCGCGACACCGCCGGTTCCGACGACGGTCAGGGTGCCGTCGCCGACGAGCGGCCGAGCCCCTCGGTGAGCCAGCGGTCCGACATTCCCGGGCCGGCGCGCCGGGTCGAGGTCCCGTATGGACTCAGCCTGGCGGCGGCCTGGTCGTGGCGCGTTCTGCTCGTCGTTGCTCTCATCGCCCTGGTCGGATGGCTCATCGGCTTCTTCGTGGTGCTCGCGCTGCCCATCGCGGTCGCGCTGCTCATCACTGCGCTCGTCATCCCAGCCGTCGACCGGTTGGCGCGCGTGATGTCACGTGGGCTGGCCACGGCGATCGTCGTGCTCGGCGTCATGATCTTCGTGTTCGGCGCCCTGGCGCTGGTGGGTCAGCAGATCGCCAAGGGGTTCACCGACCTCGCCGACCAGGTGGCAAGCGGCATCGAAGAGGTCGAGATCTGGCTCAAGACCGGACCCCTCGACCTCACCCAGAGCCAGCTCTCCGACGCGCTGACCCGCGCCCGAGAAGCACTGAGTTCCGGGGAAACCTCGATCGTCGCGCGCGTCACGGAGTTCGGCACCACCCTGGGGCACTTCGTCGCCGGCTTCTTCCTGGTGCTGTTCTCCACCTACTTCTTCCTCTACCAGGGCAAGGACATCTGGGCCTGGATCGTGCGCCTCTTCCCGCGCGGTGCGCGCCGGCCCGCCGATGGTGCCGGCCGGGCGGCGTGGGTCTCACTGACGGCGTTCGTCCGGGCCACGGTCATTGTGGCGCTGGTCGACGCCATCGGCATTACGTTCTTCGCCCTCGTGCTGCGTGTGCCGCTCGCACTCCCGATCGGCGTGCTGGTGTTTCTCAGCTCGTTCATCCCGATCGTCGGCGCGACGTTGTCAGGCGGCGTGGCGGTGCTCGTCGCGCTGGTCGCCCACGGCCCGCTGATCGCGCTCTTCATGCTGCTCGCCGTGATCTTCGTCCAGCAGCTCGAGTCCCACGTGCTGCAGCCTTTCTTGCTGGGCCGGGCCGTACGCCTGCACCCGCTGGCGGTCATCTTCGCCATTGCGGCTGGCGCCTTGGCAGCGGGCATCGCGGGCGCGCTGGTGGCCGTACCGCTTCTCGCCACGGTCAACACCGCTGTGGCACACCTCAACCGCTTCGACTACTCCACTCCGGTCGTCCCGGACACCGACATGACGCCAGTGCCCGACGCGCCGGCGGCTGCCGCTGCTACTCCTTCGGGTCCAGCGGCTGAGCCACCGCCGACGGCGGGAGACAGCGGCTCACCGGGGGTTTCAGCGCGTACACCGGCGGAGTAGAACGGCGCGTTCGTAACTCACAGTTCATATTTGGTAGCCTTGTGTAGTGACAACGCTACGCCAGGACCGGCGGTCCCTCGACGAGTGCCGGGTTGCTGGCAGCCAGTACTCCGCCTTGCGGGCGCCCAAGCCCGACGCGATGCGTGTCTTTCGCACCGACCTGGTCGACGGCAAGGAGCAGTTCACCGCCGCGCTGGCCGTCGCGGATGCCGTCGGGGACCGATGGGCTGCGTTCATCCGCTCTCCTGCCTGGGATACCGACGGCAGTGAGCTGTGGGACTCCTTCCAGCGCTGCTACTGGCCGATGGTC
>DATHBP010000130.1:0-1510 GCA_035296085.1 Nocardioidaceae bacterium | reverse complement strand
GGGTGGAGCTGGCGGGAATCGAACCCGCGTCCTTTGGCGATGACCCAGGTCTTCTCCGGGCGCAGTCTGCATAGTCGTTTTCTCGGCCCCAGCGCTCTCGCAGACGAGTCGCTGACGGGCCCAGCCGTTGTAAGTGTCCCGATCAGGCCCCGCGGCCGGATCTGATCGGTGAGCCTCCTAGCTGAGGCCAGTTACTGGGGCGGAGGCGTCCCCAGGCTGACCCTTCGGGTTACTCGCCTCAGGCGGCGAGGGCGAAGTCAGTGCGCTTTGCATCGGCACTTATTGGTTTCCAAGGATCGTTAACGAGATAACCCTGGGTCCTCGGCCCGCTTCTCCTGCATCGATCGACCAAAGTCGAAACCGTTCAGCCCCTCTTGAGTTGTGAACACAGCCTACCCGGCCCCATCGACAGCCCACGCCGCCCGGTTGCGTTCAGGTACATGGGGTGGCGGTTCCTCAGCGCCGGAAACGCAACCAGACGAGCGCGACCAGGTAGGACACCCCGCCCACTGCACCCAGCTGGCTGTACGGAGACCCGTCCTTGCCCTGTGCGATCTCCACCCCGAACATCACCAGCGCGACAAGTAGCACCGTCATCCCGGCAGCCATCGACGCTGACCGGTCGATCTGATTGATCCGCTCGTCGGTGCGGTCGCGCAGCCCTGCGGCCGTCTCGCTCCATCTCGAGGCAACGACGAAGACGGCCCCTACTCCGAGCATCAGGGCCAAGCCGACAATCCCGAAGCTCGGGTCGTCCCCAATTACCCCCGCCACAAGGTAAGCCACTCCTGCGATGGCAGCCGCGCCGGGCACTGCCCACCGCGTCGTCACCGGCGTTGCCTTGTCATGCGTTGACATCGAACACCTCTTCCACGGTTGTGTCGAAAAAGCGAGCCAGGGCGATGGCCAACGGCAACGACGGCAGGTACCGCCCCGTCTCGATCGAGTTCACGGTCTGCCGCGAGACCCCGAGGGCGTCACCAAGCGCAGCCTGAGAGAGACCGCGGGTAAGCCGGAGCTGCCTCACGACGTTCCGCATGGGTAAAGCATGCTTGACATGCGCCGTAGTGTCAAGCGTGCTTTACACAAGGGTCTCGCCCACCACTACTGCGGACGCGACCAGCCGCCGAAACCGTGCTTGGTCAGGCGACCGCTGGGTGTCTGAGGCGCTGGGTCTGACCGCGGCGATCGGTGAGGTAGAGCCGCCCGGTCGGTGACCGCCACACATAGACGCCGGGGAAGGGTTGTTTGAGGACCCACCTGCCGTGGGTCTTGGTGCGGTGGTGGCGTCGACCGGGCAGCGCACCGTTGAAGCTGCTAGTCGGCCCGCGCGGGTAGGCGACGACGTTTCCACCACCGCCGGAGTCACTCGCGACAGGTCTGGCAACACCTCGGCCTCGGCCGTCCGCCAGCTGTGGCAGCAGGTTAGCGCTCAGCGAGCCGGCCGCGCGCTTTCAGTAGCCCTTCGCCCGGCGACCGACGGCGCGGGCCACCTCGCGGTCGGCGTCCC
>DATHBP010000129.1:0-17782 GCA_035296085.1 Nocardioidaceae bacterium | reverse complement strand
TCGACTGCAACGCTACGAGGAGCTGGCCACCGAGGCGGAGCGCACCCGCAAGACCGACTTCGACGAGATCAACATCCCACCGGGGCCGCGGCTAGGCGCGGTCGTGCTGGAGGGTGACGACCTCACCAAGGGCTACGGCGACCGGCGCCTCATCGACGGCCTGAGCTTCTCGCTGCCACGAGCCGGCATCGTCGGAGTGATCGGTCCCAACGGCGTTGGCAAGACCACCCTGTTTCGGATGATCGTGGGCGAGGAGCAACCCGATGACGGTTCGCTCAAGGTCGGCGAGACAGTCAAGCTGTCCTACGTCGACCAGGCACGCGGCAACATCGATGCCAAGAAGACCGTGTGGACGGCGGTTTCGGACGGGCTCGATCACATCAAAGTCGCAAACTTCGAGATGCCGAGCCGCGCGTACGTCGCGTCGTTCGGGTTCAAGGGCCCAGACCAGCAGAAGCCGGCCGGTGTTCTCTCCGGCGGCGAGCGCAACCGGCTCAACCTCGCGCTGACGCTCAAGATGGGGGGCAACCTGCTGTTGCTCGACGAGCCGACCAACGACCTCGACGTCGAGACGCTGCAGTCCCTCGAGGACGCGCTGCTGGAGTTCCCCGGCTGCGCCGTGGTGATCTCCCACGACCGCTGGTTCCTCGACCGGATCACCACCCACATCCTTGCCTGGGAAGGTGACGACGACGACCCGGCACGGTGGTTCTGGTTCGAGGGCAACTTCGCCGACTACGAGGCCAACAAGGTCGAGCGACTGGGCGCGGAGGCGGCGCGTCCGCACCGGGTGACCTACCGCAAGCTCACCCGGCACTGAGGTTCGGTATCTGGCGGCCTGCGGTCGAGCGTCGGCTAGCGGTGGCTTGGCGGCCTGCGGTCAGCTTTGCGCTAGCGGTGGTCAGCGCTCTGGGTCTGTGGCGAGTGCGCTGGTGACGGCGCCGAACACCCGGCCGACGGCGGCGAAGTCGTCAGGGTCCGCGACGTCCACCAAGTGCTCGCGGACACCGGCGACGTGGGTAGGTGCCGACTCCACCAGGCGGGCGAACCCGGCATCGGTGAGCTCGGCGATGACACCCCGCCGATCGGTGGGGCACGAGGCCCGGCGGACGAGGCCCTCGCGCTCCATCCGCGCCACTGTGTGCGTGATGCGGCTGCGCGAGTGGTAGAGCGAGGTGGCCAGCTCCGCCATCCGCAGCTGACGATCGGGAGATTCCGAGAGCCGCACCAGCACTTCGTACTCCGGCAGCGAGAGGTCGTGGTGTTCGCGCAGGTCACGGTCGAGCCGGTCGTTGAGCGCAGTCGTGCCGGTCAGGTAGGTGCGCCAAATCTGCTGCTGGCGCTGGTCGAGCCAGCGCTCGGTTGTCTTCGTCGCCTGCACGTAAGCCAGCCTATCAAAGGTCGTTGATCGTTCAACTGAGGCGCTCGAGGATCAGTGCCATGCCCTGCCCACCGCCCACACACATCGTGACCAGGCCGACCTGCTTGTCGTGCCAGGCCAAAGAGTTGAGCATCGTGGCCTGCAGGCGAGCCCCGGTCATACCGAACGGATGACCCACCGCTATTGCACCGCCGTTCACGTTGAGCTTGTCGAGGTCGATGCCGAGGTCCTGGTAGGAGGGCACCACCTGGGCGGCGAAAGCCTCGTTGATCTCGACCAGATCGATGTCCTCGATGCTCATGCCGGCGCGACGGAGCGCCTGACTCGACGCGTCCACCGGCCCGAGCCCCATGATCTCGGGGGAGAGGGCGCTGACGCCGGTCGAGACCACTCTCGCCAGGGGGGTTATGCCGAGCTCTGCGGCCTTGTGGTCAGACATCACGACGACGGCTGCCGCGCCGTCGTTGAGGGCACAGCAGTTGCCGGCCGTCACCACCCCGTCGGGGCGGAACACCGGCGTGAGCTCCGCCACCTTCTCCAGCGTCACCCCGCGCCGCGGACCGTCGTCAGCGCTGACGGTGCCGCCGTCCGGACGTGTGACCGGTGTTATCTCGCGCGCCCAGAACCCGGCGTCGATGGCTCGCTCGGCCAGCTGCTGGCTGCGTACCCCGAACTCGTCGAGCTCGCGGCGCGACAGGTTGCGCAGGCTCGCGACGTTCTCCGCCGTCTGGCCCATCGCGATGTAAACGTCGGGCAGGGCGTCATCCGACCGGGGGTCGGCCCACGGTTTCCCGCTCCCGGCGGCGGCCTCAGCGGTGCGTGCCCGTGCGGTGTCGAACACCGGGTTGCGTGTGTCCGGCCAGCCGTCAGAGCTGCCGTGGACGAACCGCGACACCGTCTCCACCCCGGCGGAGATGAAGGCGTCCCCCTCGCCGGCCTTGATCGCGTGGAATGCCATCCGGGTCGTCTGGACACTCGACGAGCAGTAGCGGGTCACCGTCGTACCAGGCAGGCGGTCATAGCCCAGCAGCACCGCGACCACCCGCGCCAGATTGAAGCCTTGCTCCCCGCCGGGCAGCCCGCAACCGAGCATCAGGTCGTCGATATCAGCCGGATCGAGCTCCGGGACCTTGTCGAGGACGGCGCGAATGATCTGCACCGCCAAGTCGTCGGGCCGTAGGTCCACCAGGGAGCCCTTGTGCGCGCGGCCGATCGGTGAGCGGGCGGCAGCAACGATCACAGCCTCTGGCAAGTCAGGCCCCTTCCGTCAGCTGACGTCGGCGCGCGCCGATCGTCCCGTTCCCGAGTGGCGCGAACTGGCTGGATTCGTTGCCACAACCCAGCCACTTCGCGCCACTCGCCACCCAGCGCCAGCCATTTCACGCCACTCGGTCTTCGCGCCAGCGTAGGCGGCACGCCTGCAGCTGTGCCTGCTGCGAGGATGCGCGGGTGGCTAGACACCGCTTCGAGCTCCAGCCCCGATGGGCCGACATGGACGCCTACGGGCACGTCAACAACGTCACCTGGCTGGAGTACCTCCAGGAAGCCCGTGTCGACATGCTGTTCGTGCACGCCTCGCGAGCCGGTGCCGAACGGCTCGCGCAGGGGGTCGTCGTGGCTCAGAACGAGATCGACTACCAGACGCCGCTGGTCTTTCGCCCTCGCACGGTGCCGATAGACCTGTGGGTAAGCCGCATCGGCACCGCGTCCTTCGGCATCGACTACGACGTGTCCGAGCCGGGATCCGACGGGGCGACCGTGTGCTACGTACGGGCCTCGAGCGTGCTCGTCCCGGTCGACCCGGCCACCGGCCAGCCGCGACGGCTCACCGCCGAGGAGCGTGACGTCCTCACGGCGTACGCCGACTGAGCATGCTCAGCCGGTCGGTGTCTCCTCGAACGTGTTGACCAGCGAGTACGCCGCCCGCGTCACGTAGTCGCGCAGCACCGCCGCATGCTCGGGGTCGAGACCCACCTCGTCGATCGCGGCGTTCATGTGGGTGAGCCAGTGGTCCCGCGCGGACGGTGTGACGGCGAACGGGGCGTGGCGCATCCGAAGCCGCGGGTGCCCGCGCTGCTCGGAGTAGGTGGTCGGCCCGCCCCAGTACTGCTCGAGGAACATCCGCAGGCGCTCCGCGGCATCGGCGAGATCCGGCTCGGGGTAGAGCGGCCGCAGGACATCGTCGGACGCCACGCCTTGGTAGAACCGGGCGACGAGCCGCACGAACGTCTCGTGCCCGCCGACGGCGTCGTAGAACGTCAGCTCGGGCACCTGCCCATTGTCCCTGAGCGCGCGGGTGCCCGCTGCGGCAGGCTCGCTCAGCGCGGCTCACCGCGGCTCACCGGCGAGCTCCTCGGCCGCCTTGGCGATGTTGCGCTGCATCCCGCCGAACACGATCCCGTGGAACGGCTTCACGCCCCACCAGTACGCCAGACCCGCCGCCCCGCGGGGATGGAACAGCGCGCGTTGGCGGAAGTGGCTCCCACCGTGCTCGCCGGGCGAGACGTGCAGCTCCAGCCACGCCAGCCCGGGCAGTCGCATCTCGGCTCGGAGCCGCACCAGGCTCCCTTCGTCGACCGCCTCGACCCGCCACCAGTCGAGGACGTCGCCGACGACCAGGTCATCAGGGTCTCGTCGGCCTCGGCGCAGCCCTGGACCGCCGCTGAAGCGGTCGAGCAGGCCGCGCACCTTCCAGGCGAGCGGGAAGGAGTACCAGCCACGCTCACCGCCGATGCCCTCGATGACGCGCCACAGCGCTTCCGGCGGTGCGTCGACGGTGCGTTCGCGCTCGTCGACATAGAGGTCACCGCCGGCCCAGTCCGGGTCGGAGGGCAGCGGGTCGCTCGGGGCGCCGTACGTGCTCGCCGAGGACCAACGCGTCGGAACCCGCAGCTCGCGGACCATCGTCAACGCCAGCTCGACCGCCCGGTCGAAACCGAGGAGGCCACCGGGCGGATCGGGGACGTAGGCGGCGATGTCGTGCTCGGAGCACACCGCCGTGTTGCGGAGCGACTCCACCAAGGGCCGGGCCAGCCCACTGGGCACCGGGGTCACCAGCCCCACCCACAGGCTCGACAGCCGGGGAGAGAGCACCGGTACCGGCACGATCCGGCGTTTGGCCAGTCCGGCGACCGCGGCGTAGCGGCGCATCATGTCGAGGTAGGTCATGACCTCGGGTCCGCCGATGTCGAAGCGCCGGTTGACGTCGGCCGGGAGGGACGCGCAGCCGACGAGATAGCGCAGAACGTCGCGCACAGCTATCGGCTGGGTCCGGCTGCGCACCCAGCGAGGGGTGATCATCGCGGGCAGGCGTTCGGTGAGGTAGCGCAGCATCTCGAACGACGCCGAACCGGATCCGATCACTGCCGCCGCGCGCAACACGGCAGTCGGCACGGCGGAGTCGAGAAGGACCTGGCCCACCTTCGCGCGCGACGCGAGGTGCTCGGACAGCTGCTCGCCAGCCGGGTCCAGGCCGCCGAGGTAGACGATGCGGCTCACGCGGTGAGCGCCGGCCTGGTCGGCGAATGTCTGCGCCATCACCCGTTCGGTCTCGGCGAAGTCGCCGCCGGTGCCGATCGAGTGCAGCAGGTAGTACGCGACATCCACGCCGTCCAGCGCTCGGCCCACAGCGTCGGCGTCGCGTGCGTCGGCCACCGCCACCTCGACGTCTTTTGCCCACGCGTGGCCCATGATGCGGAGTGGGTCCCGCACCATCACCCGCACCCGGTGACCGGCCCGCACCAGCTCGGGGACGAGCCGCCCTCCGACGTAACCGGTGGCGCCGGTGACCAGGCAGAGCTTCGCGTCCACGCCACCCGGTGCTGGCGAGTAGGACGATGTCTCGGTCACCCGGTCAGTCTGCGTCAGCGGTGGGTCCGGCGCTGCGCTGCCAGTACATCCGTTGCGGCGACGGAGTCTCGATGCCCGCGGCGTCGAAACGGGTCTTGATGCGCTCGCGCATCTCCCGCGCCACCTTCCACTGCTCCATGGGGGCCGTCTTGAGGACGACGCGGACGACGAGGCCGTCGACATCCATCCTCTCGACACCCCACACCTCGGGCGCTTCGAGGATGAGCGGACGGAACTCAGAGTCGTTCCAGAGCGCGTCCGCCTCCTCTTGCAGCAGCGTTCGCACGTTGGCCAGGTTCTCGCTGTAGGCGATGGGGATGTCGAGGACCGTACGGGCCCAGTTCTGGCTCATGTTGCCGATGCGCAAGATCTCGCCGTTGCGGACGTACCACACCGTGCCGTTGACGTCGCGGAGCCGGGTGACCCGCAGGCTGACCGCCTCTACGGTGCCGGTCGCCTCGCCGGCGTCGATGACGTCGCCGACGCCGTACTGGTCTTCGAAGATCATGAAGATCCCGGACAAGAAGTCCTTGACCAGGCTCTGCGCGCCGAAGCCGAGAGCGACGCCGAGGATGCCGGCGCTGGCGATGAGCGGCCCGATGTCGTAGCCCAGCTCGGCGACGGCCATGAACAGCACGATCGTGAACACCACACCGGTGGTGATGCTCTTGAGCAGTGAAGCCATGGTGGCTGCGCGCTGGGCGCGCCGCTCGGTGGCGATGGCGCCGACCTCGAGCAGCATGTCGCCGCCGGGGACGCGCTGCAGTACGCCCGGGACGGCGCCGCCCGCTGCACCGGCGGACAGCCGGTCGATCAGGCGGTGCACGACCCAGCGCGCGACCAGTCCGAGAACGAGGAGCCCGAGAACAGCGAGCGGCTTGGCGATCAGCCAGTTGGATGCGGTCGCCAGCCACTCGTTGTGCGTCAGCTGATGGACGTACTTGCAGAGGTCGTCGGAGCTGGCGGGCTCCCAGCAGGTCGCAGCGGGGTCGACGACCACATCCGCGCCAGGTGCCGGAGCTGTGGTCATCGCGGCGACGCCTCCCAACACGGCGGGTGCCGGTCGTGCCAGGGCTCGGCCGCCTCCAGCTGCGCAGCCAGCGACAGCAGCAGGTGGTCCTGCGCTGGACGCCCGGCCAGCATGACCCCCACCGGCAAACCGCCCGAGCTCCAGTGGAGCGGCAACGAGATCGCCGGCATGCCGGTCATGTTCCACAGCGCAGCGAACGGCGTGAACCGCTTCTGGGCGGCGAAGTCCGCGGCCGGGTCGTCGTCGTCGCGCAGCGCGCCGACCAGCGCGGGCAGCTGCGCCAACGTCGGTGTCAGCACGGCGTCGTAGGTGGCCAAGGCCCGCACGGCCCGGGCCGCGACCTGGCGGAGATGGACCAGCGCGCGACCGTAGTCGGCGCCGGACACGGCCCGGGAGCGCTCGCGCAGCCATCGCGTGAGCGGGCGAAGGAGCGGCTCGCCCGCAGCCTCGATCGGCCAGCTGCCGGTCGACACCGCCCACACGGTCTCGAACGTCGCGATCACCGACTCGTCCACCGGCGACGCGATGTCGGCCACCTCGTGCCCGAGCTCGCTCAGCAGCTTGGCGGTGCGGTCGTACGCAGTCAGGCACTCGGGGTCGACCTCGGCGTCCGGAACCATCGGAGTCGCGAAGCGCGCGACCCGCAGGCTGGTGGGCTCCCGGTCGCACCACCCCAGGAAGCTCTGGTCCGGGGGCAACGGCGCCGCCCAGGCCGGGTCACCAGTCGCTGGCCCGGCTATGGCGTCGAGGAAGGCAGCGGCGTCGCGCACGGTGCGGGTCAGCGGTCCGGACGTGGAGAGGTTGGCGACGTCGCCGTACACCGGCGCGGCGCTCACCCTGCCCCGGCTCGGCTTGAGGCCCACCACACCGCACACGCTGGCCGGGATGCGGATGGACCCGCCGCCGTCGGACCCGTGCGCCCACGGGAGCAGCCCGGCGGCCACCGCAGCCGCCGCTCCGCCGGACGAGCCACCGGCCGAACAGGTGAGGTCGTACGGCGTCCGTGCCGGCGGCGCCACCTCGGGCTCGGTGTAGCACGGAGCACCGAACTCCGATGCGTTGGTCTTCCCGAGACTGATCAGCCCAGCCGCCTCCATGCGCAGCACGACCTCGTCGGAGACGTCCGGAACGTGGTCGCGAAACAGGGCGGACCCGTACGTCGTTCGGACCCCGGCCGTCATCGTCAGGTCCTTGACCCCGGTCGGCACACCGAACAGCGGTGGCAGATCCCCAGCGGCGCGCTGCTCCTCGGCTCGGCCGGCGGCGGCCCTCGCCAGCGCCGGCGTCACGGTGACGAAAGCGCCGAGCCGGTCGTCCAGCCGCTCGATCCGGTCGAGATAGTGCTCGGTCACCTCGGGCACGCTCAGCCGCCGGGAGCGGATCGCGGCGGCAAGCTGCAACCCGGTCAGGTCATGGATCGAGCCCATGGGCTGGCACGGTAGCGCCACCACCTCCATCGCAAGCCGACATGAGCGGATAACGTGGCCCCGTGCCGTTCGCCGACGTGCCCGTCACCTGGCCCAGCGGGGAGTCGCTGTCCTTCCTGTACGTCGTCTTGCTGTTCGTCGGCGTCCCGTTGCTCATCGTCGCGGTGATCTTCCTACTCGTGTACGCGCCGTCGACCGCGCGGAGCCCCCGCTACCGACCCGGGTTGGCGTGGCGGGCAGAGCCGGAGTGGTTCGACGGCCCGGCCGAAGGCCTCGCCGCGCTGGACGTGGGCTCAGCGGACAGGGGCGGCCAGCTCCCGGCGGGGCCGTCGACCGGCGCCACGGCCCACAGTCCCGAACGCGAGCCTCGACGTGAGCCGCTTGCGTCAGGGGGTGCCAGTGCCAGCTGGTGAGGCGTTCTCTGCAGACCAACGCGCGGAGGTGGTGCGCGCGATTCGTAATGCGGACACGGTGTCGGGCTTTCGCTTCTCGGTGTACGTCGGGGCGTCCGAGGGCGAGACCCGGCCTTTCGCCGAGCGGCTGCACGCGGCGCTCGAGGAACCCGCCGACAGCGTCCTGGTGCTGGTCGACCCCGCCGCACGCCGGCTTGAGATCGTCACCGGTGTGCGAGTTGGAGCGGTGCTCGACGACTCCGAGGCGGGCTTGGCGGCGCTCGCTATGCAGAGTGCGTTCGCGGCGGGCAACCTCGTAGGCGGGATCTGTGCCGGCGTCCAGATGCTGGGCGAGCACGCCCGCCGGGCGCCCTCGCTGCACACCCGCCACTGACAAAGCGGCTCACACTGGGGTCGTTGAGGCGACCGTCAGGCGGCGTCCCGCTGCTGCGCGCGCAGCGCGCGCACCATGTCGTCTCGGCCCTCGGTGACCAGGCGGCGCGCTGCGGGGTTGACGTCTGTCTCGCTGAGCCAGTTGTCGACCCGCGCCACCACGTCAGCACTCGCTTGCCAGCGGGGGAACAAACCCTGGAGAACCGCCGACGCGCGCTGTACGCCCTTGTCGTCCCAGACCGTGCGAGCCGCCTCCAGGTAGCGGTCCACGTACGGCGCCAGCACCGCCTCTTGTCCCGGACGCTGGAACGACATCGCGATGCTGCGTTGGGTCTCGTTGGGGACGTCGTCGCGCACCACGCAGTCGTGCCAGGCGCTTTCCTTCGCCTGCGCCGACGGCATTGCCGCGCGGGCGCCGGCGGCGTTCTGCCGACCGGCGATCGTGTTGTCGCGAGCGAGCTCGGCGTCGATCTCCGCGGCCCCGTAGCGGCCGAGCGACGCGAGCGAGACGACGGCCTGCCAGCGCAGATCGGTGTCGACCTCCAGCCCCTCCAGGCGTGCGCTGTCGTCGAGCAGGCTCACGAGATAGTCGGCACCGTCCTCGCTGCGTACCGCGGTCGCGTAGGCGCGGGCGAACGCCACCTGGTGGTCGCTGCCCGGCTCGGCTTGCTCGAGCAGAAGCCGCAACCCTCGCTCCAGCTCGTCCTGCAACGCGGATCGGTTGGCTGGTGCGGAGTACAGCTCAACAGCGGTGTTGGCCTGTCGGAGCACCACGCTGACGGCGGTCATGTCCGTCTCGGTCGCGATGCCCCGGAGCACCAACGCGAGGAAGTCGCTCGTCGCCATCTCGGCATCTCGGGTCATGTCCCAGGCCGCGCCCCAGCACAGCGCGCGGGGGAGCGAGTCGTGGAACGTGTCGATGCCGCCGACGACGGTGGCAAGCGACCTCTCGTCGAGCCGGATCTTGGCGTAGGTGAGGTCGCCCTCGTTGAGCAGTACGAGGTCGGCGCTGGAGACACCGATCAGCTCGGGCACCACGGTGTGATCACCCTGGATGTCGATCTCGGTGCAGAAGCGAGACGTGAGGCCCGCATCGCTGCGGTCGTAGAGGCTCACCGCGACCCGGTGCCGGCGCAGCGTGGGGTGGTCCGGAAGGGCGGACTGCACGATCGCGAAGGAGGTGAAGTGGCCGTCGTCGTCCACCTCGAACTTCGCGCGTAACGTGTTGACCCCAGCGGTCTGCAGCCATTCCTTGGCCCAGGATCCCAGCTCGCGTCCCGACGTCTCTTCCAGGGCCTTCAACAGGTCGGTCAGCTCGGTGTTGCCGAACGCGTGCCGGGTGAAGTACAGGCGCAATCCGGCGAAGAACTCCTCCTCGCCCACCCACGCAACCAGCTGCCGCAGCGCCGCAGCGCCCTTGGCGTACGTGATGCCGTCAAAGTTGACCTCGACGGCCTCCAGGTCGTAGTTGTCAGCGGCGATCGGATGCGTCGAGGGCAGCTGATCCTGCCGGTAGGCCCACGTCTTGCGCGAGTTGCAGAACGAGGTCCACGCCTCCGTGTACTTGGTCGCCCTGGTCGCCGCATGGTGGGCTGCCCACTCGGCGAACGACTCGTTGAGCCACAGGTCGTCCCACCAGCGCATGGTGACGAGGTCGCCGAACCACATGTGCGCCATTTCGTGCAGGATCGTGTTCGCGCGCCCCTCGTAGGCAGCAGCGGTCGTGCGGCTGCGGAACAGGTACTCGTCGCGGAACGTCACACAGCCGGCGTTCTCCATCGCGCCCATGTTGTATTCGGGGACGAAGAGCTGGTCGTACTTGCCGAAGGGGTAGGCCATCTCGAACGCCGGCTCGAAGAACCCGAAGCCCTGCTTGGTGGTCTCGAAGATGTCGTCGGCATCGAGGAAGTCACGCATCGACTGGCGGCAGAACAGACCCAGCGGGATGAGCCCGCCCCGTCCCGCATAGCTGTCGCGCTCAACGGCGTACTCACCCGCCACGATGGCGGTGATGTACGTGGAGATCCGCTCCGTAGGGGTGAAGCGCCACTCCGAGACCCCGTCGCGGACCGGGACCGGCTCGGGCGTCGGCGAGTTGGACACGACCTCCCAGCCGTCTGGAGCGGTCACGCTGAACTGGAAGGAGGCCTTGAGGTCGGGCTGCTCGAAGGACGTGAAGACCCGCCGGGCGTTTGGCACCTCGAACTGCGTGTAGAGATAGACGCGGTCATCTGCCGGGTCGACGAAACGGTGGAGTCCTTCGCCCGTCCGGCTGTAGCGGCAGTCGGCGACCACGCGCAGCTCGTTGTCGGCGGCGAGATCGTCGAGTGCCAGCCGGGCGCCGTCGTAGGCCGTCGACGGGTCGATGCTGCGGCCGTTCAGCCTCACCTCGGAGACGGTGGCGTCCATCAGGTCGGCAAACGTCGACGCGCCCGGCTCGCAGCAGGAGAACCGGATGACCGTCGTCGACCGGAACGTCGTCGTCGAGGTCGTCAGGTCTAGACCGACGGCGTAGGAGTCGGTCGCGATGAGAGCCGCACGGTGTACAGCCTCGTCACGGGTCAAGTTACCTACGGGCATGTCTTCCATGGTCTCACGTCAGAGGGAATGTCCGATTGCGCGACCCGGTTGGTGCAGGCGCAGGCCTCGACGAAATGAGCTGATGACCCTGAACGCGACCCCGACGCCGCCGAGCGGCCCGACCATCGCAGACTTCTGGTTCGACCCCCTGTGCCCCTGGGCCTGGCTCACCTCGCGGTGGCTACTGGAGGTCGAAAAGGTGCGCCCCGTGCAGGCTCGCTGGCACGTGATGAGTCTCAGCTGCCTCAACTACAACCGCGAGGAGCTGTCCGACGACTACCGGAGCTTCCTCGAGACTGCTTGGGGCCCAGTGCGGGTGTGCATGGCCGCCGGGGAGCAGCACGGCGCAGAGATCCTCGGTCCGCTCTACACCGCGTTGGGCACCCGGTTCCACCTGCATCAGCAGCCCGCGAACCGCGCGACGGTCGAGGAAGCCCTTGCCGATGTCGGCTTGCCGGCCTCGCTGTTGGACGCGATGGAGTCCAGCGACTACGACGACGCATTGAAGCGCTCACACGACGCCGGCATGGACCAGGTCGGGCTGGACGTGGGCACGCCGGTCATCAGCGTGGCCGGCGTCGCGTTCTTCGGGCCTGTTGTCACCCCCGCCCCCAAGGGCGAGGCCGCCGGACGCTTGTGGGACGGGACGCTGCTGGTCGCGGGAACAGACGGGTTCTACGAGCTCAAGCGCAGCCGTGACCGCGAACCAGACTTCGACTGACACACTCCAGGCATGCGCGTCCACATCGGTTCCGACCATGCCGGCTTCGAGCTGAAGGCGTTCCTGCTCGGCTGGCTGCGCAGCGCGGGGTACGAGACCGTCGACCACGGACCTCCGGCATACGACGAGGACGACGACTATCCGCCGTACTGTCTCGCTGCTGCGGCCGGAGCGGTGGCGGGTGAAGACAGTCTCGGAATCGTGATCGGCGGGTCGGGCAACGGCGAGCAGATCGCGGCCAATAAGGTCCCGGGCGCACGAGCCGCGCTCGCCTGGAGCGAGGAGACCGCTCGGCTGGCGCGTGAGCACAACGACGCCAACGTGGTGTCCATCGGAGCGCGCATGCACGAGCCGGAAGAAGCTCGCCGTTTCGTCGAGACGTTCCTCACGACGCCCTTCAGCGGTGGCCAGCGGCACCGACGGCGGATCAGGATGCTGGACTCCTACGAGCGGACCGGCGAGCTGCCCGCTTTGCCGACGTCCTGACCGGGCCCTATGGTCCGAGCGTGACGTTCGGTGGGTGCGGCATGACCTCGGTGAATGCTGTATGACGTCGGTGGAGCCTGTTGCCGCCGCCATCGCTGACCCGGTTGTCCGGCGTCGACGCCACGGGTCGCTGCCCCGTCGGCTGCGGTCTGCGAACACTCGCTGGCTGACGGTCCTGGTCGCGAGCGTGCTGGGCCTGTCTCTGCTGACGTTTGCGCTGGACACCTGGATGACCGTCGCGGTCTTCGCGGTGCCGCTGCTGCTGGGCAGCTTCGTCCTTCCCATCGGTCGTCTAGTCGTCCTCTCCGTGGTCGTGGCCGTGGCGTCGGGGGTCGACACCGCACTTGCCCTCGCCGCTGACGACGGTCTCGACCCGCATCGGTGGGCAGACGTCGGCGTGGTCACGCTGTTGGCAGCGGTGGTGGTGGTCTCGGCCCGCATCCGCGCCGATCTCGGCGTGCCGGTCACGCGCGGGGAGTCCATGCTCGCTGACCTGCGCGACCGCATCCGCGCAGACAGCACGCTGCCCGCCCTGCCCAGCGGGTGGCATGCCGAAGCGGTTGTGCGCTCGGCCGGCGGAGCGTCGTTCGCCGGGGACTTCGTAGTCGCCGCCATGACCGAGGACCAGCGGATCTTCGAAATGGCGGTGGTCGACGTCTCCGGCAATGGCCTCAACGCCGGCACCAAGGCGCTGTCCCTCTCCGGCGCGTTCGGGGGCCTTCTCGGTGCAGTGCCCACGGAGCAGTTCCTACCGGCCGCCAACACGTTTCTGCTGCGCCAGCAGTGGCCCGAAGGGTTCGCGACCGCCATACACCTGACCCTGGACCTGAGCTCAGGCGCCTTCGAGGTGCGTACTGCGGGCCATCCCCCAGCGGTGCAGTTCCACTCCGGCTCCGGCCGCTGGGAGGTCCACACCGGCGGGGGACCGGTGCTCGGGCTGCTGGCGCGGGCGCAGTACGACGGCCGCCGCGGCGAGCTGATGCCCGGCGACGCGCTGCTGCTCTACACCGACGGGGTGGTCGAGACACCCAACCGCGACATCGCGCTCGGCATCGATGCCCTGATCGGCAACGCCGAGCGACTCGTCACGCGCGACTTCGAAGGCGGGGCTGCGGAGCTGATCGACTGCGTCGACTCGACCAGCGACGACCGCGCCCTCGTGCTCATACACCGGCGCTGAGGCGGCAGCTGCCGGCCCGAGCTCGCTGGGAACCGTTAGGCGGGTACGGAGATACCGACCCCACCTCGGGTCAGCGCCCCGTAGCGCTGGATCTCCCGGTTCAGGTCGAGCGGACCTATGCGTTTGCGCGCGGCGCGGGCGTCGTCGTCGAGCTGGTCGGCCGGAACGATCCAGGCGACCTCGAACTCGAGACCGTCCGGGTCCTTGGCATACAGGCTCTTGGTGGTGCCGTGGTCCGACGCACCGCCGAGTGCACCCACCTCCGCCAGCCGCTCGGCCAGCTCCTGCAGGTCGGTGAGGGTCTCGACCTCCCAGGCGAGGTGGTACAGGCCCACGGACGTACGCCCGGCGCCAGACGGTGCGGCACTGCTGTCCATCGCGAAGAGCCCGAGGTCGTGGTCGTTCGTCGAGCCTGGTGCCTGCAGGAAGGCCGCACCGCTGAAGCCCTCCGGCGTCATGTCGATCCGGCGGAAGCCGAGGACGTCGCGGTAGAACGCGACGCTGCGTTCGAGATCGCGGACGTAGAGAACTGCGTGGTTCAGCGCGGCGATGCCCATGACGGTTGGCTCCAGGGGTGGGGGTTCGTGGTTGCTAGCTAGCCGCTTCGTCGACGTCGACGGCGGACGAGACGTCGCTCGCTTCCGTGTCGTCCCGAACGAGGTAGCCGTCGGCATAGAGGCGATCCAAGACGAGCTGCACCGCTTCCTCTGCCGTCTGGGCGAGTGTGTCGATCACCATCTCGGCGTCGACCGGCTCGTCGTAGGGCTGGGAGACGCCGGTGAAGTCCTTGACCAGCCCGGCCCGAGCCTTGGCGTACAGCCCCTTGCTGTCGCGTGCCTCACAGATCTCCAGCGGCGTGCGGATGTAGACAAGGTAGAAGCCGCCCACGGGTTCGACCATGCGGCGGACGTCGCGCCGGGACGGGGCGTAGGGGGCGATCGGAGCGCAGATGGCGATCCCGCCGCTCCTGG
Source organism: Nocardioidaceae bacterium (assembly GCA_035296085.1). GTDB lineage: Bacteria > Actinomycetota > Actinomycetes > Propionibacteriales > Nocardioidaceae > DATHBP01. The sequence goes on along the minus strand of DATHBP010000129.1, from coordinate 3,372 downwards.
TGATCTCCGCAGCGACGTAGCCGATCCGCAGGACGTGCCGGTCGCGGTCCTGCCGGGTGAAACCCAGCTCGGCGGAGAGCCGGTGCCGCACTTCGTTGCCGTCGAGCAAAGTGACGCTGCGACCGCTGATGTCGCGCAGCGCGATGACGAGCCGGTTGGCCACGCTGGACTTGCCGGCTCCGGAGAGTCCGGTGAAGAACACGGTGAAGCCCTGCTCCGCTCGCGGCGGAAACCTGCGGCGCAGTTCCTTGGCCACCGCCGGGGGAGTGAACCACTCCGGTAGCTCCGAGCCCTCGCTGAGCCGGCGACGCAGGTCGGTGCCGCTGATCTGGCGCATCGGGTCGCCCTCAGCAACGCTCGCCTCCTCGACGTAGCGGTCGCTGTCGGAGACGTACACCATCCGCTGGAAACGCACGATCTCGATGCCGAGCTCGTCTTCGTGGCGGGTGAGCAGCTCTTGCGCGGCGTACGGCTCGTAGAAGTGGACGCCGCGTGCGTCGGGCTTCGGCCCCGCGTGGTCACGCCCGACGATGAAGTGCGTGGCGCCGTAGTTGCGACGGATCAGCGCGTGCCAGAGGGCCTCCCGGGGGCCGCCCATCCGCATGGCGAGCGGCAGCAGGGACAGCATCGCGACGCCGGGCGGGTAGCTCGGCATCAGCGCCTGGTAGCACCGGACCCGGGTGTAGTGGTCGACGTCACCGGGTTGGGTCAAGCCGACGACGGGGTGGATCAGCAGGTGGGCGTCGACGTCGCGCGCCCCTCGAAGCGTCAGCTCCATGTGCGCTCGGTGCATGGGGTTGCGGGTGTTGAACGCGATGATGCGCTCCCAGCCTCGGCGTGCGAACTCCGCCCGCAGCGCGGTCGGCGTGAAGCGCAGCTCGGGAAAGTCGTGGTGTTCGAACGGCTGGAGGACCTCGAGCTCGCCGCTGGCGTACCAGCGGTTGGTGCGCCGAAGCAGGTAGTCCACGCCCGGGTGCGCCGGGTCGTCGGTCCCGAAGACCTGTTCGGCCTCCGCCGCCAGGTCCGGTTGCCACGCCTCGCTGAGGTGCAGCACTGCGACCAGCGCACCCTCGGTGTCGTGCAGGGCCAAGGCACCCGCGCGCTGCGCCTCGCTGACGACCCGCTCGGGGAGGTCGAGCACGATCGGCATCGGCCACAGCGCGCCGTCGGACAGCCGCATCGAGGCGCACACCGACTCGTAGTCGTCGCGACCGAGAAAGCTGCGCAGGGGGGAGAAGCCGCCACAGGCAAGCAGCTCGAGGTCGCATTGCTGACGTGCGGCGAGACGCCAGCTGGGCAGCCGCAGCGCCTGCTCGCGCAGCTCGACCCGTCGCGAGGCGGTCACGACCAAGTCGACGAGCGGCTGCTCTCGCGGCGGCAGGGTGTCGGTGCTCACGCGTACTGTCTGGACCCGGTCATGCGCCATTCTATCTAGTCGACCTCCGCGCTAACCGCTCAACGAGGTGCTTACGGCAACCACAGGGACCAGGCATCGGCCCGCCGAGCGGCAAGAGGCTCGGCGGGCCGATGCGGTGGTGGTCAGGCGGTGGGGGTGAGCTTCACTGCCGAGACGTCGAACTCGAACTTGACCTTGTCGGCGACGAGGAAACCGCCGGTCTCCAGGGCGGCGTTCCACGTAAGCCCCCAGTCCTTGCGGTTCACGGTCGCGCGGCCCTCGAACCCCGCGCGCAGGTTGCCGAACGGGTCCTTGGCCGAGCCGTTGAACGTGAAGTCCACCGAGACCGGCTGGGTCTGGTCCTTGATCGTGAGGTCCCCGACGAGACGGTAGGTGTCACCGTCCAGCTGCTCGACGTCGGTGGACTCGAACGTGATCTCGGGGTAGGTCTCGACGTCGAAGAAGTCCGGCGACCGCAGATGGGCGTCCCGCTGCTCCTGGCCCGTCGTGAGGCTCGCGACCTGGATCGTCAGCTTCGCGGAGGACTTCGTGGGGTCTGCGGCGTCCAGGTGGGCCGTGCCTTCGAAGTCTTGGAACGAGCCACGGACCGAGGTCACCATGGCGTGCCGGGCGGAGAAACCGATGCGGGTGTGGGCAACGTCGAGCGAGTAGTCGCCGCTCAGGTCCTCGATCGCCGCGGTGGTGGGGTCGAGATCGGTGATGGTCATGGTGCATCCTCCGGATTTGTTGATCGTTCAACTGTCAGATCCACTGTAGCCGGGGAAAGTTGAGTCGTCAACTACTTCGTTTCGCATCTTTCAGCGGCCGTACCGTGGCGTCGTGACGATGACGACGGGGATCCCTACGCGCGCGGAGCTGCGCCAGCACCTGCTGAAGGCCCGCATCGCCGGCCAGATAGCCACTACGCGCGAGAACAACCTCGGCAACTACCGGGCAATGAGCCAGCGCCATCCGCTCTACCTGTTCGGCCTTTCCCCCGCGGGAGCCTGGACACCGACCGACGTGATGGACCTGATGGCGCGACGTTGCGGGGTGTCTGGCGACCCGGAGCACGTCCGCGGTCAGGACACCATCGACCCGGACCGCACGGTGGAGCGGCTGGATGCGATGGCCGCTCGCCTTCGCGTCGCGGTCGAGCGACAGGAGCGGGTCTTCGTGGCGACCGGTCATCCGGTCGGGCTACGGCCGACGCACGCGGCGGTCGCTGCCGGGCTGGAGCGGGCTGGCTGCGCGCTGCTGAAACCGGCGCCGCAGTGGCAGCACCCCTACGACACCCCGTACGCGGCCGGCGGCGAGACGATCGGCTATCTCGACGGGGTGGCCGTACTGCTCGTCCCCGACGGCCCGCGTCATACTCACTCGCCGCTGCCCATGACAGCCGTACTCGACGACCTGGCAGCGTCCGGCGAGACCCCGCCAGACCTCGTGGTCGCGGACCACGGCTGGGCTGGGGCGGCCGGGCAGGCCGGCGTCGACGCCGTCGGCTTCGCCGACTCGAACGACCCGGCTCTCTTCGTGGGAGAGGCCGAGGGGCGCGTCTCGGTCTGCGTGCCGCTGGATGACAACGTCGCGCCGGACTTGTACGCGCCCCTCACGGCCTACCTGCTCGCCCGAGCCGGCCTGGGCTGACGGCTCGGCCGGGCTGGGGAAGATGTCCTAGGCTGCGTCGGCCGCGGCTTGCAAAGCTGCGATGTCGAGCTTGCGCATCCCGAACATGGCCTGCATCGCCCGCTCCGCGCGCCGTGGGTCGGGGTCGGCGAACAGCTCGTCCATCCCGGCCGGTACGACCTGCCATGACAGACCGAACTTGTCCTTGAGCCACCCGCACGGGCCTTCCTCGCCGCCCTCGGAGAGCCGCTCCCAGTAGTAGTCGACCTCGGCCTGGCCGTCGCAGCTGATCTGGAACGAGACGGCCTCGCTGAAGCTGAACTGCGGGCCGCCGTTGATGCCCACGA
>DATHBP010000128.1:0-3195 GCA_035296085.1 Nocardioidaceae bacterium | reverse complement strand
GCTCCGCCGCGCCGCGGACGCGGAGATCGGCATGCTCGCCCGCCGGTTCGAAGAGGTCTTGCGCGTCGGGGACGGCAGCGCGGCGGAACAGGTCATGGACGACGCTCTTGCCGCTGGCTTGGCCCCAGAAGTCATCCAGTCGATGGTGATCACTCCCGCGATGGTCCGGATCGGTGAGCTCTGGGAGCTGCGCGTCATCGGCGTCGCCGACGAGCATCTCGCGACCTCCATCTCTCAGCACGCTCTGATTCGGCTTTTCGAGGTCATGAGTGTTGGTCGCGGGAGGAGTGGTTCCCGCGACGACGTACTGCTCGCAGCCGTCGAAGGACAGCACCATGTCCTCGGACTGCGGATGGTCGCCGATGTACTGGAGGGCGCTGGCTACGAGGTGTTCTATCTCGGCGAGAACGTCCCGGTCGCGAGCCTGCGCGCGTTCGCGTTGCAGCATCGGCCTGCGGTGGTGGGGCTCACATTCGGCATCACCTCCGACGTCAGCGCTTTGGCGGACTCCCTGTGGGCCGTCCACGAGGTGTCTCCGGAGAGCCGCATCCTGCTGGGCGGCCGGGCCGTTCCGCCTGGCCTGCGGGCTGCATACCGGTATGTCCCGAGCACCATGGATGTCCGCGCGGCGGTCCGGGAGGTTCTCGCCGCGCCGCCGCAGCCGGTGCCGCACGTCCTTGCGCTGCTTCGCTCCGACGGCAGCTTCCCGTCCTGGTCGAGCGAACACACCGGCGAGACGGACACGGTGGCCGAGCGCATGTCGAAAGCCGCCGAGCACGCTGTCCAGCTAGCGCGCGAGCACTTCCGGCGGTCGCAGGCCTACCGCGACCTAGCGTTTCGCGACCCGCTGACCGACCTCGCCAACCGCCGCGCGTTCGAGGACGAGCTGGCCACGGCCACCGGCAGACCGGACGGTGAGGCTGCCGTGCTCATGATCGACGTGGACAAGTTCAAGAGCGTCAACGACTCGTTGGGCCACGACGCCGGCGACGCTCTGCTGCGGGCGATAGCACAGGCGATCAACGGGTCGGTGCGGCCAGGTGATGTTGCCGCCCGGGTCGGTGGTGACGAGTTTGCAATCCTGCTCCCGGCGACGGGAGTGGCTGCCGCGTGCGAGATCGGCGAACGGATCCGGGCGGCGGTGGCCGAGAGCTCCGCCCTGCCCGTCAGCCTCAGCATCGGGGTTGCGCCGCTGTCGACGGACTCGCGTGTCGCGCTGCTGGCCGCGGACACCGCGCTCTACAAGGCCAAGGCAGCAGGCCGCAACCGCGTGGTGGTGGCCGAGGAGCCGGTGTTGGTCGAGTAGACGGGCGAAGGAGCTGAACCCATGTACGTGTCGATGTCTCGGCTGGCAATCCCCCCGGAGCGTGCGCCCGAGCTCGTCGCAGCGTTTCGAAGTCGCGCGCGGCTGGTCGACCGGGCTGCTGGGTTCATCGACCTGCAGGTCTGGCAGTCCGACCGCGACCCCGGCGAGATCCTCATGGTGAGTCGATGGTGCGACCGGGAGGCGTTCAAGACCTACATGCGCAGCGAGGACCACAAGACGTCGCACAACCGCATCGATCCGCACCTCAAGGCGGACATCTCGCTGCGCAGACTCGAGCAGATGCACACCTATGAGGTCGTCGCCGAATGACCGTCCGTCCGCCAGGAGGGCCACCGCCCCCATCGGTGGCGTACATCGACGGTGTCGGGACGCCGCTCGCCCCGCTCGCGGACGCCATCTGCGTTCGCTATCGCGAAGAGTTCCCGGACGAGCGTCGGCGCTACGGGGAAGCCGGTGAGGCGTGGTGCCGCCACGACAACCAGTGGCTGCTCTCGTGGGCCGTGAACGACGTGCTCGGGGTGACCGACCTGTGCGAGCAGGTGCGCTGGCTCGCCAGAGTCCTCGACGCACGGGCTTTCCCCGTTGCCCGGCTGGCCCGCGACCTGGAGATCGCGGCGGAGGTCGTCGCCGCTGGGTCTTTCGGGTCGCTGAGCGACGCCGTGGCGGCGCGGTTGGGATCAGCAGCGCTGACAGTCGCCGAGCTGGATCTCGGCCGCCCCAGCGGAGCTGATCAGCGGTAAGGCGAGAAGTCCGGCGGTCGCTTCTCGGTGAATGCGTGCGCCCCTTCCCTGCCCTCGGCGCTCTCGGTGAACAGCTCCAGCCCGTCGAAGGCGAGGTGCGAGAGCCCGCCGATGTGGTCGGTGTCTGCATTGAAGGAGTGTTTGAGGAACTTCAGCGCCGTCGGCGAGTACGACGCGATCTTGGCTGCCCATGCGCGTGCCGTCTCGAGCAGCTGGTCAGCCGGCACCACCTCGTTGACCAGGCCCCAGCGTTCCGCGGTCTCGGCGTCGTACCGGTCCAGAAGGAACCAGATCTGGCGGGCTCGCTTCTCACCCACCACGCGCGCCAGGTAAGCGGATCCGAAGCCGGCGTCGAACGACCCGACGCGCGGCCCGCTCTGCGCGAACGTGGCGTGCTCGGCCGCGACTGAGAGGTCGCATAGCACGTGCAGCACGTGGCCACCGCCGACCGCCAGCCCGTTGACGGCGGCGATCACCGGCTTCGGAACGTCGCGGATCATCCGGTGCAGTCGCTCGATCTCGAACGTCCCCCACTCGGTCTCGCCGTACGAACCGGTCTCCGCACGTTCCTTCACGTCGCCGCCGGCACAGAACGCTCTGTCGCCGGCACCGGTGAGAATGACCGCGGCCACCCGCTTGTCGGCCCACGCGTGCTTGAAGGCAGACAGCAGCTCGTCGACCGTACGGCCGCGAAACGCGTTCGACCGCTCGGGCCGATTGAGCGTGATGACGGCCCAAGCTTCCTCGACGACGTAGCTGACATCGGTGAACTCGCTGGGTTCGATCACGGCGCTGCCTTTCCCCCCTTCACCGGGGTATGTCGTCATGGACGCTCGTAACGTACGCGTGGCAGGGTCGCGGCATGTCGGGCGCGGGTTCGAACCGAGTGGCACTGGTCACCGGCGCCGGCCGCGGCATCGGCCGTAGCGTTGCGCGACGCCTGTCCATGGAGGGTCTGCGAGTCGCGGTGACTGCCCGCAGCAGTGCTCAGCTCGCGGCGAGCGCCGGCGAGTGCCCGGGAGCGACGCTCGTGCTTCCGGCCGACATCACCGACCCGGTTGCGCTCGACCAGGTCTGCGCCAGCGTCGAAGCCGAGTGGGGCGCGATCGACGTGGTGGTAGCCAACGC
>DATHBP010000127.1:0-5957 GCA_035296085.1 Nocardioidaceae bacterium | reverse complement strand
GAGTAGACCTTGTTGACCAGCAGGAAGGCGGCGACGACGAGAAACACGAGCTGCGGTACGCGGGGACGGCGTTCGGCGAGCAGAGCCAGAGCGGCCACACCCACGCACGCGAGCCCGAACCCGAGCAGGGAGAGGCGGTTGATCGTCGAGGGCTCGACGGGATGACCTGCCAGCGACAACACGTACCAGAACGAGCCGAACTCGCCGCCACGCTCGGCGTTGAACGTCCAGAACGTCTTCCAGCCTTCTGGAGAGGCGAGATAGACGGGGAGGTTGACCACGACCCACGAGACGGCGGCTCCGGTCGACGCGGCTGCGAACGCAGACAGCCGACGCGCGCGGATGCACACCACCAGCAGCGCTCCCAGCAGGAACAGCGGATACAGCTTCGCGGCCGTGCCCAGCCCGATCAGCACCCCAGCGAGCCCGGGTCGAGACCTCGACCACGCGAGCAACGCCGCACAGATCAGCGCCATCGGTAGCAGGTCCCAGTTGATGGTGCCCGTCAGCGCCAGAGCCGGCGACGCGGCGACGAACATGGCGTCCCACGGTCGGCGCCGGTGCACACCAGCCAGCGCCCAGATCGCCAGCAGGGCACAGACGAACAGCCCGACGACGGTCACGGCGAAGTAGACAGCGGACCCGTACCGCACGGCCGGGAGCCCGCCGATCTGGTCCACCGGCCGGTCGGAGACATCCGGCTGGTCCACCAGGGCGTGCGTGACGAGCGCGGCGCCGTACGCGAACGCACCCGTCAGGACCGGGTACTCGAGGTAGGTGTAGCGATCGTCGTTGTCGACGTAGGGGATCACCCCTTCGGCGAACCCGCGCCCGGCGTAGAGGTAGCCGATGTCGGAGTAGCAGAGGTGGGTGAACTGCGTGCCGTCCCCTGGCCACTCCTCGAGCTCACATGGCGCCTTCTGCGCCATGCCGACGAGGAAAGTCAACGTCGTCACGACGAGCAGCACTCGCACCGGGGTCCACCACGACCGCCCGGCTTCGGCGTGCCTGCCCAGAGGGCCGGAGAGCATGGCGGCGGTGCTGCGGACGAGCAGATCGTGCCGGGATGGAGCCACGAGCGGTTGGCTACGCCGGAAGCGCTCGGGCACCGACCCATCCTGCCTTAGGGCAGCCGCGACGGTGGCGCGCTCGACGTGGGCGACGGCGTCGGCGTCGGCGTCGGGGTCGGGCTCGGCGTTGGCGTCGGCGACGGCGTCGGGGTTGTGCTCGGCGTTGGCGATGGCGTCGGTGTCGGCGTCGGCGACGGCGTCGGGGTCGGCGTCGGGGTCGAGGTCGGCGTCGGCGTCGGCGTGGGCCTGAGGCTGGGCGTCGGCGTCGTCGTACGCGTGGGGGTTCGGGTCGGTGTCGGCGTGGAGGTCGGGGTCGGCAGCGGCGCAGCGCCGGAGACGAAGGCGGGCTTGGGGAAGCGACCACATGGAGTGCCGCGCAGCGCAGTGTTCGTGTAGGTCGTCCAGGTCCTTGCTGGATACTCGCCGCCGAAGAACGTGCTCAGTCCGCCGACGCCGTCGAGGTCGGCGGTGCCGTCCTTGCCCTTGACGTACATGACCGCGGTGGAGAGCCGCGGTGTGTAGCCCACGAACCATGCGGAGGTCACTGTGTCGGGCCGCAAGGCGGCCGTGCCCGTCTTCGCCGCTGCGGGACACCGCATCGCCTGGGCGGCGGTGCCGGTGCCAGACGGGTCCTCGACGACCTGCCTGAGCGCGTAGGTCACGTCCGCAGCGACACCCCTGCGGAAGGCTTGCGTGGTGCGGCTCCGATGGTCGTAGCGGACGTTGCCCGCGGTGTCGCTGACTTCCTCCACCGCATACCAGCGGGCCGCGATCCCGCGAGCCGCAAACGTCGCGTACGCGGCCGCCATGTCGACCGGGCGGACGTCGGCAGTGCCGAGCGCGATGACGCTGTTGGGGCGCAGACCTGGGGTGTCGGCAGGGACGCCAGCACGTACGGCCGCCTGCAGCACCTTCACCGGCCCACCGTCGATGCGGGCGGTCAGGTCGGCGTACCCCGTGTTGCTCGACACCTCCGTCGCGGTCAGCACCGAGATGGGGCCGTACTGGTGGCCAGAGTCGTTGCTCAGTGTCGTCCCATCGGGGAACACGTAGGTGTTGCCGCTCACCGTGTCGAAGAGGCTGATTCCCGCCTCCAGGCCGGCGGCCAGCGCGAACGGCTTGAACGACGACCCGGGTTGACGTCCGGTCAGTGCCCAGTTGCGCTGGTCTTCGACGTAGTCGGGACCTCCGTACATCGCGCGCAGTGCACCCGAACCCGGCTCCACCGAGGCGATCGCGATGTGCACGTCGCGTCCGCGGATGGTGGGTGCCTCCTTGCGTACGGCGTCGCGCGTCGCCTGTTGCGCCTGCCAGTCGAACGTCGTCACGACGTTCAGGCCCCCGCCGTAGATCTCCTCCTCGGAGAACCCCTGCTGGCGCAGCTGCTGCTCGACGAGCGCCAGCAGATAGCCCTTCGGCCCGCCCAGCTGGTCCTTGACCTTCATCTCCGGGAAGGACGGCAGTCGCCGCGCGTGCCGGGCCGCCTGGCCGGACCCGAGGTCGCCGGCCTCCAGCATGCCGTCCAGCACGTAGCGGTAGCGCGCGAGCAACGCCCGCTCGTTGGCTCTGCCGCCGGCGGGGTCGAAGGCCGTCGGTGCGTTGAGGACAGCGGCGAGGACCGCCCCCTGCGCGACGTCGAGCTGGCCTGCACCCACGCCGAAGTACGCCCGCGCCGCCGCCTCGATGCCGTACGCGCCGCGCCCGAAGTAGATGGTGTTGAGGTAGCCCTGCAGGATCTCGGACTTCGACATCGAGTTCTCGACCTTGACCGCGAGGAACGCCTCCTTGATCTTTCGCTGCCAGCTGCGCTCCTGCGAGAGGTAGAGGATCTTGACGTACTGCTGGGTGATGGTGGATGCGCCCTGGGTGGAGTCGCTGGTGAGGTTGGCCCAGGCAGCCCGCACGATGCCCTTCGGGTCGATTCCTCTGTCGGTCCAGAACGTCCGGTTCTCGGCCGCCACGACTGCCTGCTGCACGTGGTCGGGCACATCGGCCAACGCCACGTTGATGCGGTCCTGGGACGCGTATGAGCCGAGCACGTGCTTGGCGTCGGCGTAGTACACGAACGTCTTCTCGGCCTGGAACGCCTGGTTGGCGGTCGGAACCTCCACCATCTGGTAGCCGATGAGCACCGCGGCCACCAACCCGAGCAGGCCTAGCACCGTGGTCAGTCCGAGGATTTTGAGGGCCCGGGCCAGCCGGCTCCGGCGCTTCGGCGGTCGGCGGGCAGCCACGGACGGCTTGCCGCGCTGCTTGGTCACGATGCTCCCGGCGAGGCGGCGATGGATGCGATACGCGCGCCTGGTCGGCGGGTGCTCAGTAGTCGTCTTCGGCCGTGCGGCGCCGTCGCGGCGGCTTGCGGGGTACGCCGTCTCCCAGGACGTAGGACTCGACGAGATGGTTCCATCCGCACTCCTGGCAGACCTCGACCACGTAGACCGCGAACTCGCCGTGCTCACCGGCCATCTGCTCGATCTCCGCGCAGTTCTTGATGCGTCCGGAGTACTGCCCCAGCTCGTCGCCGAACGTGTAGCGCAGGTGAGTCAGCTCCCGCCGCCGGCAGATGGGGCACTGCTTCTCCGTAGCCTCCCCGTGGTGCTTCGCAGCGCGGAGCAGGTAGGGGTCCGCGTCGCAGACGTCGGACACGGTGGTGGCCGCGCCGTTGCGCAGGTTCGCGAGCAGCGCCCGGCGCTGCAGCGAGTAGTCGATCACCGACCGTGCGGATTCCACCGAGGAAGGGTACGGCGTACGGCCCGAGGACACCCCCGGTACGCCTGACAGCCGGTGGATCCGGTCAACGCTCGGCGCGTCGTGGACAGAGCGGTAAACGATCGCTGCGATGTATCGCTAGGATACATAGCCACGATAGGTCGAGGGCCGGCCTTGGCGTTCCCAGCATGGCGGAAGGGGGGCTCGAAGCGGTGGCGAAGCGGGGTGAAGCGCTCGAGCTGGCTGTGCTCGGGCTACTTCAAGACTCGCCCATGCACGGCTACGAGCTGCGCAAGCAAGTGACTGGGCTGCTCGGCTGGACCCGGGTGCTGTCCTACGGCTCGCTCTACCCCTGCTTGAAGGAGATGCTGCGGGTGGGTTGGATCGCCGAGGACACCTCCGAGCGGCAGCCGGCGGCCAACCTGTCCAGCCGCCGCGGACGGATCGTCTACAAGCTCACCGCGGAAGGCAAGGAGCGCTTCGCGGCGCTGGTCTCCGAAGCCGGCCCGTCGGCGTGGGACGACGACAACTTCGGCGTCCATTTCGCTTTCTTCGCCCGCACCGACGCCGAGACGCGGCTGCGCATCCTCGAAGGCCGACGGAGCCGGCTGGAGGAGCGGCTGGAAGGCGTCCGCGAGGCAATGGCCCGCACGCGTGAGCGAGTCGACACCTACACCTCAGAGCTGCAGCGCCACGGACTCGAGTCAGCGGAGCGCGAAGTCCGCTGGCTCTCCGAGCTGATCGACAACGAACGGACGCGCCCGGCGCGGACTGTCACTACCAACCGCAAGGACTAGAGGAGCGTCTTATGAGTTCGATTCGCGTGGCCATCGTCGGGGTCGGCAACTGCGCCGCGTCGCTGGTCCAGGGCGTGCACTACTACCGCGACGCTGACCCGTCGGCGGCCGTCCCCGGGCTGATGCACGTCGAGTTCGGCGACTACCACGTACGCGATGTCGAGTTCGTCGCAGCGTTCGACGTCGACGCCAAGAAGGTCGGGTTCGACCTGTCCGAGGCGATCCGCGCCAGCGAGAACAACACGATCACGATCGCAGACGTACCCCCGATGGGCTTGACCGTGCAGCGAGGGCACACCCTCGACGGGCTGGGCAAGTACTACCGGCTGACCATCGACGAGTCCGACACCGAGCCCGTCGACGTAGTCGCGGCGCTGCGCGAGACCGAGGCCGACGTGCTGGTGTCCTACCTGCCGGTGGGCTCGGAGGACGCGGACAAGTTCTACGCGCAGTGCGCCATCGACGCGGGCGTTGCGTTCGTCAACGCACTGCCGGTGTTCATCGCCTCCGACCCCGTGTGGGCGGCGAAGTTCGAGGCGGCGGGCGTGCCGATCATCGGCGACGACATCAAGTCGCAGGTGGGCGCCACGATCACCCACCGCGTGCTGGCCAAGCTGTTCGAGGATCGCGGTGTCGTGCTCGACCGCACCTACCAGCTCAACGTCGGCGGCAACATGGACTTCAAGAACATGCTCGAGCGGGACCGGCTGGAGTCGAAGAAGATCTCCAAGACCCAGGCCGTCACCTCCAACATCGACCACGATCTCGGGGCGCGCAACGTCCACATCGGACCGTCCGACTACGTCGCCTGGCTCGACGACCGCAAGTGGGCCTACGTACGACTCGAGGGCCGCGCGTTCGGCGACGTGCCGCTGACCATGGAGTACAAGCTGGAGGTGTGGGACTCTCCGAACTCGGCCGGCATCATCATCGACGCGATCCGCGCCGCCAAGATCGCCAAGGACCGCGGCATCGGTGGCCCCGTACAGGCGGCGTCGTCGTACCTCATGAAGTCACCGCCGGTCCAACGGCCCGACGACGAGGCTCGCACCATGCTCGAGGAGTTCATCCACGGCGTGTAGGTGGGTTCCGCTGGCGGTCCGCCCGCGGTTTGTGACGCAGTTGCTGCCGGGCCGCCCGTTCGGCAGCAACATCGTCACAACTCGGCGCAGAGTCAGCCGATCAGCCACTGATCCGTGCCACGATCCCGCCGCAACCCACGCTCACGGGCTGCGCGTAGCCGCTGTCCCGTTCGCTGCGGCCAGCGGTAGAGGTCCAGCGCTGTCACCCGTACGACGACCAGCCCGTGGCATTCGAACGACTCTTCGCGGGCGTTGTCAGCGGTGTGCCGCTCCAGCCCACGGTGGTCTGCGCCGTCGTA
>DATHBP010000126.1:0-5295 GCA_035296085.1 Nocardioidaceae bacterium | reverse complement strand
GCTTCTACTGAGATCGTGAGGAGATCGAGGGAGTCCGGCAGTTCGTGCTGGATCGTCTTTGTGCGCTCGGCCCCCTTCTGGCGGAGCCAGAGCATGGGTCCGAAGTAGCCCAACAACGTCAGCGCCACTCCGAACAACACGCCCGTCAGCGTCGACATGCCGGTAGCGACGACGACGACCACGGACACCACCAGCCCGACCGTCAAGCCGAGCATCCGCAAGGAGATGAGCCGCTCGACGGTGATTCCCCTAGGGTTGCCGGCCATGTCGAGCTTCTGTTGCACCCGCTCGGCGAAGTCGGCCGGAGTGAGGCGGCGGCCAATGCCGAGCAGTCGGCTGAGTAGCGGAGTCAGGATCCGGTCGGAGAAACTGGGTTGCAGCTCCTCGCGCATGTGGTCCGGAGCAGCAGCAAACGCCTCAAGCAGGGCGAGCGAACGCAAGCCGCTCGGGCGCTCGGGCTGTAGTGCGATGACCGCGATCACGGCAGTAATGCCGAGAAAGATGCCAGCTAGCCCGCCGAAGAGCAGCAACGGGGAGTCCACGTCACACCTCGATCTGGACGGTCTTGCGCAGCCACAACGCACCCATCACCATCATGACCACCGCGATGCCGATCATCATGAGGCCGAGGGAGCTCTGCAGCATCGGAGTTAGATATTCCGGACGGACGAGCATCAGGTAGATGACGAACACCGGCGGCAAGCCACCGATGATCCAGCCGGACAGGCGACCCTCGGCGGACAATGTGCTCACCTGCCGACGGAGGTACTCGCGCTCGCGCAGTGTGCTCGACACGGTGTTCAGGAGCTCGGCGAGGTTGCCGCCCACCTCACGCTGGATGCGAACTGCCATGACCATCCACCCGAAGTCCTTGCTCTCCATCCGCTTGGCCACCCCGTCGAGGGCGTCTTCGACCTCGACGCCGAGTCGCTGCTCGATGAGCGCTCGACGAAACTCCCCCGAGATCGGCTCGGAGCCCTCGCGGACGACAGTCTCGACCGACTGAGCCAGCGATAGACCGGCTGAGAGGCTGCCCGACATCACCTGCAGGGTGGGCGCGAGCTGGCCTTGGAACCGCTTCAACCGCCGGCCGCGCTTGAAGTTCACGTACGCCCACGGGAGCGCGGCGCCGATGACCAGGAACAGCAGCGTGGCAAGCAGTCCACCGCCGCTGAGCACCATCCCCACCAGTGCGGCAGTCAGTGCCACCCCGATGTGCAGCAACAGCCACTCCGCCGAGGTGAAGGGCAGTCCCGCGGCGTCCAGCTTGCGCGCGAGGTTCACCGACAGGTTGCCGTTCCCGAGCGCCCGCTCCGCGGCGCTGATCGCGGCGGCTTTGACGCCGGCTTCGCCTTTGCCACTCGGGACAGTAACCGTAATGGCGCTGTTCGGGCCGTAGACCGCGAGCCGTCGCTCGATCTTGCTGCTCTCGTTGACGTTGAACATCCCGAACGCCACCAGCAGCAGGATCGCGATGCCGATGACCAACACCGCGAGTCCACCGATCAGGACTGGGACGCCGACCGCTCGCCCAGGGGTCGCGACGCTGATAGCAGGAGCTGATGGCTGGACAGTGGCCACGTCGCTCAGCCCGACGACTGCGGAGTCGGTGTATGTGGTGCCGCCCGCCTCGACCGAGACTTCGATACTTGCGTCCGCGCCCGCCTTGCTGGGCGGAACTGGGAAGCTGATGAGGACCTGGCCCGCGATGGCCGCAGCCTCGTCAGCGAACACCTGGGTGAGCGCCTCTGGCTCGGACGCGTCGATCACGGACCCGTGGCCCGCCGCCGCGATGTCCTCGAGGGCAGAGCGGGAGGGGCCGTCCCGCCCGAGCGCGACGACGTCCACCCGTGCGCGCGACGCGCTAACGGCGTCGATGACGCCGCCCAGCTCGGCGTCGGTGGTGTCTCGACCGTCGGTGAGGACGACGATGCTTCGCAAGCCTGATCCGCCCGCGGCGGCTACGGCTCTCGTGACGCCCGCGTACAGGCTCGTCTGCTCGCTCAACTGCAGCCCGTCGACGGCCGTGTTCACCGCACCACGGTCGGTGGTGGGTCGGCTGACGACGCTTACATCGCTGGCGAAGGCCACGATCCCGACGTAGAGGTCAGCCGGTGCCCTGTCGATGAACGTGTGGGCGGCCGCTTTGGCTTGGTCGAATGAGGTGCCCGCCATGCTTTCGCTGACATCAATCGCCAAGATGGCGGTCCGCCGGATTCTTCCGCTGTCTTGTGCCGTAGCCTTCGCGGTCGCCTGCACACGTTGACCGTCGACCGTGACGGCAACCGTGGTCAGGTCCGGTGCCACCCCTGTCGGTAGCCCGGACACCGAGAACAACAAGTCGACTCCAGCGTTCTTGGACTGGACGTGGTCGATATGCCCCGCGAGGTCGCTGCCCCACGCCATCCCAGGGGCGACGACCAGCAACCCGAACGCGAGCAGCACCGCTGCACGCCGTGCACGCCTCATCATCTGTCCGGCGCAAACGTCGCGGTGTCCACGCTGATGCCGGCGTCGTGCAGCTTGGGCAGGAAACCCGGCCGCAGTCCGGTCGAGTGCAAGCGGCCGAGCGAACGGCCGTTCTCACCGAAGCCTTGCGACGTGTCGAAGACGAAGATGTCCTGCAGGGTGATGACGTCGCCTTCCATCCGCTCGACTTCGGTGATGTGCGTGACGCGTCGGCTGCCGTCCTTGAGGCGCACCTGCTGCACGATCATGTCGACGGCGCTGCTGACCTGCTCGCGGATCGCCTTGATCGGAAGGTCCATACCCGCCATCAGCACCATCGTCTCCAGCCGAGCGAGAGCGTCGCGAGGGGTGTTGGCGTGCAGCGTGCTGATTGAGCCGTCATGCCCGGTGTTCATGGCCTGCAACATGTCGAGAGCGGCAGCGTCGCGGATCTCACCGACCACGATGCGATCCGGCCGCATACGCAGCGAGTTGCGGACCAGGTCGCGAATGGTTACTGCGCCTTTGCCCTCGATGTTCGCTGGGCGCGACTCCATCCGCAGCACATGGTTCTGGTTGAGCTGCAGCTCGGCCGCGTCTTCGACAGTGATGATCCGCTCGTTGGCGGGGATGAACGAGGACAACACGTTGAGAGTGGTCGTCTTGCCCGAGCCGGTGCCACCGGACACCAGGATGTTCAGCCGGCCCTGTACGCACGCCTTGAGAAACTTCGCGGCGAGCTCGGTGAGCGTGCCGAAGGAGATGAGGTCGGAGACGGTGTAGGGGTCGGCCGCGAACTTTCGGATCGTGAGCAGCGACCCGTCCAGCGCCAACGGCGGCACGACGGCGTTCACTCGGCTGCCGTCTTGAAGTCGTGCGTCGACCATGGGCGACGACTCGTCGATCCGGCGGCCTACGCGGGCCACGATCTTCTCGATGGTGCGCCGAAGGTGGTCCTCGCTGGCGAACTGCCCATCGACCCGCTGCAGCTTGCCGTCTCGCTCGATCCAGATGTCGTACGGGCCGTTGACCATGACCTCCGTCAGGCTCGCGTCCCGGAGGAACGGCTCGATGGGGCCGTAGCCGAGGATGTCGTCGGCGATCTCCTGGATCAATCGGGTGCGGTCCGCGGGGCTGAGCCGCGCTTCCTGGTGGTTCATGACCTGCTGCAACGTGCCGCGGACCATCTGCTCGAGCTCGCCCTGTGTCAGCTTCGAGTCGTACAGCTTGGGACCGAGGTCGGCGAGCAGCGCCTGGTGCACGCTGTGTTTGATCGTGGTGAAGGGGTCGGTCACCTGCCGCGAGGTCGCGGGCTTGCCGTCTGACCCGGCGCCGTTCGATCCCGGCGACCCGCGGTCTGTCTGCGCGCGCGCCAGCCGCTCACTCAGGCTCATCTATGCCCGCGCCTTGCGAGCGAACCGGCTGCGCGAACGGTGGCCGCCCGCTTCTGCCGGGGCGGTCGAGTCGGCCGTGGCGTTCGGCGTGCTGACCTTGGCCACGCACAGCCTGGCCAGCTCCTCCAGCGCCTGGGTGACTGGGTGCCGTGGGTGAGCGGTGGTGATCGGCTCGCCACGGTTGATCGAGGCCGGCACCTCTCGTGCGGACGGGATCGACGCCATCACCTTGGCACCTAGCGCCTTCTCCACCTCGAAGCCGCCGAGTCCAACCTTGGAGTCCGCCCGGTTCAGGATGAGACGGACTCGGTCACGTGGATAGTTAATGAGGTCCAGCGTCTCGAGGGCGATCTTGGCCGCTTTGACAGCCGGCACGTCCAGGGTGAGCAGCAGCAGGAGCAGGTCGGTGTGGTCGAACGCCTTCAGGACGTGGTCGTCGAAGGCCGGCGCCGTGTCGACCACGATGTAGTCGAACCGCTGCTTGAGCATGTCGAGCACCCGACCCACCAGCTCCGGCGGGATGGTGTCTTTCGCAGTCGGCTGCAGGGGCGCGATGAGCGTCATCAGGCCGTCGCGGTAAGGCGTCAGCAGCGACTCCAAGCTCGCCGGGTCGAGCTCGCCGCCCATGGGGACAGCGTCGACGAACGTCCTGGTGGGCAGGATCTGCAGGCTGACGGCGACGTCACCGAACGCCAGGTCCAGGTCGATGAGGCAGGTGGAGTGTCCGGCGCGAGCCAGCAGGACCGCGAGGTTGGTCGAGATCGTGGTCTTGCCCACGCCACCCTTGGCGGAGAACACCGTGATGACCTTGCCGGCACCCTCGTTCTCGGGCGAGACATCGTTGCCGCCTAGCGCTTCGCTGAGCGTGTAGGCCCGACGGACGGCCTGGCCGAGACCGGTCAGGTCGCGTTCCTCGACGACCTCACGCATTCCGGAGCGCAGCGCCTCGGTGAGCACGTTGGCGTCCACTCGGTGGCGCAGCAGGATGACGCTGAGCGCTGGACGCGTGACGCGCAAGCTCTCGGCGAGTTTGATGGCCCCGTCGAGGTGCACGTTCGGCCCGAGCACGACGGCGTACTCATTCGGTCGTTGGTCGAGGTGGCGCCTGAGCGCGTCGAGCGCCTCGACCACTTCGGCTCCGCCGCCTACCGCCGAGGCGTAGCTCTCGGCGCTGTCGGTCCTGCTCTCCACGATCGTTGTCATGGTGTCTCCCTCACCCGAACAGATTGCTTGCGGTAATGCCGACTGTCTTTCCGGCAGGCGACTGGTCATTGCGCAGCCCGAAAGCGAGCTCACCCGGAGGCCGCGACGCGAACAGCACTTGTTGGGCCTCTCGCAGGTCGAGTGCCAACGTGAGGATCGTCTGTGGGATCGCCTCAGTCGTCTGTGCGCCACCGGTCTCGCTGGTCGTGGTCGACATGACAGTTGTCTGGCCGACCCCGATGACTTGAAC
>DATHBP010000125.1:0-21677 GCA_035296085.1 Nocardioidaceae bacterium | reverse complement strand
CGCCGGTGGAACGGAACCAGTCCTGCAGCGCTATCGCACGCTCGAAGTCGGTCTCCGCGTTCCCGACGACGAACGCGCCCTGCTGGGCAACGATCGCCGGTAGCTCAGAAGGCAGCTCCGTGAAGTGCCGCACGAGGGCGGGTGGTGCAGCCGTAGCGTTCTGCAGCTGGGCGCTGGTGGGTCGCACCTCGAGAGCCCGTAGCTCATAGTGCTGTCCCGCGGCGCTCAGGTCCGCGTCTGCGCTGAGAATGTCGAGGTTGGCCTCGTCGTAGCGCCAGTCTCCGCGGGCGGTTGCCGCGACCGATGGGTAGTACTCCGGCAACCACGTCGAGTCCACCAACTCGGAGACGTCGAACGTGTAGAGCATCCGGGAGGTCTCGACCGAGCTGCTGAGACCCGGTGGCGGCGGCAGGCCGGCATTCGCCTGCTGTCCGCTGGGGATCTGGCGCACCGAAGGGCGCCAGCTGAACCCGTCGAAGGCGTCGAGTGCCGCAAGCCGTAGATAGCTCGGGTCCGGGTGCTTGGTCTCAACGAAGATCAGTGGCGCGTCGCTGGGCTGAACGAGGTCTCGGCGCAGGTCGACGATGGGGTTGTCGATGGAGATCGAGCCCGACCCGTCCCCGCCGCCGGTGCCCGAGGACCACAGGCGTTCGGAGAACGCCGGGAGCAGCAACGGGATAACGACCGCCAGCGCGATCGCGGTCGTGCCGATCCGCCGCCCGCTCTGGGCCAGCGCATTGGTGTAGACGCGGTCCTTCCCCCCGTCGTCCCAGAGTCGTCCGGCCCGGGTGATCCGCTTGCCCCAATGGCTCACCCGCTCACCTTCCTCGGCCGACAGCAGCGCGATGAAGCCGAAGGCGCCCGGAATGAACGCCAGCGCGGGGACCCCGTTCGGGACGGTCGCGGCGGGAACGGCGTACAACGCCAGCAGCGGTATGCCTGCCCAGGCCACTCGGTTGAGGCCGATCGCGATCAGGTCGACGAGGATCGCGATCGCTGCGATACCCAAGGCGACGAGCAGTACGAGCCCCGGGCTACGCGGAACCGGTGGGGCGTAGTCGTTGGCGACGGCGACGCCGTTGCGCAGCTGACGCATCACCGCCTGGAGCGCCTCGGGGGTGGGGAGGATGCCGTAGAGCGCCTTGCCCGCCGAACGCGTGGCGACCACCCAGACGACAACGGTGGCCACCTGGGCGAGCACGACCAGCGCCACTGGCACTCGGAGCGCCCGCAAGCCGAGTCCGACGAGACCGACCAGCCCGGCCACGGCTGCCCCGGCGATCAGGTAGCCCTTGCTCTGGAACAAGGGGAACAGCGCCACCGAGGTGGACACCGTCGCCAGCCAGGCGAGCGCGGTGAGCCGAGACGCTCCGGCCAGACGAGTCATCACGATGCTTGTCCGTACGGCCGGACGACGGGGTCGGCCAGCGTCTCCCACAGCTCCGAGACCCGGTCGCCGGGGCGGGCTACAGCTACCTGCCAGCCCTGCCTGCGCAGCGCGGAGGCATTGGACTGTGTCCGGGCGGTGAGCCTGCGGACAGGGCCATCGCCGCTGCCCGCCCAGCCCGCGACGTCCAGCACCATCGCCAGGCTCGCTGCACCGCCGTGGCGCAGTCGGCCCAGAGAACGGATGTCATCAGGCTCGAGCAACCCGGCGATCACCACGAGCAGCCCGGGGCCGCTTTGGTCGCTGAGCGTCGGAAGGTCGAGCCGTACGCGCTCGGATGCCCGTGCCACCGCCAGCGTCTCCAACAGCGCTTCCGTCTCACCCAGCGCGCCGAGGCCGCGGTCGTGCCAAGCGGCGGGTCCGCCGACCACCTCCGCGTCGGTGATGAGCCGGACGGTGAAGCCGCGACGGGCGAGGTGCGCTCCGACCGAGGCCGCGGCTGTGATCGCCCACTCGAGTGAGGATGCGGGGCCCGAACCGGCATGGGCGAGCTTTCGGGTGTCGAGCACCAACGTCGACCGGCTCTGCCAGGGCTGCTCCTCGCGTCGGACCATCAGCTCACCGGACCGGGCTGTGCTCGGCCAGTGCACCCGGCGCAGCTCGTCGCCTTGCCGGTACTCGCGTACGGTCACGTCCTCGCTGCCGGCGGCCGCGAAGGCCCGAGGCCGGTTGTCCCCGGTGCCGGACCACTCCCCGGAGAGCCGGTTGGCGGCCAGCGCGTGGACCTGTGGCGTGACGATCATCGTGCTGCGTTCGGCGAAGGAACGGGTCAGCTCCACGAACCCGAACGGGTCGCTTACCCGGACCGTCAGTGGCCCGAGCAGGTAGCGACCTCGGACGTCGGACCGCACGGGGTAGGCGACCTCTTGGCGCCAGCGCGATCCCATGTGGTCGATGACGAACCGGGGGCGAGACCCGACGACGTAGGGAACCTTGTCCTCGAGGAGCAGCACACCGGTCGGCATCCGGCCGGCGTTCTGCAGCCGGAGCGACACAGTGGCCGTCTCGCCGACGGGCAGTCGGGCAGGGGTGACGGCGCGTTCGCACATCAGCCGGTAGCGGGAGCGGGCCACCACGACCGCGGTGACCAGCGGCAGGGCCACCAGCAGGATCGCGACCCGCAGCAGGTCCTTTTGCCCGAGGACCAGGGCGCACAGGCAGGCCGCAAGCCCCGCCGCCAGAAAGGCTCGGCCGCGGACGGTCAGCGCGGACAGCGCTTCGCTCATCTGGGGGCCGGCTACGCGCTGGTCTCGACGCCGCGCCGCTGTGGCATCGCGACCGTACGGACCACGCCGTCGACGATCTCGTCCACGCCACGACCACCGATCTGCGCCTCGATGCCCGGCAGCAGACGGTGGACGAGTACCGGCTTGGCCAGCGTTTGGACGTCGTCGGGCAGCACGAACTCGCGCCCCTCCAGCGCAGCGAACGCGCGCGCCGCCCGGACCAGGTGCAGCGTCGCCCGTGGCGAGGCTCCCAGGCGCAGCTCGGGGGAGTTGCGTGTCGCCGTGACAAGCGCCACTGCGTACCGCTTGACGGCGTCGGAGACGAAGACCGAGTTGACGACCGTGATGAGTGCGGCGATCTGAGCTGCGTCGGTGACCGGTTCCAGCGCGTCCAGGGGGTTTATGGTGGCTCGAGAGTCGAGCATCGCGAGCTCGGCGGCTGGCACCGGGTAGCCCATCGAGACCCGCGCCATGAACCGGTCCCGCTGCGCCTCGGGCAGCGGGTAGGTGCCTTCCATCTCGATAGGGTTCTGGGTCGCGATCACCATGAACGGTGCTTCGAGAAGGAACGTGGTGGCGTCCACGCTGACCTGGCGCTCTTCCATGCACTCGAGCAGCGCCGACTGGGTCTTCGGGGAAGCCCGGTTGATCTCGTCTCCGACGACGATGTTGGCGAAGACACCGCCGGGGCGGAACTCGAAGTCGCGGGTCTCCTGGTTGTACACCGAGACGCCGGTGATGTCGGACGGCAGCAGGTCCGGTGTGAACTGGATGCGCCGAACCGAGCAGTCGATCGCCCGGGCCAGTGCCTTGGCCAGCATGGTCTTGCCCACACCTGGCACGTCTTCGATCAGCAAGTGGCCCTCGGCGAGCAGCACGGTGATGGCCGTCCGGACCACTTCGGGCTTGCCCTCGATGACGCTCTCCACGCCCGCTTGCACTCGACCGGCAACCGCCGCGAGGGTGTCGAAGTCTGCTGGGCTGGTCTCGTCGGCGACCAGTCTCGTCGCTTCGGTTGTCACCAACGCCCTCCTCGGCCGCGGCTCGGCGCCGACGGTGACCTCATCCTGCCAGCCTTTTCCGGTAGCGCGTTCCTAACGATCTGGTCACTCTCGCTGCCGCCGCAGTTGCCGTCCGTGGGGGAAGCACCGGGATTTCGCCAAGTTCGCACCGTAGATGATCCACCAAGTGGAGGATTGTGGGGTAAAGTGGCGGGAAGTGGAGGAGAGGGGTAGGTGCACGATGTTCTTCGGTACGCACACCCCCCGCCTCGACGACAAGGGCCGGATGTTCCTGCCCGCCAAGTTTCGAGACGAGATGGGGGACAGCGTGGTGCTCACCGCCGGCCAGGACCGCTGCCTGTTCCTGTGGCCGCTGCCGGAGTTCCTGACGCTGACCGAGGCGCTGCGGTCCGCTCCCATGACCAACAAGCGAGTGCGCGACTTCGTCCGCATGTTCTTCGCCACCGCGTCGAACGAGTCGGCGGACAAGCAGGGCCGCATCACGATCCCGCCGCCGCTGCGGCAGTACGCCGGGCTGAGCCGCGACTGCGTTGCGATCGGAGCGATGAACCGGGTGGAGCTCTGGGACCCAGCCGCCTGGCGCCTCTACTCACAGACCCAGGAGACCGCGTTCTCCGAGCTGTCGGAGGAGGTGCTGCCCGGGGTGATCTGAGCGCGTCGCCACACGCGCAGCTCCACCTGTCGTACGGCGAGGTCTCCGGCCCGCTCAGGGGGTCTTCTGACACACCTTCCCCGGTGCCAGACGACCGCCGAAGCCAGCCGAGCGGGCGGGGGCCTGGCCGTACGAAACGCAACACCAGCGTCGCACCGCAAGCGGCGAGCGAGGGGTCGAGATGGACATGGGAGTCGTCGGGCGCACCGAGCTCGAACAGCCGCGGCGTCGGGTGCGCGAAGAGGTCCTCGACGGATTCGCGGTCATGGCGTTCTCAGCGGCCGCGTCGAGTGCGTTGGCGTTTGCCGTGCTGTTGATCACGCGGCTCGCGGGCTGACGGCCCAATGACTCAGCCCACCCACGTCCCCGTCATGGTGGATCGGGTCGTGGCGCTCGTGGCGCCGGCCCTGGAGCGTCCGGGGGCGGTGCTCGTCGACGCCACGATCGGGCTCGGTGGTCACGCGGCAGCCATTCTCGCTCGCTGCCCGCAGGCGCGGGTCGTGGGGCTCGACCGCGACCGGGACGCCTTGGCGACGGCTCGGACACGGCTGGCCGCCGAAGCGGATCGCGTCACGCTGGTGCACGCCGTCTACGACCAGCTGCCCGAGGTTCTCCGGCGGCTGGGCCTCGCTCATGTGAACGGCGTCGTGTTCGACCTCGGCCTCTCCTCGCTGCAGATCGACGAGCGTCGCCGCGGATTCGCCTACGCCGAGGACTCTCCTCTCGACATGCGGATGGACCAAGGCGGCGGAGTCACCGCTGCCGAGGTGGTCAACACCTACTCGGCCGATGATCTGGCCAGGGTGCTGCGCACCTTCGGAGAAGAGCGCTTCGCGCGGCGGATCGCGGACGGCATCGTCCGCGAGCGCGCAGCAGCGCCGTTCGACTCCAGCGCCCGGCTCGTCGAGGTCGTACGCGCGGCCATTCCGGCCTCGAAGCGCGAGTCCGGCGGCCATCCCGCCAAGCGGACGTTCCAGGCGCTGCGGATCGAGGTCAACGACGAGCTCTCCTCGCTTGCCCGTGCGCTACCGGCCGCGATCGGCGCGCTGGCCGTCCGCGGCCGCATCGTCGTGCTGGCCTACCACTCTTTGGAGGACCGGTTGGTCAAGCAGACGTTCACAGCCGGGTCCCAAGCTGGCGTACCGGTGGGGGTGCCCATCGTCCCCGCTGATCACGCCCCCACGCTGCGGCTGCTCACGCGGGGCGCCGAGAGACCCGAGGACGACGAGGTCGCTGCCAACGCACGCGCCCGATCGGTGCGGCTCCGCGCAGCTGAACGCATCCGGGCGGCAGCGTGAGCACGCTCGTCGACCCAGGACGCCTACGGGCGCCGTCGACCGGGCCGGTGCCCGGACCGCCGCGGCGCCCCCGGCTCATCGTCGTACCCAGGGCTCGGCAGCGTTGGACCCGCGTCCCGTTCGCTCTGGTTGTCGTGCTCGCGCTCGGGATCGGCGTTGTCGGTCTCCTGGTCGTCAACACCTCACTGCAGCAAAGCGCGTTCGCGGTCGCCAGGCTCGAGAGCAGGGCAACGGCGCTGCTGGTGAGCCAACAGAGCCTCCAGCTGGAGGTGTCCGCGCTCCGCGACCCGGGGCGGCTCGCGCGCCGTGCCCAACAGCTCGGCATGGTCGCCGACCCGACGCCCGTCTTCCTACGGCTGTCCGACGGCCGTGTCGTCGGCTCCCGCACCGGCCGCGCGAACGCCGCAGGCATCCGGTGAGCCGTCGCAGCGGCAGGCAGCCGGCAAGCCGGCGCCGGCGCCGGCGCGGTCGCGCGTCGCTACGTCTACGGGCCTGCTTCCTCGCCGTCGCATTCGTCGTGTCGTTGTTCGCCGGGCGTCTGCTGCAGCTCCAAGGCGTCGATGCGAACGCGTACGCAGCGATGGCGCAGCAAGAAGGCACCCACACGGCCGTGCTGGCTGCCCCACGCGGCCAGATCGTCGATCGCTTCGGCACCGCCCTGGCGGAGTCAGTGGGCGCCGCGATGCTCACCGCCGACCCGAGCATGACGGCGAGGTCAGCGACGCGGATCGCCGCGGTGCTCAGCGCACGCCTCGGGCTCGACTACATCGACATGGTCGAGGTGCTGCGGACGCCGGACACCCGCTTTGCCTACCTGGCCCGCCATCTGCGCCCCCAGCACGCCGACGCCGTGGTGAGCGAGCTCAACCGCCGCAACCTCGGTGGAGTGTTCACCGCTGCTGACACGCTGCGCAGCTACCCGGCGAAGGACGTGGGCGCGAATGTGGTCGGCTTCGTCGGCGCCGACGGCAACGGCCTGGCCGGCCTGGAGTACGCGTTGAACGACGAGCTCTCCGGTCGGGACGGCGCAGAGACCTTCGAGGTCGGGCCCGACGGCAGCCGGATCCCGCTTGCGCACAGCGTCATCGAGCAACCTCGGCCGGGGACGGGCGTGGCGCTGACGATCGACCGGGACCTGCAGTGGTACGCGCAGCGCCGGTTGAAGACCGCTGTGCAGGCGAGTGGCGGCAGCTCGGGGTCGCTGGTCGTCCTCGATGTGAGGACCGGTGAGCTGCTGGCGCTCGCGGACTGGCCGAGCGTCGACCCGCGAAACGTCGAAGACGCCGATGCGACGAGCCTCGGCGCTCGGAGCATCCAGGACGTCTACGAGCCGGGGAGCGTCGAGAAGGTGCTCACGGCCAGCGCGCTGGTGGATGCGGGCCTGGTGACGCCGCGGACGAAAATCACGGTGCCACCTGCACTCGACCGCGGCGGCCACACCATCCGCGACTACTTCCCGCACGGCACGCTTCGTCTGACGATGACCGGGGTTCTCTCGGTCTCGTCCAACCTCGGCACCGTGCTGGCGAGTGAGCTGATGGGCGACCAAGCCCTCTACCGCTATCTGCGCGCCTTCGGGCTCGGCGCACGGACTGAGCTCGGCCTTCCCGGCGAGAGTGCCGGTCTCCTTCCGCCGGCCTCGAGCTGGGAGCGCATCAACCACGACACCATCTCGTTCGGTCAGGGTCTCTCGGTGACCGCGGTGCAGATGGCCGCAGCGGTCGCTGCGGTCGCCAACGGGGGGGTCCGCGTCGACCCGACCTTGATCAAGGGCTATCTCGGGCCCGACGGCAGCCTCACGCCGGCACCGCCTCCGGCGCGACACCGGGTCATCAGCCCGCGGGCGGCGACCGCCGTGACGTCGATGATGGAGGCGGTCACAGCGCCGGACGGCACGGCCCCGCTGGCCGCGATCCCCGGCTACCGGGTGGCCGGCAAGACCGGCACCGCGCAGCGGGCCGACTCCACCTGCGGCTGCTACCGGGGGACCACCGTCTCGTTCGCCGGCTTCGCGCCTGCCGACGAGCCGAGGTTCCTCACCTATGTCGTCGTCCAGGAGCCTGACAGCGGCAGCGGCGGCGGCTCCACCGGCGGACCGGTGTTCCACGACGTGATGTCCTACGCCTTGGAGAAGTACGGGGTCCCACCCACTGGCGCGCGGCCGCCGAAGATCCCCACCACCTGGTGAGCTTCGGTAGCCTCGCCGCCGTGCCCGCCGCGCCCCGGACCGCCGCGGACCTGCCTGTCCGGCCCCAGGTCGTCACCCCCGTACCGCTTGAATCGCTGGTACGGACTGCCGATGCAACCCTGCTGCGGCCCGCGCGCGCCCACGATGACAACCCAGGTGTGACCGGGGTGACCGTCGACTCGCGGGCGGTTCAGCCCGGCGACATGTACGCAGCACTGTCCGGCGCCAACGTCCACGGCGCGCGGTTCTGCGCCGACGCAGCCGCGGCCGGGGCGGTAGCCGTGCTCACCGACGAGGCCGGAGCACCGTCCGCGACCGCCAGCGGCGTGCCGGCGCTCGTCGTGGCCGACCCCAGAGGATGCCTCGGTCCGGTGTCGGCCTTGGTGTATGGCTACCCGGCACAGGCATTGACGCTGGTCGCGATCACGGGCACGTCGGGGAAAACCACGACCGCACACCTGGTCGAAGCAGGTGTCGCCGCGAGCGGGCTGACCGCGGCTCGCATCGGGACAACCGGCACCGCCGTGGACGGCACCCCGCTGGTCAGCCGGCTCACGACCCCAGAAGCGCCGGAACTGCAGGCCCTGTTTGCTCTGATGCGTGAGCGCGCGGTGGACACCTGCGCGATGGAGGTCTCCAGCCACTCCCTGGTGCTCGGGCGGGTCGACGGCGTCGTGTTCGACGTCGCGGCGTTCACCAACCTCGGCCGGGACCACCTCGACTTCCACGCCGACGAGGAGGACTACTTCGCCGCGAAGGCGCAGCTGTTCACACCGCAGCGATCGCGGCGGGCGGTCGTCAACGTCGACGACGAGTCCGGCCGCCGCATCGTCGCAACGCGCGCGTTGCCCGTCCGCACGGTGTCCGCTGCCGGGGCCCCGGCCGACTGGCGCTGCCGCGACGCGAAGGCGGACCGAACAGGCACGGCGTTCACCGTCGAAGGGCCGGACTCCAGGCTGCACTCCTGCCGCGTGCGGCTACCCGGTGCCTTCAACGTGGCCAACGCGTTGCTCGCCATCGCCGCCTGCACCGAGGCCGGCCTGCCGGTCGATCCGGTCGTCGACGCCATCGCCGACCTGCGCAGCGTGCCTGGACGGATGGAGAGCGTGGACGAGGGCCAGGACTTCACGGTCGTCGTCGACTACGCACACAAGCCCGACGCACTCACCGCTGTGTTGGACCAACTGCGTGCCGTCACCCCGGGCCGGCTGCTGGTCGTGCTCGGTGCCGGCGGCGACCGCGACACCGGCAAGCGTGCGGTGATGGGAGAGCTGGCGGCTCGGCTCGCCGACCTGGTCGTCATCACCGACGACAACCCGAGGTCTGAGGACCCGGCGGCCATCCGGGCGGCTCTGCTCGACGGGACCGGCGCCGCACCGCCCGCGGAACGTGCCCACGTGCTCGAGGTGGCCGACCGTGCCCAGGCAATCGAAGCTGCGCTGGCCGCTGCTCGCGCCGGCGACTGCGTCCTCGTCGCCGGCAAGGGCCACGAGCAGGGACAGCACATGGACGGTCGCAGCGAGCCGTTCGACGACCGCGTCGTGGCCCGGGCGGCTTTGTCGCGCCGGAGCACGTGAGCAATGATCACAATGTCGCTGGCTGAGGTCGCCACCGTGACGGGCGGGGACGTCCACGACGCGGACCCGGCCACGACGATCTCCGGCGCGGTCAGCGTGGACTCACGCCTGGTGGAGCCCGACGGCCTGTTCGCCGCCATCCGTGGTGAGCGTGTCGACGGTCATGACTTCGCCGAGGCAGCCGTACGGGCGGGGGCCGGTGCGGTCCTCGCGGGCAGGCCGGTCGGGGTGCCGGCGGTGGTGGTGGCCGACCCCGTCGCAGCCCTCGGTCGGCTTGCCCGCCACGTCGTGGACCAGCTCGTGGACTGCTGCGTCATCGCCATCACCGGGTCCCAGGGCAAGACGACGACGAAGGACCTGCTGGCCTCGGTCCTCGAACAGATCGGTGAGACGGTCGCACCGGCCGGCAACTTCAACAACGAGATCGGCGTCCCGTTGACCGCGTTGCGCGCCCGCCACTCCACTCGCTACCTGGTGGTGGAGATGGGCGCGCGCGGCACCGGACAGATCGCCTACCTCTGCACCGTCACTCCGCCCGACGTCGCCGTCGTCCTCAACGTCGGCGTCGCGCACATCGGGGCGTTCGGCGGGCGTGCGCAGATCGCCGCGGCGAAATCCGAGCTCGTCGCGGCCCTGCCGAGCAGCGGGCTGGCCGTCCTCAACGCGGACGACCCGCTCGTGGTGGCGATGGCTGACCGCTGCGCCGGCCGGCTGCTCACGTTCGGGGCGGTCGAAGCCGCCGACGTGCGGGTCAGCGACGTAACGCTCGATGGTGACGGCCGGGCCGGGTTCTGCCTCGCAGCGCAGGGGGACCGCGTGCCCGTACGCCTGCAGCTGGTGGGCGAGCACCAAGCGCTCAACGCGGCAGCCGCAGCGGCTGTCAGTCTCGGCTGCGGGGCGGACCTGGCGAGGACCGCGGCATTGCTCGAGCGCGCCACCGCACGCTCACCGTGGCGGATGGACGTACGGCGCAGAGCTGACGGTGTCACGATCGTCAACGACGCCTACAACGCCAATCCCACGTCGATGCAGGCAGCGCTGCGAACGCTGAGTGCGATGGGAGCGGCGCCGGCGTCGAGCGGCCGGACCGTGGCGGTGCTGGGTGAGATGCTCGAGCTCGGTGGGACGGCACTCGATGAGCACCTCGCGCTCGGCCGGCTGGTGGTGGAGCTCGGGATCACTGAGCTGGTCGCCGTCGGCCCCGGCGCCGCAGCGGTTCATGGAGCCGCCCTCCAGGCGGGCGCCGGGCCCGCGCAACTGTTCTGGGTACCGGACGTGCCCGCCGCTCTCGCGGTTCTCGGTGACCGGTTGGGGCGGGGGGACGTCGTGCTGGTCAAGGCGTCGCGCGGCGCGGGGCTCGAACGGGTGGCGCAGGGTCTGCTCGACGCGGACGTGGATGCATGAGGGCGATCCTGCTCGCCGGTGGGCTCAGTCTCCTCGGCACGCTGCTCGGCACGCGGGTAGCGATCAGCGTGCTCGTCACCAAGGGCTACGGGCAGCTGATCCGTGACGACGGGCCGACGTCGCACCACATCAAGCGGGGCACCCCCACGATGGGCGGGCTGGTCTGCCTCTGCGCGGTGACACTGTCCTATCTCATCGCCAAGCTCTTCACCGGGCAGGGCCCGTCCGCATCGGGTCTGCTGCTCTTGTTCTTGTTCTGCGGCCTCGGTCTGGTCGGCTTCCTCGACGACTACATCAAGGTCTCCAAGCAGCGCAACCTGGGTCTGCGCAGCAAGACCAAGTTCGCCGGGCAGTCCCTGGTAGCACTTGCGTTCGGGCTGCTGGCCTTGCGCTTCCCTGACGACCGGGGGCAGACCCCGGTGTCGCCGGCCGTCTCGTTCGTCCGTGACCTGGACGGCTGGACGCTGCCCACAGCGCTGGTCGTTCTGCTCGTGTTCGTGATGATCGCCGGCGCGAGTAACGGGGTGAACCTCACCGACGGCCTCGACGGGCTGGCGACCGGCGCCGCCATGATGGTCTTCGGCGCCTATACCGTCATCGGCATCTGGCAGTTCAACCAGAGCTGCGCCTCGACGCCTGCGCTGAAGTGCTACGAGGTGCGTGACCCCTACGACCTCGCGGTCGTGGCTGCTGCGCTGACCGGCGCATGTTTCGGCTTCCTGTGGTGGAACGCCGCCCCGGCGAAGATCATCCTGGGTGACACCGGCTCGCTGTCCCTCGGTGGGGCGATGGCTGGTCTTGCCGTGATGACCCGCACTGAGCTGCTGCTGCTGGTGCTCGGCGGGCTGTTCGTCATCGTCACGGTCTCAGTGATCGCCCAGGTCGGCTACTTCAAGCTGACCCGTGGTAAACGGCTGTTTCGGATGGCACCGCTGCACCACCACTTCGAGCTCAAGGGGTGGGCGGAGGTCACCGTGACCATCCGGTTCTGGATCATCAGTGGCATCTGCGCCGCCACCGGCATCGCGTTGTTCTACGCGGAGTGGGTCGTAGGCGCATGAGCGCCGCACCGGCCGACTGGCCGGATGACGACAAGGCACGTCCGCGCTGGGACCGGCTCGACGTCGTCGTGACCGGCATCGGGGTGGCCGGCTTCGCCGCAGCGGACGCGCTGGTCCAGCTCGGTGCGCGGGTGTGCGTCCTCGACGACATCGACGGAACCGAGCAGCAGGAGAAGGCGACGATCCTGCAGATCCTGGGGGCCGACGTCCGTCTCGGCGCCGGCGCCACCGCCGCGCTGCCCGACCGCTGCGACCTGGTCGTGACGTCGCCCGGTCTGCGGCCGACCAACCCGGCACTCGTCGCCGCCGCGGCCCGCGGCGTTCCGGTTTGGGGCGACGTGGAGCTCGCCTGGCGACTGCGGGACCCCGACCAGGCCGCCCCGTGGCTGTGTGTCACCGGCACGAACGGAAAGACGACGACCGTACGCATGCTCGCCGCCATGCTGTCGGCAGCCGGCCTGCGGGCGGCAGCCGCTGGCAACATCGGCACCCCGCTGCTCGAAGTGGTGCTGCATCCGCAGCCCTACGACGTCCTCGCGGTGGAGCTGTCGAGCTTCCAGCTGCACTGGACGCACTCCATGTCTGCGGAGTCGGCGGTCGTGCTCAACCTCGCCGACGACCACACCGACTGGCACGGCAGCGCGGCCGCCTACCGCGAGGACAAGGGCAGGATCTACGCGCGCTGCCAGCGGGCCTGCGTCTACAACGCCGAAGACGCTGCCACCCGGTGCCTGGTCGAGGAAGCGGAGGTGACCGAGGGGTGCCGGGCGGTCGGCTTCACCCTCGGGGTGCCCAGCGTTGGCATGCTCGGGGTCGTCGACGGGGTGCTCGCCGACCGTGCTTTCGTCGCCGGTCGGCGCACGATGGCCGCTGAGCTGGGCGCCGTCGACGATGTCGCACCGGCCGCACCGCACAACGTCGCGAACGCGCTGGCCGCCGCGGCTCTGGCCCGGGCGCACGGCGTTGCTCCGGCGGCCGTCCGCGCCGGCCTTCGGCACTTCACCCCCGAACCCCACCGCATCGCCGACGTCGCGGTGGTGTCCGGAGTGCGCTTCGTCGACGACTCGAAGGCCACCAACCCGCACGCGGCGCAGGCGTCGCTGGCTGCGTACACGAAGGTCGTCTGGATCGCCGGCGGGCTGGCGAAAGGTGCGGCGTTCGACGACCTTGTGCGCACGGCGAGTCCGCGGCTGCGTGGAGCGGTGCTGCTCGGCGCAGACCGCGCGGCCATCGCCGCGGCGCTCGCGCGACACGCGCCGGATGTGCCGGTGATCGACGTCGCTGCCACCGACACTGGCGCTATGGAAGCTGTGGTGCGCGCAGCCGCGGCGCTCGCGCACCCCGGCGACACCGTCCTGCTCGCTCCCGCGTGCGCCTCGATGGACATGTTCAGCGACTACGCCGCTCGTGGCGCCGCGTTCGCGGAGGCGGTCCGCCGCCTGGCCAGCGACTGACGCGGCAGTGGCCGGCCGGACCGACCCGCTCGACCGCTGATGGAGGAAGGGACTAGATGACGACCGCGACCGGGCAGCGGCGGGTGGCCGGTGCACCGGGATGGTTCGGCTCAGTCCGCCAGGCACTCGACCGACCGCTCACGTCCTACCACCTGGTTCTCGGCTGCACCGCCTTGCTGCTCGCCCTCGGCCTGGTCATGGTGCTGAGTGCATCCAGCGTCTACTCCTTCCTCACCCATGGCAGCTCCTACTACGTGTTCACCCGCCAGGCGGTGTGGGTGTGCGTCGCGCTGCCACTGGGCTGGGTCGCCTCTCGGTTGCCGTTGCGCTGGTTCGGCTGGCTCGCCTACCCCGCTCTGCTGGTGTCCGTCGCGCTGCTCGCACTCACGTACCACCCGAGCTTCGGCGTCTTGGTCAACGGAAACCGCAACTGGCTGGCGCTCGGTCCGATCACCGTCCAACCGTCCGAGTTCGCCAAGCTGGCGCTCGTGGTGTGGGCTGCCTACCTGTACGCGCGCAAGGACGCGCTGTTGGACAGGTGGCGCCACCTCCTGCTGCCGGTCGTACCGGTCGCCGCCGTCGTGGTCGCGCTCGTCGTCGGTCAAGGCGACCTCGGCACCGCGCTGGTACTGCTCGCGCTGGTCCTCGGATTGTTGTGGGTGGTCGGAGCGCCCGGCCGCTTCTTCGTGCTCGCTGCGCTCGCTGTCAGCGCGCTGGCGTTCTACCTGGCCGCCCAGGAGCCCTATCGGGTGCGCCGGCTCACCGGGTTCCTCAACCCGTTCGACGACTACCAGGTCGGCGGATGGCAAGCCGCTCACGGGTTCTTCGCACTCGCGTCGGGCGGCTGGTGGGGCGTCGGGATCGGCGCGAGCCGCCAGAAGTGGGGAAGCCTGCCCGCGGCGCACACCGACTTTATCTTCGCCGTGATCGGTGAAGAGCTCGGCCTGTTCGGCACGCTGGTGGTGCTCGCGCTGTTCCTCACGCTCGCCTACGCGGGCATCCGCATCGCGGTCCGCGCCAAGGACCCGTTCGTGCGGTACGCCGCGGCCGGCGTCACTGTGTGGCTGCTCGCGCAGGCGCTGATCAACATCGGCGCAGTGGTGGGTCTGGTGCCGGTGATCGGCATTCCGCTGCCGCTGGTGTCCTATGGCGGCTCGGCGATGATCCCGACGGTCGTCGCGCTCGGGATGCTGCTGGGGTTCGCCCGCGCGGAGCCGGGTGCTCTCACCGAGCTGCGGAGCCGACGGCGGTCCTGGTGGCGCCCGTCCGCCACCGCCCGGGTGGGCTCGCGACCGGAGCGTTGAGCGTGGCGCTCCGAGCACTGCTCGCTGGCGGCGGCACCGCGGGCCACACCTCTCCACTGCTTGCGACCGCCGCGGCCTTGCAGGAGGCGCGCCCCGGCTGCGCACTGACCGCACTCGGCACCGCCCGCGGACTGGAGACAACGGTGGTGCCAGCTGCCGGGTACGCCCTCGAGCTGGTCGCGCCGGTGCCGCTGCCACGCCGGCTGTCACCCGAGCTGTTGGCCGTCCCCGGGCGGTTGGGCACGGCGGTGCGGCAGACCCTCGCGGTGCTCGACCGCGTCCAGCCCGACGTCGTCGTGGGGTTCGGTGGCTACGTGGCCGTGCCGGCCTACCTGGCGGCTCGCCGCCGCCGCATTCCGCTGGTCATCCACGAGGGCAACGCGCTGCCGGGCATCGCCAACCGGTTCGGTGCCGCGTGCTGCACGCGGCACGTGGCGACGTCGTTTCCCGACACGGTACTGCGGCACGGCCGCTACGTCGGGCTGCCCATCCGCCGGTCGATCTCCGAGCTGGACCGCGGTGCGGTGCGTGACTCGGCCCGGGCATTCTTCGGTCTCGACGCACAGCGGCCGACGGTCTTGGTGACCGGAGGATCGCAGGGCGCCGCCCGCCTCAATGCCTCGGTCGCGGCCGCCGGCCCGGCGCTCGCCGCCGCCGGCATCCAGGTGCTCCACGTCAGCGGCGCCACGCAGCGCGTCGATGTCGAGCTGCCGCCCGCCTCACCGCCGTACGTCATCGTGCCCTTCGTCGAGCGGATGGACCTCGCGTACGCGGCGGCTGACCTCATCCTGTGCCGGGCCGGGTCCAACACGGTGACCGAAACCGCTGCGGTGGGGCTGCCGGCGGTCTTCGTCCCGTTGCCGATCGGCAACGGCGAGCAGGAGCACAACGCTCGCGCCGTGGTCGATGCCGGCGGGGCGTTGCTGGTCCACGACGCCGCGTTCACCCCCGAGTGGGTGCGTGCAACGGTGCCCTGGCTCGCGAGTGACCCCGAGCGGTTGACGGAGATGTCGCGAGCCGGGGCGGGGCTGGTCCGCCGCGATGCCGACCGGCGACTTGCGCGGCTCGTCCTCGCGGTGGCAGAGGCCGGCCGATGATCGTGCCGGTGCCTGCGCAGCGGCTGCCTCCCGAGCGGCTGGGGCGGGTTCACTTCGTGGGCATCGGCGGGGCGGCACTGTCGGGCATCGCGCGCATCCTGCTGGCGCGCGGCGTGTCGGTTTCCGGCAGCGACGCCGCCGACACCTCTGCATTGTCGGCGCTGCGCGCACTGGGTGCCACCTGCTGGGTGGGCCACGCCGCGGAGCACGTCGCCAACGCCGACACCGTCGTCGTATCGACCGCAGTGCGGGCCGACAACGTCGAGGTCGTCGAGGCGGCGCGGCTCGGGCTGCGACTGCTGCCGCGATCCGCGGCGCTGGACTCGGTGATGCTCGGGCGTCGCGTTATCGCCGTCGCCGGTACGCACGGCAAGACAACAACGACGGCGATGCTCACGGTCGCGTTGCTGGCCTGCGGGGCGGATCCGTCGTACGCCGTCGGCGCCGACCTGTGCGAGACCGGGGTCAACGCCCATGACGGCGGCGAGCTGTTCGTGGCGGAGGCGGACGAGAGCGACGGGGCGTTCCTCGTCTACTCGCCGGCGGCGGCCGTCGTGACGAACGTGGAGGCCGACCACCTCGACGTCTACGGGACCGAAGCGGCCTACCGAGCCGCGTTCGAGGCGTTCGCCGAGCGCATCGAAACGGGGGGGTTCCTCGTCGTCTGTGCCGACGACCCTGGTTCGGTACGGCTCGGCAAGCGGGCCGCAGCGCTCGGGCTCGCTGTCGCATCCGCGGGATTCGACGCGGCGGCCGAGCTGCGCGGGGACGCACTGCGCGTCACCGACGGCGCCTCAGAGCTGCAGGTGTGGCACCGCGGCCAGCCGCTGGGCGAGCTGCGGCTGCACGCCACCGGGCGCCACTACGTGCTCGACGCGTTGTGCGCTCTCGCCGCCGGGCTGCGCCTCGGCTACCCGTTCGCGTCGCTCGCACTTGGTCTGGAGCAGTTCAGCGGGACCAGCCGTCGGATGGAGTACAAGGGCAGCGCTGCGGGGGTGACTGTCTACGACAGCTACGCCCACCACCCCTCGGAAATCACCGGTGACCTGCGGGCGGCCCGCTCGCTGGCCGGGAGCGGTCGCGTCGTGGTCTGCTTCCAGCCGCACCTGGTGAGCCGGACCCGGGCGTTCGGCATCGAGATGGGACACGCCCTCGGTCTCGCCGACGAGGTCGTCGTTATGGATGTCTACGTTGCCCGCGAGATCGCCGACCCCACGGTGACCGGCCGACTCGTCGCGGACGCCGTACCCAAACCGGCCGGGCACGTCCACTTCGAGCCCCAATGGGACCGCACGGCCGACGTCGTCGCTGCAAAGGCACGGCCTGGCGACCTGGTGCTGACTCTCGGCGCCGGGGACGTGACGCGCATCGGTCCATGCGTACTAGCGCTCTTGACGACCACAGCGGAGGAACGCACATGAGCAGCAGCGTCGTGAACAGCATGCGCCGCTTCGCACGGCGCCGGCGCTGGCGGTGGACACCGAGTAAGTGGACGCTCGTCGCGGCCGGCGCAGTGCTCGTGCTAGCCGCGGCCACGTGGGTGGTGCTGTTCTCCCGACTCCTCGTCGCGCAGGAGGTATCGGTGCGTGGCGCCGACCATCTCGGGCCGCAGGCGGTCGCCCAGGCGGCGCGGGTGCCGGCCGGCGTGCCGCTTGCCAGGGTCGACCTCGATGCCGTCGCCGACCGGGTGGCTGCTCTCGCGGCCGTCCACTCGGTGCGCGTGACCCGGCGCTGGCCGCACACCGTCGAGATCACGGTCTCTGAGCGCCGCCCAGTCGGTCAGCTCGTGACCGCTGACGGGGTGCGGGCCATCGATGCAACGGGCGCGGTATTCCCGCTCCCGGCGACAGCGGACCGCGCCCTCCCCCGACTGGTCCCCGAGCCGTCCGCCTCCGCCGGCGCGATCATCGAGGCAGCCAAGGTGGTCGCCAGGCTGCCGGCCGTCCTGAACCGGAAGGTCGAGGAGGTGCACGTGTCCAGCCGTGACGCGGTCACCATGCACCTGCGCAACGGTGACCAGGCTGTCTGGGGGAGCGCCGACGACTCGAAACGCAAGGCCCGGGTGCTGACGGCGCTGCTGCGCCACCCCGCCGCTGTGTACGACGTCACCGTCCCCGAGCTGCCCACGACGACCGGCAGCTGAATTCCTGGCGATGAAAGCACGGCGTGCGAGGCGGCTGCGCCGCCCGCTTAACGGCCTCGTGCGCCCGCTGCATTGGGGGGCAACGACCGACGTAGCCCTGTAGTTGCCCACCTCACCAGGTGGATCCGCCGTGCCAAGCGGGCAGCTGCCCACATAACCGGGTAGTTACCCCCTGGGTCATCCTGCCCACGGCACCCCACGTGGGGGCGGCATTTCCCACGTCCGCGTCCGGGGCCCAACCCGGGTGACCTGCGCGCTGACAAAGAAATGACCGGCGTGTCGGTTGCCCGGGGAGAAAGGCTCGGCGTACGGTTTTCGCAACCTGAGGTTGACATAACGATAACCCTCAAGTCGAGGGTGAGAAAAGGGGCGCAGCCGATGGCAGCACCGCAGAACTACCTCGCGGTCATCAAGGTCGTCGGCATCGGCGGCGGCGGTGTGAATGCGATCAACCGAATGATCGAGGTCGGCCTCAAGGGCGTCGAGTTCATCGCCATCAACACTGACGCACAGGCGCTGCTGATGAGCGACGCCGACGTCAAGCTCGACATCGGCCGCGAGCTGACTCGCGGCTTGGGCGCCGGCGCCAACCCGGAGGTCGGCACCCAGGCCGCCGACGACCATGCCGAAGAAATCGAAGAGGTGCTCAAAGGCTCCGACATGGTCTTCGTGACCGCCGGTGAAGGCGGCGGCACCGGCACCGGTGGCGCCCCAGTCGTAGCGCGGGTCGCCCGCTCCCTCGGCGCGCTGACCATCGGCGTGGTGACGCGGCCGTTCGCTTTCGAAGGCCGCCGGCGCGCCAACCAGGCTGAGGAAGGCATTGCCGCGCTTCGCGAAGAGGTCGACACGCTGATCGTGATTCCCAACGACCGGTTGCTTTCGATCAGCGACCGCGGCGTGAGTGTGCTCGACGCGTTCAAGCAGGCAGACCAGGTGCTGCTGCAAGGCGTCTCCGGCATCACCGACCTCATCACGACTCCCGGGCTGATCAACCTCGACTTCGCCGACGTGAAGTCCGTCATGTCCAACGCCGGCTCCGCGCTGATGGGAATCGGGTCGGCTCGCGGCGACGACCGGGCAGTTGCGGCCGCGGAGAGCGCGGTGTCCAGCCCCCTGCTCGAGGCCTCGATCGACGGGGCGCACGGCGTACTGCTCTCCATCGCCGGTGGCTCGGACCTCGGGCTGTTCGAGATCAACGAGGCAGCGGCCCTTGTCGCCCAGGCCGCGCACGCCGAGGCCAACATCATCTTCGGCGCCGTCATCGACGACGCACTTGGCGACGAGGTTCGGGTCACTGTCATCGCAGCGGGGTTCGACGGGGGCATGCCCAAGCGGCGCGACCAGGCGCAGCCGGTGCTGCGCCGCGGGCAGGCGGCACCAGGCGCCAGTGGGCAGCCCCCGCCGCACCCCCAGCAGGTGCACGGACAGCCTGGCCGCCCGGCGCCGGTGGCGGTGCCCGCCGCACAGTTCGATGTCCGACCTGGTCCAGGGCAGCCGGGGCAGCCGGTCCCGGCCCAGCGGCCCGAGAGCGTGCCCGGTGGTGCGCAAGTTCCGGCGCAGGGGCCGCCACCTGGGCAGCCGCAAGGCCAGCCTCCCGGCCAGCGCCAACCGCGGCCGGTGGCCTTCGACACCGACGACGACGGCCTCGACGTACCCGACTTCTTGAAGTAGGTGTTCGCCTACCGTTCGCGGTTGGACCGAGTCGACGTAGCCTTCACCGACCGGCACGGTGGGGTCAGCAGTCCGCCGTTCGCCTCGCTGAACTTCGGCTACGCCAGTGGCGACGACGCCGGCGCGGTCGCACGTAACGTCGCGCTGGTGGCCGAAGCACTAGGCACCGATGATTCCCATCTGGTGAGCTCCTCCCAGGTGCACGGCGCCGCCGTCGCAGAGGTCAACGGGGCTGGCGAGAAGCTGGGAAAGGCGGACGCGCTCGTCACCGCGAGAGTCGGGGTGACATTGTGCGTCCGCGCGGCGGACTGCGTGCCGGTGC
The DNA here is from genome assembly GCA_035296085.1 of Nocardioidaceae bacterium. Classification (GTDB taxonomy): domain Bacteria; phylum Actinomycetota; class Actinomycetes; order Propionibacteriales; family Nocardioidaceae; genus DATHBP01. The sequence continues at coordinate 1,811 of DATHBP010000125.1, read as the reverse complement.
TCATCGCCGATGCGGACGCAGGCATCGTCGCTGCTGCCCACGCTGGCCGAACCGGCATGGCGGCCGGAGTCGTCCCTCGCGTGGTGGAAGCCACGCGGCGACTCGGGGCGGCGCGGATCGTCGCGTGGGTCGGGCCGCATATCTGCGGACGCTGTTATGAGGTGCCAGAAGCCCTCCGCGACGAGGTCAGCGATCAGGTCCCGGCGGCGTTTGCGACGACGCGCTGGGGAACCCCAGCGCTCGACCTCGGGGCAGGCGTGCGGTCGCAGCTCAAGGAGCACGACTGCGACGTCGTCGAGGTCGGGCGCTGCACGTTCGAGGACTCCGACCTGTTCTCCTACCGGCGAGATGGTGCTCGCAGTGGGCGGCAGGCTGGCCTGATCAGCCTGCGCTCGTGACGCAGAACGAGCGCCAGCGGGAGCTGGCCTCCGCCCTGGCGACGGTGAGTGGCCGCATCGAGCGGGCCAGCCTCGCCTGCGGCCGCCGGCCGCAGGACGTCACGCTGGTCGTGGTCACCAAGACCTTCCCCGCCGCCGACATCTCCATCCTGTCCGGGCTGGGTGTCACCGACGTCGCCGAGAACCGCCATCAGGAGGGAGCGGCGAAAGTAGCGGTCTGCGCCGACCTTCCGCTGCGGTGGCACTTCGTGGGTCAGCTGCAGACCAACAAGGCGGCATCCGTCGCGACCTATGCCGACGTCGTGCACTCAGTCGACCGCTCGAAGCTGGCTGCGGCGCTGGACCGCGGTGCGGAGTCGGCCGAGCGCCGCGTCAGCTGCCTGGTCCAGGTCGACCTCGAAGAAGGCCCCCGCCAGCCAGGACGCGGGGGGGTTGCTCCGGTCGACGTGGGGGCGCTGGCGGATGCGGTGGCACGCGCGGACAACCTCGACCTGCGTGGCGTCATGGCGGTCGCTCCCCTGGGCCGCCCCCCGGAGCGAGCGTTCGACCGGCTGCGGCAGGTGGCCGACGACATGCGGCACCGATACGACGGCGCGGAGTGGATTTCGGCGGGCATGAGCGCCGACTTCGAGACCGCAATCGCTTTCGGCGCGACACACGTCCGGATCGGCAGCGCCTTGCTGGGTGCACGGCCTGCGCTCCGCTAGTGTCGAAGCGCGGCCCCGTCCGGTCCCGCCCGGCACTTCCCTCGGAGGTCCTGACGTCATGAGTGGCGCGATGCGCAAGGTCGGTGTCTACCTCGGCCTGCTCGAGGACGACGACCGCTACGCCGACGAACAGGGGCACGACGGCCAGGACGACTCGGGCCAGGCACGCCCCGTGCCGGTGCAGCGACCACAGCAAGGTGGCGCGACCGTCGCGCAGCTCGCGGACCGCAGGCCAACGCCGGCGCCGGTCATGGCCGAGCTCTCTCGTATCACCACTTTGCACCCACGCACCTACAACGAGGCGCGCACGATCGGCGAGCACTTCCGCGAAGGCATCCCCGTGATCATGAACCTCTCCGAGATGGACGACAGCGACGCCAAGCGGCTCGTCGACTTCTCCGCCGGGCTCGTCTTCGGGGTGCGGGGTACGATCGAGCGCGTCACCAGCAAGGTCTTCCTGCTGTCGCCGCCCAACGTCTCGGTCGCGGCCGAGGACAAGCAGCGCATCGCCGAAGGCGGCTTTTTCAACCAGAGCTGACCGCCGTGGCGGGGCGGGGACTGACGCGCAGACCCACCGCTACCGCAGGAGAGCAAAGGCGTGCAGATCGTCGGCCAGCTAGTCGAGTTCGTGTTGTGGCTTTTCATCGTCTTCTTGATCGTGCGCCTCATCGTCGAATGGGTTCAGGTGTTCGCACGCTCCTGGCAG
>DATHBP010000124.1:0-11031 GCA_035296085.1 Nocardioidaceae bacterium | reverse complement strand
AAGGACGAGATGTTCGTCCACACCGACACCCCCGAGTCGCCCTGGTTCGTGGTCGAAGGCGAGGACAAGCGGTCAGCGCGCATCAACCTGATCGCGCACCTGCTGTCGAGCATCCCGTACGTCGATGTGAAGCAACCGAAGATCGAGCTGCCGAAGCGGCCCCCGCCGAAGGGGTACGAGCGCACCCCACGGGAGATGCAGACCTACGTGCCCGACCACGCCGCCACCCTCGTTGCGGACGGGGACGGGGACAAGCCCAAGGACAAAGCCAAGGACAAAGCGGCGGCCAAGGCGAAGAGTTGACCCCGGATTCGACCCCTGCCATGCGGCACACTTGTCGCCAAAGGTCCGCAAGCTGAGGTGGTGACCATGTTCTCGAAGATCTTGCTGTCCGTCGACGGCTCCGAGCACAGCGCACGCGCGGCTGAGAAGGTGGGGGAGATCGCAGAGTCGTTGGGCAGCGAGGTGCTCGCCTTCAACGTTCGCGAGATGCTGCCGGTTCGTGGCGGCGCGTACGACGTCAAGCTTGGCGAAGAGGAGAAGGACCTCGCCGCGGAGGTTGCCAGCCAGCTCAAGGCCAAAGGCGTCAAGGCAACGTCGTTGCGTGCGCAGGAGTTCTATGGCCTCACACCGAAGGTCATCGTCGACGCCGCGGAGAAGTTCGGGGCTGACGTGATCGTGATGGGCTCGCGCGGTCGGTCAGATCTGCCCGGCCTGTTGCTGGGCAGTGTGACCCACAAGGTGCTGAGCATGACCAGGGTGCCGGTGCTGGTCATCCGCTAGCCGAACCCTAGGGCGAGCGCTGCTCCACAAGGTCGTCGAAGAAGCTCGCCGCCCAATGCCGCACGTCGTGCTCGCGCAGGTAGCGCCGCATGGTTCGCATCCGCCGACTCAGGTCGCGCTGATTGGCATGCAGGGCAGCCAGCATGGATGTCTTCATACCGTTGATGTCGTAGGGATTGACCAAGAACGCCTGACGCAGCTCGTCGGCAGCACCCGCGAACTCGCTGAGCAGTAGAGCCCCCCGGTCGTCGTACTGAGCGGCGACGTACTCCTTGGCGACGAGGTTCATGCCGTCGCGCAGCGGTGTGACCACCATGACGTCGGCGGCGCGAAACAGTGCCGCCATCTCGTTGCGGGGGAACGATGTGTGCATGTAGTGCACGGCCGGTGCACCGATGCGTGCGTGGTCGCCGTTGATGCGGCCCACCAGACGGTCGATGTCGTCTCGTAGCCAGCGGTACTGTTCGACGCGCTCTCGGCTCGGTGTTGCCACCTGCACGAAGACCGCTTCGGTGACGTCGATCTTGCTCTCGCCTACCAGCTCGCCGAATGCGCGAAGCCGCTGGCGTATCCCCTTGGTGTAGTCGAGCCGGTCGACTCCGAGCAGAACCTTGGCAGGGTCACCCACCTCGGCGCGCAGCTCCTTGGCCCGCTGCGCGGTCTCGGGCCTTCGCGACAGCTCCTCCATCCCGTCGACGTCGATGGAGATCGGGTACGCCGCCGCCCGCACCCTCCGCCCGTCGGGCAGGTACACGCAGTCGCGATGCGTCTTGTGCCGAAGCTGCTCGCGGACTAACCGGACGAAGTTCGCGGCGGCACCGGGGCGCTGGAAGCCGACGAGGTCAGATCCGAGCAGCCCTTCGAGGAGCTCCCGGCGCCACGGCATCCGCAGGAAGAGCTCCGCGGGCGGGAACGGAATGTGCAGGAAGAAGCCGATGCGCAGGTCAGGGCGATGTTTGCGCAGCATTGCCGGTACGAGCTGCAGCTGGTAGTCGTGTACCCAGACCACTGCGTCTGGGGCGGCGACTTCGGCGGCTCTGGCGGCGAAGCGTTCGTTGACCTCGACATAGGCGTCCCACCACTCGCGGTGGAACTCGGGGGCCACGATCACGTCGTGGTAGAGCGGCCAGAGGCTCGCGTTGGAGAACCCCTCGTAGTAGAGCTCGATCTCCTCGTCGCTCAGCGGCACCGGCACCAGGGAGAGCCCGTTGTCGACGAAGGGGTCCGGGTCTTTCTCCGCCGAGCCGGTCCAGCCGATCCATGCGCCGTCGTAGGTGCGCATGACCGGCTCGAGTCCACTGACCAACCCGCCCGGGCTTCGGCGCCACGAGACAGCGCCGTCGTCCTCGACGACCCGGTCCACGGGCAGCCGGTTGGCGACCACCACGAGCGAGCTGAGCGACATTGCGGGGGTTGGAGCCGTCGAGCGGTGCGGAGCGGGATCCTGCGACACCGCGCTCAACCTCCTCAGTCGATGGGCTCGACCTTAGTCTCTGGCCCTGGAACGCGCCGCCCGTATGAATGACAACGGTGTGATTTCGACCGTACACTCGCTAGTGCCGCACCAGCGGACGCAGCCTACGCACGCAGCAACCCATGGGAGCCGACAGAGCGTGGACGCCGCCAACGAGATGCGCGCTGCTGAGCTTCGCCCAGACGGCGAGCTCAACGAAAGGGACTGTGCGATCTTGGCGTTCGAGCGCCAGTGGTGGAAGTACGCCGGCGCCAAGGAACATGCCGTCCGCGAGCAGTTCGATATGTCGGCGACCCGCTACTACCAGGTGCTGAACGCGCTGATCGACCAGCCTGAGGCGATGGCGTACGACCCTCTGCTCGTGAAGCGACTCCGGCGGCTGCGCACCGCTCGACAGCGGGCCAGATCGGCCCGCCGGCTGGGCCTCGAGGTCTGAGCGTTGGGTGTTGCAGCGGGCAGCCGCACAAGCACGCGAGGGGCGAGCGGCGCCGCTGCCGGCTCGAGTCTGAGCGTGGTTACCAGCGTCCTCGTGCTGGCCGCCGCGCTGGTCGGCTTCGTGGCGAGCGAGCCACCCGCGGAGACCGCACCTGCAGTCATATCTGAGCATCCGGTCGCTGCCGAGACGTCACCCACACAACCACGCAGGGACGGTGCAAGCCGGCACCCGGAGCGTCCGAAGTCCGCGCACCGCGCTGACGGCAAGCAGCCAGTCCGGGAGCGAACCCGGCCTGTGCCGGACGTCTACGTCGAGGTCTACAACAACGGCGGCGACAGCGCAGCCGTCACCAACGCCGCAGGGCGCTTGCAGGCGCTCGGTTGGCAGGTGGTGGGCACTGACGACTGGTACGGCAACATCCCGGCCAGCACCGTCTACTGGCCGGCTGCGTCGTACCAGCCGGCCGCCCGGCGGCTCGCGCGGGCGCTCGGCATCGAGCGCACCTGGCCCGCGGTCGCTCCCATGCGCTTCGACCGACTGACCGTCATCCTCACCGCCGACTTCTCCGGTTGACCAGCTCCGCGCTCAGCTTCCGCACTCCAGCCGGTGAGCAGGGTTGGCGGCGACTGCTGGCCGAACCGCGATCAGCCGTGGTCGCGCTCGACTTCGACGGCACACTGGCGCCCATCGTCGCCGACCCGGCCGCCGCCGTGGCGCATCCGGGTGCCACGCCCGCGCTCGCGTCGCTGGCTCCGCGACTGGGGCAGCTGGCCATCCTCACCGGTCGACCTGCGCACGTCGCGGTCGAGCTCGGCGGGCTCGCCGGCGTCACCGGACTGGAACGGCTCGTGGTGCTCGGGCACTACGGCCGGGAGCGCTGGTCGGCAGCGAGCGGCGTTGTGAGCTCGGCCCCACCACCCGCGGACTTGAGCAGCGTCGCGACCCAGCTGCCGGGCGTACTCGCGGCCGCCGGTGCGAGCGACGCGTTCGTGGAGGACAAGGGTGTGGCTCTCGCGGTGCACGTCCGGCGGGTCCTCGACCCCTCGGCCGCATTGGAGCGCCTGCGGGGGCCGTTGACCGAGCTGGCCGCACAGGCCGGCCTGATGGTGGAGCCGGGCCGGCTCGTGCTGGAGCTGCGCCCTCCCGGCACCGACAAGGGGGTGGCGTTGCGGGCTCTCGTCGGCGAGGTCGGCGCTCGCACCGTTGTGTTCGCCGGTGACGATCTCGGCGACCTGGCGGCGTTCGATGCCGTCGATGCCTGTCGGCGGGAGGGGCTGGCGGGCCTGTGCGTCTGCGCGGCTTCGGATGAGGTCAGCACGCTGGCGGAGCGGGCCGACCTGTTGCTCGACGGCCCGAGCGGCGTCGTGGCCTGGTTGGCCGACCTGGCGGCCCGGCTCGGCGTTGATTCTTCGTACCAGGGTTAACCCTGAGATCGCCGGTCGAAAACAAGGGAACGCCCTCTGTTGTCAGCCCACCAGCGGCGTCACTCTAGAAACATGGCAACGACCGCTCTGATCGTCGACGACCATCAGGCCTTCCGCAGCTTCGCTCGACTGCTGCTGGAGTCCGAGGGCTTCGACGTGGTCGGAGAGGCCGACGACGGTGCCTCCGCGGTGGCCGCCGGGGTGGAGCTTCGTCCCCAGGTGGTCCTTCTCGACGTGCAGCTGCCTGACGCGTTCGGCTTCGACGTGGCGAGGCGGCTCTTGGCGCTCGACCCAGCGGTTGCGGTGGTTCTCGTCTCCAGCCGGGACGCGGCCGACTACGGCGACCAGATCGAGGCGTCCGGAGCGCTGGGGTTCATCCCCAAGGCCGAGCTTTCCGGGTCGGCCCTTCGCGAGCTGTTGGCAGGGGCCGGCCAGCGATGAGCATCACCGACAAGTCCGCCCGGCGACTGGCGTGGGCCGTCTTCGGTGTGGTCGTGGGCGGCGCACTTGCGGGGAGCCTGGCGCCGTTCCTGCCCGACAACCGTCCGGAGAGCTCAGGGGATTACGGCTTGGACCTCGGCGCCTGGGTCTTCGCGACGTCCATGGTGATCTTCGCGGTTGTGGGCCTGCTGATCGCCCAGAGACAGCCCAAGAACCCGATCGGCTGGCTTCTGCTCGCGACCGGGTTCTTCTGGACCGTGACCGGCTACGTCGAGCTGTACGTCCGCTACGCGGTCTTCACCGACCCGGGCTCGCTGCCGCGGCCAGACATCGTGGCTGCGGTGAACGAGGGCATGTGGGCGCCGGCGGTCGGGCTGATGGGGACGTTCTTGATCTTGTTGTTCCCGGACGGGCATCTCCCGTCGCGCCGGTGGGCCGTCGTGGGGTGGCTGTCGGGCTTCTCGATCGTCGCGGTTTTCCTGGTCGTACTGGTGTCGCCGGGCCGGATGGAGGAAAGCGCAGTCCCGTTTCGCAACCCGCTCGCGATCAAGGCGCTCGAGTCTCTGGGCGACGGGTTGTACCTGCCGCTGCTTCTGCTGCCGTTGTGCATCGTGGCCTGCGCGGTGGCCCTGGTGCAGCGGTTCCGGCGTGCCACCGGCGTGGAGCGGCTGCAGCTGAAATGGCTCGCTGCCAGCGGTGCCGGGTTCGCCCTTGCCTACTTAGTGGTCATGCTGTTCGCTGCTGTGGGTTCCCTGGACATCTGGCAGGGCAGCGAACAGAGCCGCGTCATCGATGTGGTTGCGGGATCCTTCATTCTCTGGTTCGCGCTGATTCCGGTGTCCATCGGTTTTGCGGTGCTGAAGCACCGCTTGTACGACATCGATGTCGTGATCCACAAGGCGGTGGTGTTCGGTGCGTTGGCGGCGTTCATCACCGCTGTCTACGTCGCCATTGTCGTTGGAATCGGTGCGGCGCTGGGGCAGGGCGACCGGCCGAACATCGCTCTGTCTATAGCGGCCACCGCTGTGGTGGCAGTGGCATTCCAGCCGGTGCGGGAGCGGGTGCAGCGGTTTGCCAACCGGCTGGTGTACGGCGCCCGGGCGACACCGTACGAGGTGTTGTCCAACTTCGCGAGCCGCGTGGGGGGCGCCTACTCGGCCACTGATCTACTGCCACAGATGGCGCGAACCATCGCAGAAGGCGTGGGCGCCAAACAGGTGGAGGTGTGGCTCGCGATCGGTCCCACCCTGGTTCGAGAGGCCGCCTGGCCGCCGTCGCAGGCGGGTTCGGCATCCGAGCCATCCGACGGCCGCGAGCTGCGAGACCTGCCTGGCGACCGCGTCGTCCCGGTGCGGCATCACAGCGAGCTGCTGGGAGCGGTGACCGTAACGAAGGCGCCCGGTGAGCCGCTCACTCCGGCGGAGGGCAAGCTGCTCGACGACGTCGCTTCGCAGGCCGGGCTGGTCTTGCGCAACGTGCGCCTTATCGAGGACTTGCGGTCGTCACGGCAACGGCTGGTGAGCAGCCAAGACGACGAGCGGCGACGCTTGGAGCGAAACCTGCACGACGGGGCGCAGCAGAGCCTGGTCACGGTGGCGCTCATCCTGCGCATGGCCAAGGGCCAGCTGCCGCCGGGCGAAGACGACGTCGCGCCGGCGCTGGACGAGGCGGCGTCGCTGCTGGGAACTGCGATAGAGGAGTTGCGCGAGCTCGCCCGCGGCATCCACCCCGCGATTCTCACCGAGCGTGGGCTCGGCCCGGCGCTCACCTCGCTGGCGGAGCGCTCTCAGGTTCCCGTGCGGCTCACATACGGGCTGACTTCGCGCCCACCACCGGAGGTGGAGGCGACCGTCTACTTCGTGGCGATGGAGGCTTTGGCCAACGTTACGAAGTACGCCGAGGCGTCCTCGGTCCAGATTCGCGTAGACCTCCAGGGCAGCGATCTCGTCGCCACGATCAGCGACGACGGTGTTGGGGGTGCAGACGCGGCGAAGGGCACCGGCCTGCGCGGACTCGCCGACAGAGTCGCCGTCGTGGACGGCGAGCTCGAGGTGGTCAGCCCGCCAGGGGGCGGTACGCACCTGACCTGTCGGATACCTGTCCAGCGGCCGCCGGCGCCTAAGGTCGACCTCGCAGAAAGCCAAGCCAGAACGCCGGCGACCGTGGGCGGAGGCACGCTGTGAGCGCGAGAGCTCCGGTCCGACGGGCCGGCCATCTGAGCGACGACACCGCGCGCCGGTTGGCGTGGGCGGCGTTCGGGGTGGTCATCGCGGGCTACCTGGCCGCGGTCCTGTCAGGTTTCATGCCGGACAGAAGAACCGACCCGGACGCCCCGTGGGCATGGCACGAACCCATCGGGGACTTCGTCTTCGGAACCGTCATGCTCGTCTTCCCGGTGGTGGGCCTCACGATCGCGAGGCAGCAGCCGAGGAATCTGATCGGCTGGCTGCTCCTGGCGAACGGCTTCGCGTGGATGGGCACGAGCTTCAACGACCTCTACGTGCGGTACGGGGCGCTCTACAACCCCGGATCGCTGCCCCGTCCGGACGTGGCTGCGGTCCTCGCCGAAGGGTCCTGGGTCTTCGCGGTCGGCCTGTTGGGCACGTTTCTGATCTTGCTCTTCCCCGATGGGCACTTGCCGTCACGCCGCTGGAGGGCCGTGGGGTGGCTCTCAGGAATCTCGATCGGGTTCATCTACCTGTTGATCACGGTGGCGCCGGGTCGGACGTCACAGAGTGACATACGGTTCCGCAACCCGTTCGGGATCCAGGCGTTGAAGCCCTTGGGCGAGGCTGCGTTCCTGCCGATCCTGTTGCTGCCCTTGTGCATCTTGGCGTGCGCCGTGGCCTTGGTGATGAGATACCGGCGCTCCACCGGTGTGGAGCGGCTGCAACTCAAGTGGCTCGCCACCAGCGGGGCGCTCTTCGCGGCCACCTATCTGGTCGCCATGGTGCTCGGGGCTTTGCGCGCATTCGATGTCTGGGGTGGCGGCGAGTTGAGTGTGTGGATCGACGCCTCGTTCGCGGTGTGGTTTGCGCTCATCCCCGTGTCGATCGGTTTCGCCGTACTGAAGCACCGGTTGTACGAGATCGACGTCGTCATCAACAAGACCCTGGTCTTCGGGACTTTGGCAGCATTCATCACCGCGGTCTATGTCGCCATCGTGGTCGGGATCGGTGCCGCACTGGGGCAAGGTGACCGTCCGAACCTCGCCTTGTCGATCGCGGCAACCGCGGTGGTGGCGGTGGCTTTCCAACCGGTGCGCGAGCGCGTTCAGCGGTTCACCAACCGCCTCGTCTACGGGAGACGCTCGACGCCGTACGAGGTGATGGCGAACTTCGCGGCACGGATGGGTGGCGCGTACGGCGCCACGGACCTGGTCCCGAGGATGGCCAGGACGATCGCTGAGGGCGTTAGCGCTAAGCAGGTCGAGGTCTGGCTCAAGATTGGAAGGACGTTTGTTCGCGAGGCGACGTGGCCGGAGTCGTCTCCTGGTCCGCTCACAGTGCCCGACGACGGCCGCGAGATCCCAGACGTCGCCGGGGACCGCGTCGTCCCCGTACGGCACCACGGTGAGCTGCTCGGCCTGGTCACCGTCACCAAGGCACCGGGCGAATCTCTGACACCCGCCGAGGAGAAGCTGCTGGACGACGTCGCCTCACAAGCTGGGCTGGTCCTGCGCAACGTGCGCCTCATCGAGGAGCTACGCAGCTCGCGCCAGCGGCTCGTGACCAGCCAGGACGACGAGCGCCGTCGGCTCGAACGCAATCTCCACGACGGAGCGCAGCAGAGCCTGGTGACGGTGGCACTGATCCTGCGGATGGCCAAGGGCCGGCTGAGCCCAGACAGCGCAACCGTCGCGGCGTCGCTGGACCAGGCGTCGGAGCTGCTGAGCACGGCGATCGAGGAGTTGCGGGAGCTGGCACGCGGGATCCATCCCGCGATCCTCACCGAGCGCGGGCTGGGTCCGGCGTTGTCGTCGCTCGCCGAGCGGTCCCAGGTGCCGGTGCACCTGGCGTACGGCTTGGCGTCGCGTCCTCCGCCCGCTGTGGAGGCGACGGTCTACTTCGTCGTCATGGAGGCGCTGGCGAATGTGGCGAAGTACGCCGAGGCGTCGTCGGTGGAGATCAGCGTCCAACAGCACGACGGCGAGCTCGTCCTCGTAGTCAGCGACGACGGGATCGGCGGTGCGGACGCAGCAAAGGGGACCGGTCTGCGCGGTCTAGCCGACCGCGTGGCTGTGGTCGACGGGGAGCTCGAGGTTGACAGCCCGCCCGGAGGCGGCACGAGGCTCACCTGTCGCATACCGCTCGAGCCGGCAGCGACTGCCGAAACCTCACCGGCCGCTAGCCTGCCCCGCGAGCCAGTGGCGGTTGGAGGTGGTGAGCGATGAGCCCTGACCTGGCGTCCCCTGCCAGCGGCCAGATCAACACGTTCATGATCGCCGACGTCCGTGGTTACACCTCGTTCACCCAGACCTACGGCGATGCCGCCGCGGCCAGGTTGGCGTCGAGCTTCGCTGAGATCTCGCGCACCGTTGTGGAAAAGCACCAGGGCACGCTGCTGGAGCTGCGCGGCGACGAAGCCCTCTGCCTGTTCAGCTCCGCGCGGCAGGCCATCGCGGCTGCGGTCGACTTGCAGCATGCTTTCGTCGACGAGGCCGTCACCGACGTCGACATGCCCCTGCTCGTCGGGATCGGCCTTGACGTGGGCGAAGCCGTTCCGGTGGAGGGCGGCTACCGCGGGAGCGCCCTCAACACCGCAGCCAGGTTGTGCAGCCTGGCCGGGCCGGGGGAGATCCTGGCGAGCACCACTGTCGTGCACCTGGCCGGGCGGCTGGACGGGATCTCCTACGAAGACCGCGGCGAGACCCGCCTGAAGGGGATCCGAGACCCGGTACCCGTGGTGCGCGTCAGCGGCACGGACGACCCGATGGACCGGCTGTCGGCCGCTAAGCGAGTCCCCCAGTCGGTGCGGGTCGTGCTTGCCGACGACTCTGTGCTGTTGCGCGAGGGCATCGCCCGGCTCCTCGGTGAGTCGGGGTTCACCATCACGGCGCAGGCCGGTGACGCCGTGGAGCTGCTTAAGGCCGTCGACGCCGACCCGCCCGATGTGGCCGTGGTCGACATCCGGATGCCACCGACTCACACCGACGAGGGCCTTCGCGCCGCCCATCAGATCCGCGCGAAGCACCCGCAGGTGGGGGTGCTGCTCCTGTCGCAGTACGTCGAGACCGAGTTCGCCGTCGAGCTCGTCTCGGCAGGTGCCGCGTACCTCGGCTATCTGCTCAAGGACCGGGTCACCAACGTCCAGGAGTTCACCGATGCCGTACGCCGGGTCGGCGCCGGTGGGTCCGTCATCGACCCCGAGGTGGTGTCTCGCCTGGTCGGTCGCGCCAGGGAGGCTAGTCCGCTCGACAATCTGACGGCACGCGAGCGGGAGGTGCTGACGTTGATGGCCGAGGGGCGGTCCAACCAGGCGATCTCCGACGCGTTGGTGCTGTCGCCCAAGTCGGTTGAGGGCCACGTGCGCAATATCTTCACCAAGCTCGGCCTGCTCACCACGCCGGACGATCATCGCCGGGTGCTGGCGGTGCTCACGTTCCTGCGGGCCTGACCCCCGCTCAGGCGGGAGCTGCACGCTCACGCTGGCTTGCACTCGGCTCGCCAGAGTGCTAAACAAGCGCTAGCACTCTCGACGCGAGAGTGACAACCCAGCGGCCGGGGAGATGAGGCGTCGGTACGGGGCGGGAAGGGTCCGCCTCGCCGTCGACGTCGTCCGTCGCGGGCATCGTCCCAGGCCCACAAGCTCAACGCGGAGGACTCGCGTACATGGCAAAGATCATCGCATTCAACGAAGAGGCACGGCGTGGCCTCGAGCGGGGCATGAACCAGCTCGCGGACGCCGTGAAGGTCACGTTGGGACCCAAGGGCCGCAACGTGGTGCTGGAGAAGAAGTGGGGCGCGCCGACGATCACCAACGACGGTGTGTCCATCGCCAAGGAGATCGAGCTCGAGGACCCATGGGAGAAGATCGGGGCCGAGCTGGTCAAAGAGGTAGCCAAGAAGACCGACGACGTTGCCGGCGACGGCACGACGACGGCAACCGTGCTGGCTCAGGCCATGGTCCGTGAAGGCCTGCGCAACGTGGCAGCCGGCGCCAACCCGATGAGCCTCAAGCGCGGAATCGAAGCCGCGGTCGAGGCGATCAGCGAGCAGCTCAGCAACATCGCCAAGGACGTGGAGACCAAGGAGCAGATCGCTTCCACGGCTTCCATCTCCGCTGGTGACAGCAGCGTCGGCGACATCATCGCCGAGGCGATGGACAAGGTCGGCAAGGAAGGCGTCATCACCGTCGAGGAGAGCAACACCTTCGGCCTCGAGCTCGAGCTCACCGAGGGCATGCGCTTCGACAAGGGCTACATCTCGCCGTACTTCTGGACCGACGCCGAGCGCATGGAGGCCGTCCTGGAG
>DATHBP010000123.1:0-2221 GCA_035296085.1 Nocardioidaceae bacterium | reverse complement strand
ACGACGTCGTTGGCGCGCCGCAGCCGCCCGGCGAGCTGCGTCAGCAGCCCGCGGGCAACGTCGGGACGGCCGGTGAGCCAGTGCAGCAGCTCGGCGTGGCTGAGGCTCTGCAGAACGCAGTCGGTGACAGCGGTGGCCGTGGCCGCCCGGGGTCCCGGGTCGAACAGCGACAGTTCGCCGAACATCTGGCCCGGCCCTAGCACCGCGAGCAGGTTCTCCCGACCGTCACTCGATGTGCGGCCGAGCTTGACCTTGCCTTCGGTGATCACGTACGCGCGGTCGCCCCGGTCACCTTGGCGGAACAGGACCTGTCCGCGGGTCAGCCGCGACTCCTGGAGGCTGGCGCTGAGCGCGTCGGCCGCCTCGTCGTCGAGGGCGACGAACAGCGGAGCGCGCCGGAGCGCTGCGGTGTCCACGCGATCCTCCTCGTCAGCGAGCCGTCGGCCCGCTTGGCGCTGCCGTCCTCGCCAGTCTCGCGTATCGACCGCCGTCGCGCCATGCATACCTCGACGTCACCTCGGGTAGCCGCCGTAGGCTTCCGGGCGTGCCGCCGTACCCCAGCCACACCCGTACGGCCCTGGTGAGGCGGGCCCGCAAGGCCCACCGTCTGCTGGCGCAGACCTATCCCGACGCGCGCTGCGAGCTGGACTTCAGCTCGCCGTTCCAGCTGCTGGTGGTCACCGTGCTGTCGGCGCAGACCACCGACAAGCGCGTCAACGCGGTGAGCCCCCGGCTGTTCGCGACCTACCCGACGGTGGAGGCGCTCGCGGGCGCCGACCGGGCGACGCTCGAGTCGATCATCGAGCCGACCGGGTTCTTCCGTACGAAGACCGACAGTCTGATCAAGCTCAGCCAGGCGTTGTGCGAACGCTTCGGGGGGGAGGTGCCCGCCACGCTGGCGGAGCTGGTGACGCTGCCTGGTGTGGGCCGCAAGACGGCCAACGTCGTGCTCGGCAATGCCTTCGGCGTCCCGGGCATCACTGTCGACACCCACGTCGGCCGGCTGGCGCGCCGGCTCGGCTGGACGGAGCACACCGACCCGGTCAAGGTGGAGTCCGACCTGATGGGGCTGTTCGTGCCGGCGGACTGGACGATGCTCTGCCACCGGCTGATCTTCCACGGACGCCGTCGCTGCCACGCCCGCCGGCCCGCCTGCGGCGCCTGTCCGCTCGCGCGCCTCTGCCCTGCGTACGGCGAAGGGCCTACCCACCCCGAGGTGGCGGCCAAGCTGGTCAAGACCGAGGGGCGAGCGTGAGGCTGCGCGACCGGCTCGTCGGGTTGGGGCTGCTGGTCGGCGTGCTGGGTCTCGCGGGGTGCGCAAACGGGCAACCGGCAGCGCCCGCGGACGAACCGAGCCGTAGTGCCGCTGGTCCCAGCGCGGGGAAGTCGAGCACCAGCTTTCTCACATACGGCAACTCGGCGAGCGCGGCGGAGCTGGCTGCGCTCAAGCGCCGGGCGGGCATCGAGCCGTGCCCGCGGACTGACGGTCCGGCGGGGACGACCGCCGCGGGGCTGCCGGCGCTGACGCTGCCGTGCCTCGGTGGAGGCCGCCCGGTCGACCTCGCCGGCCTGCGCGGCACGCCCACGGTGCTGAACGTCTGGGCACAGTGGTGCGGACCGTGCCGCGAGGAGATCCCGCTGTTCGAGCAGCTGCATGAGCGCTCCGCCGGTCGACTCCGGGTGCTCGGCATCGACCTCGAAGATCCCAATACGGCAGCGGCACTGGAGTTCGCCGAGGAGATCGGGATGTCCTACCCGCAGCTGCAGGACCTGGACGGGGCGGTCACCGACGCGCTGCACATCAGGGGGATACCGCTCACGATCTTCGTCACGGCGGACGGGCGGGTGGCGGCCTCCCACCGGGGTGTCGTGGTTGGTGCTGACGAGCTCGACGCCCTGGTCGAGCAGCACCTCGGCGTGGCCGCGCGATGACCGGATCTGCGACCGAGCAGCTGCCGGACTGGCTCCGCCCGCTCGCCCGTGCGGCTGAGCACCTCGAGCCCGAACAGCTGTCCTCGTTCGTGCCCCCTCCCGACGGGTCCGCCCGGCTCTCGGCCGTGCTGCTGCTCTTCTCGGACGGTGCCGACGGCCCCGAGATCCTGCTCATCGAGCGCTCGCACACCATGCGCTCCCATGCCGGCCAGGTGGCGTTCCCCGGCGGCGGGGTCGACCCCGGCGATGCCGGCCCGGTGGAAGCGGCGCTGCGGGAGTCGTACGAGGA
>DATHBP010000122.1:0-4005 GCA_035296085.1 Nocardioidaceae bacterium | reverse complement strand
TCGCGGAGAGACGAGCGAGGAACATGCGGCTGTTCGCGCAGGACCTCGTCGCCAC
Organism: Nocardioidaceae bacterium; assembly: GCA_035296085.1. Taxonomy (GTDB): domain Bacteria; phylum Actinomycetota; class Actinomycetes; order Propionibacteriales; family Nocardioidaceae; genus DATHBP01. Next base: position 3,950 of record DATHBP010000122.1, on the reverse strand, counting down.
TGGAGATCTGCGACCCGATCTCGATGTCGACGAGATTGCCGACGTCGTGTGGAGCATGAACTCTGCGGAGTTTTACCATCTTCTGGTTCATGAGCGGGGGTGGTCTCCGCAGAGGTTCGGACAATGGCTCGCCGACGCGTGGTGCTCCCTTTTCCTCACCGACGCATCGAACGCAACCGCTCAGGACACCGATCGGTCACAATCGGTCGACGCCGACTGATGAAGTCCGTGGCTCGCCGACGTCGGGCGCCCGTTCGCAGTGTGCCGAAAATGGAACCGGTCCTGTGTTGGCGCCGTCGCGCACCATCGCCCGCCAGCCTTGGGCAGAGCGCCGCCGCCTGCGAGGAGCAGCTAGAGCTCCACACCTCATCTGCCGCGACGGCGCAGCCACAACCCGGTGCCACCGGCGCCTAGAATCGCCACCCCCGCGAGTCCGGCAGCGGCGATGCCGTTGCCGCTATCGGTTTGCGGCTCGACGTCCGGGCGGGTCACTGGGTTTCGCAGCGCGGCAGGGACATCGCCGCCGTACAGCCGCTCAGTCGCCGAGCAGGCGTCGTCTTGGTACGGGTCGGTGCCGTTGCGCGGATGAAACGCGTAGGTGGCCCCGACGACGTATGTGCGGTCGACGGAGGTGACGGACCGCTCGTCAGGTGACGGCGTACCGACGACGTGGACGGTGTCTCCACTGACGGTGCGCACGGTGGCCACCCGGTCATCGAGCTCGGTGTCGATCACCTGCCCCACGAATCGTTGCTCGGAGGGACTCGGCGGGAAGGCACATGAGGCAGATGCCGCAGGTGCGGTCACCACAGCTCCGAGCAACCCGGTACTTGCTATGACGAGCACTGCAGTGAGCCGCGGAGGGAAGTTCATGGGAGTAAGACGCACCTAACAGCTGGGTGGTTCCGTCCGAGCAGGCGTACAGCGAACGCCGCGGGTTGGTCGTGCGTACGACGCATCCCATGCGCGGTGCCTTGCAACCGCACGTCGTGCGCCGTTGCGTGGCCAGTTCATCACGGGATTGGGTCTGGCGCTGCCCCAACGCCTGGGTGAACTATGTGCCAACCGCTCGTCGAAGTGGAGGGTCAGGATGAAACGGGTAGTGGCAGTCGCGAGCATGGCTACAGCGTTGGTGTTGTCACTGGCGGGGCATGCCTCCGGCAAGTTGGTCGAGAAGGGCCCCATCCACGAGGAGTCCAGCGAACGGGTCCGCAACTTCTGCGGCGTATCCGGTCTGACAGTGCGCCAAGACGTCACCGCCCACGGGCGGTATTCGCTCAAGACCCATGGAGCGGAGCAGCTGGCCTACTTCCAGAGCCATGTGCGCGTGCGGGTTGTCTACACGAACATCGCCACGAAGCAGTACGTCACCGAGGTCACCAGGGTCATCGAGAAGGACCTGCGGGTGACTGATAACGGTGACGGCACGCTGACCATCTTGGTTCTCGCCACCGGCCCCTCCTCGGTGTACGACGAGACCGGCAAAGCAATCGCTCGCAACCCGGGGCAGTTCCGCTACGAGCTTCTCATCGACCACGGCGGAACCCCGTCGGACCCTTCCGATGACGAGTTCTTGGCGTTCCTCGGGGTGGTCAAGGAGTCCACTGGTCGCACCGACGACTTCTGCACTGCCGTCGTGCCGGCGATTCGCTAGCCGGAGCGAAGGGAACCTGAGTTCAAGGACGGTGACGTTATGCGGCTCTTGAGAGCAATGGCGATGACATCTGCGGCTGTGATAGCGCTGACGTCGGGGCCCATCGGCACCGTCGAGGCAGATGTGACAGCGTTCTCGGACCGTCGTCACGACGCCAAGCGCACTCTAGATGTAGAGCGGGTCCGCGTCGACCACGGCAAGCGCATTGTCGTGACCGTGACGTTTCGGGACCTGCGACGAACCAACCACGCCCAGATGCACGTGTACTTCGATACTCGAAGCGGTGATCGTGGACCCGAATACCGGGCAGAGGGCGATCTTGGGGTGAGTCGTTCGTGGGCAGCGCTCCGAGTGGAGAATTGGCAGGTCCGCCGTGCGATCTGGCTAGCGGAATGCGATATCGACATGCGCGTGAGCTACCGGCAGGACCGTGCGTCGTTCGACGTTGCCCGGCAGTGTTTCCGCCGTCCGGACCGGACCCGGGTCGCTGTCTACACGCTCGATTGGAAAACTTCACAGCATGACTATGCGCCCGAGCGCCACCGGTTCTACGACTGGGTACGCCAAGGTTAACTTTCGTCCCGGTCCCGCCAACGCCGAGCGGTCACAGGAGTAGACGGCGCGGTGAGGCTAGGGCTGGCAGGGCCGTACCGGGACCGTGATCGTGGAGTGCTTCGAGAGTCACGACGTAACCACGAACGGCGGATACACGACCTTGTTGTCGGGGGCGACTGCGGTCATTCGGTGCAAGGTGCCATCCGGCATCAGGCCGGAGACCGGTGTCAGTGCCGCTCCCTTGTCGTCAACCTCGACGAGCAGGAGGTGCGCCTGACCGGTCCAGGCCGTCGTCCGTGCGGCCGCGAACCCTTCGGGCTGACCCTCGCGCAAGTTGCCGCCCGCTCCGGAAATCACGTACGTCTGCCCCTCGACCTCGGACAGCTGGAAGTTGTGCTCGTGGCCGGCCAGTATGAGCCGGACGCCACCCTGAACGAACAGCGGCACCAGCGTCTCCAGCATCTCTGCGTCGTTCCCGTGGGAAGGCCCGGCGCAGTATGCGGGATGGTGGGAGAAGGGAATCCGCCACCTCACCGACCGGTCGGCACACACACCCGTCAGCCAGTCGAGGTGGTGGCGCTCCTGGAAGAGGCGGTGAACTCCTGCCTCCTCGCCCGCCTCGGACGTGTCCACGCACACGAGTTCGATGTCGCGGCCGTACTTCACCCGGTAGAACAGCCCGGGCCCCACCGAGCCGCCGGCGCTGCTCTCTGCGAAACGCTGGTGAATGTGGAAGTTGTCCTCGAGCTGAGCCCGGTCGTCGCTGCCTTCGGAGTCGGCGGTGTCGTGGTTGCCCACCGCCGGGTAGAACGGCACCCGAGCCAGCACGTAGCGGTATGGCTGGAAGAAGCTGGAGTACCAGTCGTCGTCCTCGCCTCCGCTCTCGTCATCGACCTGACCTCGCTCACCGCGGTAGATGTTGTCGCCCAAGGAGATGACAAAGCGAACGCCGTGCTGGGCCACCGTGTGGTCGAGCACCTCCGCGATGCGGCGTTGGCGGCGGCTGGACTCCGAGTCGGACTTGATGCCGACTCCGTAGTCGCCGAACGCCGCGAAGCGAACCGGAGGACTTGCCTCGCGCGGGTCTGGGTGCGTGCTGAAGCGAAAGTCGTACGAGCGCCCGGCTGGGGACAGCGCATAGCCACCCTGGCGCGCCGGCGTCCAGTCCCATCGCTCGCCCGCCGCCCACGATGACCCATCCACGGTGATGTCATAGCGGTACTCGGTGTCGGGCTGGAGACCCTCCAACCACACCCAGGTGCGCTCCGCGGTTCGTGCCTCGGCCACCAGCCGGCCGTTCCGACCGAACGCCTGGACGCGGGTGGCGCCGAATGGTTCCGCGCTCGTGCCGATACTTGAGTGACGGCCGGCCAACCGTTGCAGGTCCTCGTCGTCCACGATCTCCCACCGCGACACTGCGTCGTCCCAACGGAACCAGTACGCCCCCAACGCCACCAGCGCACGGTCGTGGGAGACGTCAACAAGGTGGACGAAGGGCTCGATGTGCACGAGGGGTTGGCCCATCAGCCGATCCTAGAGATCGATCAGCGCTAGTGACCTTTTCATCGCGGCACGTGAGCCGAGCTGTCGGTCGGCGCGGTGTGGCAAGGTCTCGGTGGTGGAGGATCACCGGAGGCACAACCAGGCGTGGTGGGACGACCGGGCGGCTGCCCATGCCGCGTCCACTGACTACGGCGTCGAACGCTTCGTCGACAATCCCAAGCACATCAGCGACGTCGTG
>DATHBP010000121.1:0-4240 GCA_035296085.1 Nocardioidaceae bacterium | reverse complement strand
GGATCGTCGCACCGTTTCGGACATTGAGGATCATCGTCGCCGGGCGGTTCTCGGCGATCGCGCCCATCACCTGCAGCGCCACGCCGGCGTAGCCGTGCTGGGCTAGGTCTTGACCCCCGACGGTCCCGCCGGTCGGCTGCTGGGTCGGGCTCCCAGCCTGCTTTGTGACCGCGCTGGGCTGGCTTCGGCGTTTGGCCTCCGACATGTAGCTCGCGTCGCGCTGGGAGACCGCTTCTCGCCAAATTTCCGCTGCGCGCGCCGGCCCGGCGAGGATGTGTCGGAACACGTCGGTCTGCTGGACCGAGAGAAACTCGCCGCGCGTGCACGCGGCCGAGCGGATGCTCTCCACGGCCTCCCGGTTTCGGTAGTAGTAGTAGAGGTACTCGTTCGGCACTGAACCGAGGGCACGCAGCAAGGGTGCGCCGAATATCTGTGTCTCCTCGAGAGTCTCGAGTCGATCGTCGTCGGCGAGCAGGGCGGGAAGGACGTCCTCGCTGCGATGGATCACGCGCCGCATCCAGCCGAGATGGTTCAAGCCCACGTAGTCCAGCTGGAGGCGCGAGATGTCCACGCCAACCGCCCGGGCGACGCGGCGCCCGAGGTCGGATGGAGTGTCGCAGATCCCGATCACGCGGTCGCCGAGCACCGCCTGCATCGCCTCGGTGATCATGCCGGCGGGGTTCGTGAAGTTCAACAGATAGGCCGACGGCGCGAGCTTCGCCACCCGCTCTGCCACGTGCATCATCACCGGGACAGTGCGTAAGCCAGCCGAGACCCCGCCCGGGCCAACGGTCTCCTGCCCGAGAACGCCCAGGTCGAGGGCAACGCGCTCGTCGTGGACGCGGGTGTCGACCCCGCCCACGCGAATAGCGGCGAAGACGAAGTCGCTTCCGGCGACCGCTTCGTCGAGAGAGGTGGTCACCTGCAGCTTCAGCCGGTCCCGTACGCCGGTGGACAGCTGATCGATCACATGGGTGATGGCGGTGAGCCGGTCGGAGTCGATGTCGTGCAGGACGACCTCGTCGACGCGTACGACGCCTGCGCCGTGCAGCAGCGCCTGGTGCACGAACGGAACGCGAAAGCCGCCCCCGCCCAGGATCGCCAGCTTCACGGCGCTCTTCCGCTTGCGTCGCAGCAGGGCCATATCCAGACCACAGCTCAGATTAGCGACGCGATAATCAGCGCCATGTCGAGCACTGACAGCGGCGGTTACGGCAAGAACCAGCGCGTCTTCCCGAGCGGACTCTCGCCGGACGAGGCGAAGGTGCATCAGGAGACTCACGACTGGTTCGCTGCGGTAGAGGGGCCGGGACTCGGCCGGGTCATCGGCGGCTGGGACCCGCATGTGGCGAAGGACGGCCAGACGCTCGCGTTCACGGCGTTTCGACGAGCGGCACTTGACGAGGGAGGCCGCACCAGCATCGCGCTCGTCGACACTGCGACCTGCGATCTGCGCCTTGTCGGGCCCGGCTGCCACGACCATCTCCCGCGCTGGTCGCCCGACGGACACCGGCTTGCGTACCTGACCGACGGGGTGAAGCACCGCAGTCACCAGCTCGTGTGGACGGCGCCCGACGAGCCGGGGAGCCTGACGTTCGCTACCGAGCTTCCTGGCGCCCCCGAGTCTTTCGACTGGTCTGCGGACGGCAGCCGGTTGCTCGTGGTGGTACGTGAGGACGAAGTCGCCGCCCCGCAAGCGCCGAGCTGGTGGCCGAAGGTTGACCGTTCCGGTGCTCCGACGGGATGGCGCCATCTGTACGTCGTGGTCGTCGCCACCGGCCGGGCGCGACGGGTCTCGGCTCACGGGTGGACGGTTTGGGAGGCGGTGTGGGCAGGCTCGGACACGATCGCCGCCGTGGTGAGCTGCGAACCCGGCGAGGCGGCGTGGTATCACGCCCACCTCGCGCTCTTTCCGGTGAGCAGGCAGATTGACGAGCCGCACGCGCCGGACGTCCTTTACGCGACCGACCTCCAGATTGGCAGGCCGTCCGCCTCTCCGTCTGGCCGCAGGGTGGCCGTCGTCGAGTCGTTCTCGAGCGATCGGAGTCTCGTGGCCGGCGATGTCGTGCTGGTCGAAGGTGTCGGAGACGCTGGACGGCGTCTTGACGCCCTCGGTGCGGACGTCGCCCATACGTCTTGGCGAAGCGACGATGTCGTGTTCTTCATCGGCGTCCGTGACCAGCAGACGGTCGCTGGCGAGGTGGATCTGAGCACAGGCGTCACTCGTGAGCTCTGGGTCAGCGACGGCTCCACCAGTGGCGCGTATCCGCACGCAGCGCAGGACGCGCACGGAAACCTCTACGCGATCGCGGAGAGCTATCGTCGCGCCCCCCACGTCATCGCCGTCCGCGACCGGGATGAGCGGGTGCTTGTGGACCTGTCCCACCCCGGGTCCGAGCACCTGCTTGCGCACGCCGGGACCATCGAGCGGGTGCACTGGACCGGTGAGGACGACATGCCGCTCGACGGCTTCCTGGTCACCCCTCCCCCGCACGTCGCCTCACCGCCCTATCCGGTGGTGCTCGACATCCACGGGGGACCGGTCTGGGCATGGCACGACCAGTACGCCATGCGCGGCGCGACGGGTCCGCTCCTGTCGTCCCGTGGATATGCAGTGCTCTATGTGAACCAGCGAGGCAGCACCGGCAGGGGACAGAAGTTTGTGCGGGCGATCGCCCACGACATGTTGGGTGCCGACACTGGTGACTTCCTCACGGCGGTTGACCATCTCGTCGAGCGGGGGATTGCAGATCCGGAGCGCATCGGGCTCACGGGAACCTCTTACGGCGGCACCATGGCACTGTGGTTGATCGCTCGGGACGCACGCTTCGCCGCATCAGTGGCTGTCTCCGGCGTTAGCAACTGGGTCAGCTTCCACCACACGACCTCCATCGCCGACTTCGACCTGCTCTTCCTCCCCGGCGAGCCGCTGGCGCCGAGCGGCGAGTATGTGCGGCGGAGCCCGCTCACCCACGCCGCACACGTGCACACGCCGGTGCTCATGATCGTCGGGGAGTGTGACCGTGACGTGCCGTCGAGCCAGGGCTTGGAGATGCACCGCGCTCTCACGATGTGCGGTGCAGCGTCAGAGCTCGTCCGCTATCCAGAGGAGGGGCACGTGGTCGGCGACTTCCCAGCGGTGACCGACGCCGTGGCTCGCACGGTTGCCTGGTTTGAGCGGTACATGCCCGCAGCACCCATGCGACGTGACTGATGCGGTGCAGGGAATTCGAGCGGCGTGACTCGCGGAGGTGCTGGCGTCTAGTTCGACACGCGGGCTGGGGATCCCGGCCCGGAGTACGGCGTGGGTGGAGGTCTCGGTGCGGTAAGGGACTGGCAAATGGTGCGCATCGAGAATCGGAAGGGTGGCGGCGCGAAGTTGGTTTCGTGTGACGTCGATATGCGTATCCGACACGACATAGACTTGGTCACGTTCAACCTGTCTCGTAAGTGCCTGAGCCAGCCAGGGCGCATAAGAGTCGCGGTCAAGCTCGAACGGCTCAAACGGAGCAGCGGACTGGGCCGGGTTTTCACCGCTTCTCCCCATGGGTAGCGCGATAGGGACGAGCTGCAGCAACGCTGTCACGACGCCCGGGAATGGGCTGTCAGTTTTTCGGTACGCGCACCCGCCGGTTCCGGCCGCTGAGGCGTGGAACGCCGGGCGAAGGTGACGTGATCCCCGGACACGCGGTGGCGCAAGGTCACTCGCCGCCGCTGGGCCACGCCGACTCCCAACGGTAGCGCGTGTGACCTCAGTCGGCGGTCACGCCGGATGCGTGGGCTCGTTACTTCCGGCGCGAGACCATTGATCCAGCCGGGCGCCCCGCAGCCCGACACAGTCATGGCTCCAGAACGTGTCGTTATAGACCAGTGCACCACGCATGGTCGTCGGGTCGTAGCCGGGCAGAGTCACGACTTGGAAGGCGAGACTGGGTATGCGCGCCGAGGGCGGGCAAAATCCGAGTTCACCCGCTGGGCGCCATCCATGTCGGGAGTAGTAGCGCGGGTCGCCTTCCAGGAACAGCAGAGGAGCTTTCAGCCTTTCTGCTTCTTGCCGAGCGGCAGTCAGCAGACTCGAGCCGATGCCTTGACACTGATGGGTGGGCGCGACGGCCAGCGGGCTCAATACCAAGACGTCGACGAGTCGCTCGCGGGCGTCGACCCAGGACAGGGACAACTGGGTGTAGCCGACGATGATGTTGTTGCCGTCCACCGCAACAAGGGCCGCGCCTGGTTCATG
>DATHBP010000120.1:0-28946 GCA_035296085.1 Nocardioidaceae bacterium | reverse complement strand
CTCGGCGTTGGGCTCTTGATTCCACTCGGCCTCGCGTCAGCGCAGGGCCAGCTGGTCGCCGGCGCACTTGGGGGACTGACCACCCTGGGAATCGACGACACGCCTGACCCAGTCATCGCTGCGGCGGGTGACATTGCCTGTGACCCGGCCCACCCCAAGTTCAACGGTGGCAACGGTGTCACGGCGAAGTGCGCGCAGAAGCGAATCTCGGACCGGTTGGTGGCGGACGCCGCCGTTGACCAAGTGCTCGGGCTCGGTGACTACCAGTACGCCTGTGGCGACCCGGACGACTACTCGATGTCCTACGACCCGACCTGGGGTCGGGTCAACCCCTTGATTCAGGCGGTCGCCGGCAACCACGAATACCAGACTGGGCCGGATCCATACGGTGGGACGTGCCCCGCAGGCAACACGACGGCACAGCCTTACTTCAACTACTTCGGCGCCGCAGCTCACCCGGAAAGCAGCGGACATTACTCGTTCAATGTTGGCGACTGGCATCTGGTCGCGCTGAACGGCAACTGCTCCAAGTCTGGTGTCGGAGGCTGCTCGGCGACCAGCGCCCAGACGCAGTGGTTGAAGGCAGACCTCGCCGCCAACCTCCAGCCCTGCACGCTGGCGTTTTGGCACCAGCCACGCTTCACCGGCACCACACTGCCGGTCAATGCCTACAACGCGTGGTGGCAAGTTCTCTACGACGCCAAGGCCGACGTGGTTCTAAACGGCCACATCCACAACTACCAGCGCTACGATCCTCTGACCCCGGCGGGCGTACTCGACCCCGACAACGGGATCACCCAGTACGTCGTCGGGACGGGCGGCGAGACCCTGCAGGCAGTGAGAACCACGGTTGTCCCTGCCCCTGCTGCAACGCATAAGGCCTTCGGCTACATGCGGATGGCGTTGCACCCGACCAGCTGGGACACCGAGTTCGTCAACGCTGCGGGCACTGTGCTGGACACGTCGTCCGGCAGCTGCCACTAGGCCGCAGGCTCCCGCTCCAACCGGAGCTGCCCCGCGCCCTCACCCCAGCTGGCCGCGCAGTGATACGGCTGATGCATCGGTCAGCGAGGCCACCTGATCGATGACCGCCCGCAGGCGCTCTGCGTCAGACGAGGCAGCGTCGAAGTCCGCTGCGAACGCCGGCTCGAGGCGCTCAGGCGCTCGGGCGTGCAAGACCGCAACGAGATCGGCGACCAGTGCCCGCTGGGTCTCCATCAGCGGTACCCGGTCCTGGGCCCGCATGATGAAGTGCGCGGCCACGCCCTTCATGACGGCGATCTCCAGCGTCGTGGCCTCGGGGACGCACAGGTCTGCCGCATACCGTGTCAGCGGGCCAGCGCCGTACGCCGACCGCGTCGCCTGCTCCGCGGAGCGGCAGAACCGCCCGATGAGCTCGCTGGTGAGGTTCTTCAGCGCGGCCTGCGCCAGCCGGCTGCCGTCGTAGCGCCGGCGTGGCCACCCAGGCGAGGCCGTAAGCCTGGCCAGGGCGTCGTCCAGTGCTTCGTCGGCAGCATCACGTACGTACCACTCCCGCACAGCGACCCACACCGCCCGGCGTACGTCTGCGTCGCGCAACGCGGCGAGCTCGATCCGGCCGGCGACAACCCCGTCCTCGACGTCATGGACGCAGTAGGCGACGTCGTCGGCGAGGTCCATGACCTGCGCCTCGAAGCATCGGCGTACGCCGTCGGCGCCGGTACGCAGCCAGCTGAAGACGGGCAGGTCGTCGTCGTAGGCGCCGAACTTGCGCACCAGCTGCGGCTGGCCGTCCGCGTGCGCGCCGTACGGCTCCGGCGCCTGGGCTCGCGTCCAGGGGTACTTGGTGGCCGCATCCAACGCGGCGCGGGTCAGGTTGAGCCCGGCGCTGCTGCCGTCGCGGCGGCTGATCTTCGCTTCCAAGCGGGTGAGGATGCGCAGTGTCTGCGCGTTGCCTTCGAACCCGCCGCAGGACTGCGCTGCGTCGTCGAGCGCACGCTCGCCGTTGTGCCCGAACGGTGGGTGGCCGAGATCGTGTGCGAGCGCAGCCGTCTCCACCACGTCGGGGTCGCAGCCGAGGACAGCGCCGAGCTCGCGAGCCACCTGGGCGACCTCGAGGGTGTGGGTGAGCCGGGTACGCACGAAGTCGTCGCTGCCCGGCCCGACCACCTGTGTCTTCGCGGCCAACCGCCGCAGCGCGGCCGAGTGCACGACCCGGGCTCGGTCCCGCGCGAAGGGCGACCGGTCGCTGCGCTTCGGCGGCTCGTCGACCCAGCGCTGCGCCGCAGCGTCGTCGTAGCCGGGCGGACTCACCGGGTGTCGCTGGCAGCCGCCCCCAGCGCCGCCCGACCAGCCTCGAGACGGGCGACCGGCACGCGAAACGGCGAGCAGGACACGTAGTCGAGCCCCACCTCGTGGAAGAAGTGCACGCTGGCCGGGTCTCCTCCGTGCTCGCCGCAGATGCCGATGTGCAGCTCGGGCCGGGCCGCCTTGCCTTCCTTCACGGCGATCTGCACGAGCCGGCCCACACCGGCGATGTCCAGTGACTCGAAGGGCGAGACCGCGAAGATGCCCTTCTCGAGGTACTGCGAGAAGAACGCCGCCTCCACGTCGTCCCGCGAGAAGCCCCACGTCGTCTGGGTGAGGTCGTTGGTCCCGAACGAGAAGAACTCCGCCGCCTCGGCGATGTCGCCCGCGGTCATCGCCGCCCGGGGCAGCTCGATCATGGTGCCGATCGGGCAGTGCACGTCGACTCCGGTGCGTTCTGACACCTCGTCGAGCACCGCCGACGTCTCCTCGCGCGCCAGCCGCAGCTCCTGGACCGCCCCCACCAACGGGATCATGATCTCCGGCTGCGGGTCCTTTCCTTGCTGCTTCAGCACGGCCGTCGCCTCGGCGATGGCACGCACCTGCATCGTGAACAGCCCGGGGATCACCAGCCCGAGGCGTACGCCGCGGAGGCCCAGCATCGGGTTCTGCTCGTGCAGTCGGCGCACTGCGCTGAGCAGCGCCGAGGCCTTGCCCGCGTCCTCTGCGCGCTCCTCGGCTAGCGCGACCTGGACCGACAGCTCGGTGAGGTCGGGGAGGAACTCGTGGAGCGGGGGGTCGATGAGCCGGATCGTCACCGGCAAACCGTCCATCGCCGCCAGGATCTCCTCGAAGTCGGCCCGCTGCAGTGGCTCCAGCGCATCGAGTGCGGCGTGCTGCTCGTCGGCCGAGTCGGCCAGGACGAGCCGCTCCACCTGCTCACGCCGCTCGCCGAGGAACATGTGCTCGGTGCGGCACAGCCCGGTCCCTTCGGCGCCGAACCGGCGCGCCCGGGAGGAGTCGTCGGCGGTGTCGGCGTTCGTACGCACTGCGAGGCGGCGGGTCGCGTCGGCGTGCTCCATGAGCCGGTGGACGGCGTGCACGAGCTCGCGGGAGGAGTCCTGCTCCTCGCTGAGCTGCTCTGCCTCGGCAAGACCGCCCTCGAAGTAGCGCACGACCGGTGACGGCTGCACCGCCACCTCGCCGGCGAACACCTCACCGGTGGTGCCGTCTATGGAGACCATGTCGCCCTCTTCGAGCACGACGTCACCGGGTCCGCGGACCTTGCGCGCCGCCGCGTCCACCTCGAGCTCCTCGGCGCCGCAGACGCACGTCTTGCCCATGCCGCGGGCTACGACGGCTGCGTGCGATGTCTTACCGCCGCGGCTGGTGAGCACGCCGATCGCGGCGATCATGCCGGGAAGGTCGTCCGGATTCGTCTCGCGGCGTACGAGGATGACCTTCTCGCCCTTGGCAGCTCGCGCCTCTGCCGTTGCGGAGTCGAAGACGACCGTGCCCGATGCGGCGCCCGGAGACGCACCGATGGCCTGGGTGATGAGCGAACGCTCGGCGCCGGGGTCGAACGTGGGGAACATCAGCTGGGCGAGCTGAGCGCCGGTGACCCGACGCAACGCCTCGTCGATGTCGATGAGGCCCTCGTCGAGCAGCTGAATGGCGACGGTGAACGCTGCGGCCGCCGTGCGTTTGCCGACCCGGGTCTGCAGCATCCACAACGTGCCGCGCTCGACGGTGAACTCGATGTCGCACAGGTCGCGGTAGTGCGACTCCAGCCGCGACATGTTCGCCAGCAGCTGGTCGTACGACACCTTGTCCAGGCCCTCCAAATCAGCGAGGGGCACCGTGTTGCGGATGCCGGCGACGACATCCTCGCCCTGCGCGTTCTGCAGGTAGTCGCCGTAGACGCCCTGCGCGCCCGAAGACGGGTCTCGCGTGAACGCGACACCGGTGCCCGAGTCCATGCCGAGGTTGCCGAAGACCATCGTGCACACGTTGACCGCGGTGCCGAGGTCGTCGGGGAGGCGCTCCTGGCGCCGGTAGAGCACCGCGCGTGGGGTCATCCACGAGTCGAAGACGGCCCGGACGGCCAGCGTGAGCTGCTCGCGCGGGTCCTGCGGGAAGTCACGCCCCGCCTGCTCGCGGGTGATGGACTTGAACGTCTCGACGACATCCCGCAGGTCGTCGGCGCTCAGGTCGAGGTCGTTGCGGGTGCCTTTGGTCGCTTTGACGGCGTCGAGCTCATGCTCGAACAGCTCGCCGTCGATCCCGAGCACGGTCCGGCCGAACATCTGCAGCAGGCGGCGATAGGAGTCCCAGGCGAACCGGTCGTCGCCCGCCTGCTTGGCCAGGCCCAGCACAGACTCGTCGGTGAGCCCGATGTTGAGGACGGTCTCCATCATGCCCGGCATGGAGAACTTCGCGCCGGAGCGCACCGACACCAGCAGCGGGTCATCCGGCTGGCCGAGCTGCTTGCCCATCTTCTGCTCGAGACCGTTCAGGTGAGCGGCCACCTCGTCCGCGAGCTCAGCCGGTTCCGTACCACTCTCGAGGTAGGCACGGCATGCCTCGGTCGTGATGGTGAACCCCGGCGGCACCGGCAGGCCGAGGTTGCTCATCTCCGCGAGGTTGGCTCCCTTTCCGCCGAGCAGGTCCTTCATGTCCTTGCTGCCCTCGGCGAAGTCGTACACGTACTTCGGCACCGAAACTCCTTTGGTCGTCGACCTGCGAGCCGGCGTGACGCAGGGAATCTTCGGAAGCGTAACCAGCGGCACCGCGCCAGCCGTCGCGAGTGGCGTGATCTGGCCCTTTCGTCGCGCTGAACCCAGCCACTTTGCGCCACTCGGTCGAGACAGCCAGCCACCTTGCGCCACTCGGTCGGAGGAGTCGTGCGGCTGAGGCCGGGTTAGAGCGCTCAACCGCCCGAGCTGACGGCCTCGGCGGCGGCGTCGACGTGCAACCCCTCGCGGTCGGTCAGCCATCCGTCCGGGAGCACGACCCGGCGCGGGCTCCCCTGCCGTCCACGCGGCGCTCCGAGCACAACCGCCGGGAATGCCTCGCCGGCGTCCAGCCGCTCGAGCAGCGCGTCCATCTCCGCCAGCGACGCGACCATCGCCAGCGCGGCACGCAGCTCGCCGCCGACGCGGAAGCCCTTGAGGTACCACGCGACGTGCTTGCGGAACTCGGTGCAGCCACGCTGCTCACCGAGCAGGTCACCCAGCAGCTCCGCGTGCCGGCGCATCATCGTCGCGACCTGGCCGAGAGTCGGCAGCGGTGGCGCGGGTGCACCGGCGAAGGCGGCAGCCAGGTCGCGAAACAGCCATGGCCGGCCCAGGCAGCCCCGCCCGACGACCACGCCCGCGCAGCCGGTCTGCGCCATCATCGTCAGGGCGTCAGCCGCCTCCCAGATGTCACCGTTGCCCAGCACCGGGACCGAGACGTGCTCGACCAGCTCGGCTATCGCCTGCCAGTCGGCCTCTCCCGAGTAGTGCTGGTCGGCGGTGCGCGCGTGGAGAGTGACCGCCGCGCAGCCGGCCTCCGCCCCTATCCGGCCGGCATCGAGGTAGGTGAGGTGCATGTCGTCGATGCCCTTGCGCATCTTCATGGTGACCGGGACGGCGTACGGTGTCGCGGCCCGGACGGCTGACAGCAGGATCTCGCCGAGAAGCCGGCTCTTCCAGGGCAGCGCCGCACCCCCGCCCTTGCGGGTGACCTTGGGCACCGGGCACCCGAAGTTGAGGTCCACGTGAGCGACGCCGTAGTCACCGCAGAGGATCTCGACGGCCTTGCCGACATAGACGGGGTCGATGCCATAGATCTGCACCGACCGGATCTCCTCTCCCGGGTCGAACCGGAGCATCGCGGTCGTGGTCTGGTCGCGTTCGACGATCCCCCGTGAGGTCACCATCTCGCAGACGTAGAGGCCCGCGCCCTGCTCCCGGCACAGGCGCCGGAACGCCGCGTTCGTCACTCCGGCCATCGGCGCCAGCACTACCGGCGGGCTGACCTGCAGCCCGCCGAGCGCCAAGGCGGAGGTCGCGGTCACAGGCTCGATTGTCTCAGCCTGCGGCGCCACCGTGCCGGCGCTGGACGTGGCCAGCCACGGGCCAGGTGATCGGCCCGTTCCACTTGCCATAGCGGACCTGCACGTCGGAGAGGCGTCCGTGCCGCGGAACCAGATAGACCAGGCAGGCGTGCGAGGAGTCGCCCGTTCGGAAGCTCTCCGGGAGTCGCTTGGTGTCGCAGCGCGGGAACGGACCGCGGATGCGTACGGGCGGGAGCACCAAGCCATCGTGGTTGCGGCCATAGAGCTGCAGCGGCGTGCCGCCGGCGTTACGCCGGCCCCGGTTGCTGGCCCGCACGTCGACGTAGTAGAGGCTGGACGAGCGCGCGCGGCGGTGGAGCACGTAGTTGGACAGGTCGTGCAGAGACCCCTTGCGCACCCTGACGACGGCGAGGCGCAGCCGGTAGGTGCGGGTGCGGCTCGCGCGGTAGACGACGTCGGCTCGCTCGCCGACGCGAAACGTCGTGTCGGGGCGCTTGGACCGCGTCGCGCTGGGCGGGTCGACCTGGCTGGCGCTCACCGTCGGAGGTGAGGCAGGCGCGGTCTGACCGCTCGGGTCGACATCCGCGCTGTCACTGCAGCCGGCGAGCACCGCCGCTGCGCAGGCCGCAGCAAGCGTCGCGGCGAGACCGTGGCGCGTCGGGGTTGCTCCGGTCAGCGGCACTCGGCTCAGCAGCCGGGCATGCGTTCGGCGAGGTAGCTGCGTACCTCGGAAAGCCCGATCCGGTCCTGCGCCATGCTGTCGCGCTCCCGTACGGTCACGGCGTCGTCATCGAGGCTGTCGAAGTCGACGGTCACGCAGTACGGCGTGCCGATCTCGTCCTGGCGGCGGTAGCGACGCCCGATCGCGCCGGCGTCGTCGAAGTCGACGTTCCACAGCGAGCGCAGCTCCGCGGCCAGCGCCTTGGCCTTCGGCGACAGGTCAGGGTTGCGTGACAGCGGTAGGACCGCCGCCTTCACCGGGGCGAGCCGAGGGTCGAGCCGCAGCACGACCCGCTTGTCGATGCCGCCCTTCGCGTTGGGCGCCTCGTCCTCGGCGTACGCGTCGAGCAGGAACGCCAACGTGGCGCGGGTGAGCCCAGCGGCGGGCTCGATGACGTAGGGCACCCAGCGCTCCCCCTTGTCCTGGTCGAAGTAGGACAGGTCGAATCCGGAGTGCTTGGTGTGCGTGCTGAGGTCGTAGTCCGTGCGGTTGGCGATGCCCTCGAGCTCGTCGAAGTCCTTGTTGCCAATGCCGAAGCGGTACTCGATGTCCACAGTCCGGGTCGAGTAGTGCGACAGCTTCTCCTGCGGGTGCTCGTAGAAGCGCAGGTTGTCCTCGGCGATCCCCAGGTCGACGTACCACTGCCGACGCTGCTGCAGCCAGTAGTCGTGCCACTGCTCGTCCGTGCCCGGCTCGACGAAGAACTCCAGCTCCATCATCTCGAACTCGCGCGTGCGGAAGATGAAGTTGCCGGGGGTGATCTCGTTGCGAAAGCCCTTGCCGGTCTGGGCGATGCCGAACGGGGGCTTCTTGCGCGCGGAGTTCATCACGTTGAGGAAGTTCACGAAGATGCCCTGGGCGGTCTCCGGGCGCAGGTAGTGCAGGCCTTCGTCGCTCTCCACCGGCCCTAGGTGGGTCTTGAGGAGGCCGTTGAACATGCGCGGCTCGGTCCACGCGTGCTTCGTGCCGCAGTTGGGGCACGCGACCGCATCCAGGGACGCTGTGGCCAGATCGGCGATCTGCTTGCGGCGGGCGTAGTCCTCGAGCAGATGGTCTTCGCGGAAGCGCCGGTGGCAGGACTGGCACTCCACCAGCGGGTCGACGAACGCGTCGAGGTGACCTGAGGCCTCCCACACCTGCGAGGGCAAGATGACCGACGAGTCGATGCCGACGACGTCGTCACGGCTCTGCACCATGGTGCGCCACCACTGGCGACGAAGGTTCTCCTTGAGCTCGACCCCGAGCGGTCCGTAGTCCCAGGCCGAGCGCGTGCCGCCGTAGATCTCGCCACACGGGTAGACGAACCCGCGGCGCTTGCACAGGCTGACGACGGCTTCGAATCTGTCGGCGGGCACTGGACGAGTCTCCATCCGGCTGGGTGTCGGCGGCTTTGCCCTGGTGGACGTACTCCCAGGGTAGCGAGTGCGAGCCAGCGACATTTGACAGCGCCGATCCAACAAGTGAAAATGGTTGTCATGTGCAGATGGCGGGCTCTCTCGACCGTCATGGTGCTGGCCGCCGGCGCCGCACTCTCGGGCTGCAGTACGGCCGCCGGGGACGGCGAGACCCGAGTCGTCGCGGGCATCTACCCGTACGCCTACCTCGCGCAGCGCATCGGCGGGCCGCACGTCGACGTCGTCGACCTGACCGCCCCCGGTGTCGAACCGCACGGCCTGGAGCTAACCCCTCAGCAGACCGCAGAGGTGGTCGGGGCCGACGTGGTGGTCTACGCACACGGCTTCCAGCCAGCTGTGGACGACGCCGTCGCGCAGTCCCCCGCTGACCACATCGTCGACGTCAGCGACGTCGTCTCCCTCGCCGGACCGCCGGATGCGCCGGACCCCCACGTGTGGCTGGACCCGGCGAAGCTGGTGCCTGTCGTCCGCGCCATCAGTGACCAGCTCTCGGCCGCGACCCGCCGCCATACCGCGGCCTTCCGCGCCAACGCGGCGGCTGTGGTGCGCCAGCTCCAGACGCTCGACCGAGACTTCCGCGCCGGGCTCGCGCAGTGCGAGCGCGCGGTGTTCGTGACCAGCCATGCCGCGTTCGGCTACCTTGCCCGCCGCTACGGCCTGCGCATGGTCGCCGTGGCCGGCACCGACCCGCACGCCGAGCCGTCACCGCAACGCCAGGCGGAGCTCGTCGACCTGATCCGCTCCAGCGGTGTGACGACGATCTTCACCGAGCACCTCGCCAGCCCGGCCATCGCCGCGTCGCTCGCCAAGGAGACCGGCACGTCGGTCGCGACGCTCGACCCGATCGAGGCGCTGCCCACCGAGACTTCGAACGCCACGTACTTCTCCCTGATGCGAGCCAACCTGGACGCGCTCCGCCGAGCGAACGGCTGCCGATGAGAAGAACCGCCCCGCTCGAGCCGGCCCCGTTCGACCGAGCGCCCGCGTCGGTGCCAGCCCTCGACGTCCACGACGCCACGGTCTCGCTCGGCGGGCGACCAGTGCTGCGGCGGGTCGACCTTCGCGTCGACACGGGTGAGCTCGTCGCACTGCTCGGAACGAACGGCTCGGGCAAGTCGACGCTCGTCCGGGCCTGCGTCGGGCTGCTGCCGCTGCTGAGCGGCGCCGTGGCCATCTTCGGGACGCAGATCGCGAGCTTTCGCGACTGGCGTCGGCTGGGATACGTACCCCAGCGAGCTTCCGCCAGCTCCGGTGTCCCCGCCACGGTGCGGGAGGTGGTGGCAACGGGCCGACTGCCGCTGCGCCGCCCCTTCATGCCGCGCGCCGCTCGCGACCGGCGCGAGGTCGACCGGGCTCTCGAGCAGGTCGGGCTGCTCGACCGGGGCGCCGACTCCGTGGCACAGCTCTCGGGGGGCCAACAGCAGCGGGTGCTGATCGCCCGTGCGCTGGCCGGTGAGCCCGACCTGCTCGTGCTCGACGAGCCGACAGCCGGTGTCGACCAGGAGAGCCAGCTCGTGCTGGCCGACGTGCTCACCACGCTGGTGGCTCGAGGAGCCGCGGTACTCCTCGTCACCCACGAGCTCGGCCCGCTCGAGTCACTCGTCGACCGCGCCGTCGTGCTGTCCGACGGCCGGGTAGTCCATGACGGCCCGGCACGTACGTCACCGGTAGCCGCTGAGCACGTCCACCCGCACACCGGCCAGCCGAGCCGCGACGACGTACTGCGCGGAGAGGGGATGTGGCGGTGACACTGCTCAGCTACGAGTTCATGCAGCGGGCTTTGCTGGCCGCGCTGCTCACCGGTCTCGCCGCCCCCGCGATTGGCACCTATCTGGTCCAGCGACGGCTCGCCCTGATGGGAGACGGCATCGGCCACATCGCGTTGACCGGCGTCGGGGTCGGCCTGCTCACCGGGACGGCTCCGCTGCTCGCCGCCGTCGTCACCGCGGCGCTCGGCGCCCTGCTGATCGAGACTCTGCGCGCCCGCGGCCGCGCGAGCGGCGACGTCGCCCTGGCGCTGCTGTTCTACGGGGGGATCGCCGGTGGCGTGCTCATCACCGGCCTGGCCGGTGGCAACGCCGCCACGCTGAACGCGTACCTGTTCGGCGCCATCACGACCGTCTCCACCGTCGACCTCGTGATCGTCGTCGCGCTCGCGGCCGTCGTGTTGGTGCTCGCCCTCGGCCTCGCGCCGCAGCTGTTCGCTGTGTGCCAGGACGAAGAGCACGCGCGGGTCTGCGGACTGCCGGTCAGGCTCTATGGCGCGCTCATCGCCGTTCTCGCCGCCGTCACCGTGACGGTGTCGATGCGTACGGTCGGGCTGCTGCTGGTCAGCGCGCTGATGGTCGTACCCGTGGCGACGTCCCAGCAGCTCGCCCGGAGCTTCCGGACCACCTTGATCGGGGCGATGCTCGTCGGGGTGGTGGCATCGCTCGCCGGGGTAGTCGCCAGCTTCTACGCCAACACCGCGCCCGGACCCTCGATCGTGGCGCTGGCGCTGCTGGGCTTCCTAGTCTCCTGGCCGGTCGGGGCATACCAGCGGCATCGTCGCCGGCTGCGCGAGCCGTTCGTCGACGAGGAGCTGCGCGGGGTGGAGCTCGACGACGTGCATGAGTCGGCAGAGAGCCACCCGCACGTCCACGGCGAGGGCTGCGGCCATGTGGCCGTCCGGCACGGCGACCACATCGACTATGTCCACGCCGGCCACCGGCACGCGTCACACGAGGATCACTATGACGAGCACTGACCCCGCGGCGGCGACGCGCCCGACACGGCAGCGACGCGCGGTGAGCGCCGCGCTCGCCGAGGTCGCCGACTTCCGCAGCGCCCAGCAGATCCACGACCTGCTGAAGCAGCGCGGCGACCGGGTCGGCCTGACGACCGTCTACCGCACGTTGCAGACTCTGGCCGACGCCGGCGAGGTCGACCTGCTACGCACCGCGGACGGTGAGTCGGTCTACCGCCAGTGCAGTCGCGGCCACCACCACCACCTGGTGTGTCGCGGCTGCGGGCGCACCGTCGAGGTCGAGGGACCCGCGGTCGAGCGCTGGGCGGAGCAGGTGGCCGGCGACCACGGTTTCGCCGACATCAGCCACACCGTGGAGATCTACGGAACCTGCACGCCCTGCCGCACTTAGCAGTCGGCCCGTACGCCCAGCTCAGCCGTGCGCGGCACCATAGCGCCGCTCGCGGTTCGCGTAGGTCAGCACTGCCTGCCAGAGGTGTCGGCGGTCCATGTCCGGCCAGAGCACGTCGAGGAAGACCAGCTCGGCGTAGGCCGACTGCCAGAGCAAGAAGTTCGACGTCCGCTGCTCGCCGGAGGTGCGCAGGAACAGGTCGACATCGGGCAGGTCCGGCTCGTCGAGGTGGCGGGCGAGCGTTCGCTCGTCGATGCGCTCGGGGTCGAGCCGCCCGGCTGCCGCCTCGCGCGCCAGCGCGCGCGCCGCGTCCACGATCTCCGCCCGGCCGCCGTAGTTGACGCACATGGTGAGCGTGAGGACGTCGTTGCGCGCGGTCAGCCGTTCGGCGTTCTCGAGCTCCGTCACGACGCTGCGCCACAACCGTGGCCGGCGACCCGCCCAGCGGACCCGTACGCCCAGCGCGTGCATCTCGTCGCGCCGGCGCCGGATCACGTCGCGATTGAAGCCCATCAGGAAGCGCACCTCCTCCGGCGAGCGCTTCCAGTTCTCGGTGGAGAACGCGTACGCCGACAGGTGGCGTACACCGATCTCGATGGCCCCCTCGACGACGTCGAAGAGGGCCGCCTCGCCCGCCTCGTGGCCCGCCGTCCGCGGCAGCCCACGTGAGCGGGCCCAGCGACCGTTGCCGTCCATCACGATGGCGACGTGCCCGGGCACGAGCTCGGGTGGAACGTCGGGGGGTCTGGCACCGCTGGAATGGCGCGTCGGCGCGCGCACGGGGTCACGCGGCTCGGCTGGGCTCCGCCCCGGCCCGCTCTTGCTGCGCACCGGTGGCTCAGCGGTCCACGTGGGCGAGGGAGCGCAAGCCGCGTTCCATGTGCCAGGTGAGGTAGGCCGCGACCAACCCGCTCGTCTCCCGGCGGTGCCGCGGCTCGCTGACCTCGGCGACCGGCCAGTCCCCCGCCAGCAAAGCGCCGAGCAACGTGACGGTCTCCACCGAGGGGTTCGCCGAGCCGGGCAGCCGGCAGGTACTGCACAGCACGCCGCCGGCCGCCGGGTTGAAGCTGCGGTGCGGTCCGGCGGCGCCGCAGCGGGCGCACTGGGAGAACGACGGGGCGTAACCGGCTGCTGCCAGGGAGCGCAGCAGGAACGAGTCCAGCACCAAACCAGGGTCGAGCAGCCCCCCGGCGAGCGCACGCAGCGCGCCCACCAGCAAGAGGTACTGCTGCAAGGCGGGTTCGTGCTCCTCGTCGACGAGCCGCTCGGCCGTCTCGAGCATGGCCGTTCCCGCGGTGTAGCGGCCGTAGTCGTCGCCGATCCGCTCGCCGTACGGGCTGATCGTCTCGGCCTGCGTCACCACATGCAGGGAGCGTCCCTCGGCGAGCTGCAGGTCGACATGGGTGAAGGGCTCCAGCCGGGCGCCGAACCGCGACGACGTACGCCGCACGCCTTTGGCCACGGCCCGGACCCGCCCGTGCGAGCGGGTGAGCACCCCGATGATGCGGTCGGCCTCACCGAGCTTCTGCGTGCGCAGCACGACGCCCTCGTCCCGGTACAGGCCCACGCGCTCATTCTCCCTCGCCGGCCGGTGTTTCCCCGCCAGGCGCTGGCAGGATGCGGGCGTGCCGGCTGACCTGCTCGCCACGATCGAGCGCTACTACGACACGGTGCCCCGCGCGTCGGCACGTACGGAGACGTTGGGGCCGTTGACGTTGTTCGTCGCGACAACGGGCTGGCCCTACTACGCCCGGCCACGGCTCGGACACGAAGGCCCCGTCCAGGCGGCGGACGTCGAAGCGGTCCGCGCCCGCCAGCGCGAGCTGGACGTCCCCGAGCAGCTGGAGTGGGTGGCCGAGCTCACCCCCACCCTCGAACCTGCGTGCGCCAGCGCCGGGCTGCGCGTGCAGCGGTGCCCGCTGCTCGTCCTCGAGCGGCTCACCGCGACGGCGCCGGTCGACGGCGTGACCGTACGGCTGCTGCAGCCGGCCGACCCCGACCTGGCGCAGGTGAGAGCAGCCATCAGCGTCGGCTTCGCCACGACCGGGACGGGGCGCGGAGCGGCGTCGACCGCGGAGCGTGACACAGCCGCCGACCGGGAGGACGCCGCTACGGCCCGGCACTACGAACAGCGGATGAGCGCGGTGCAGCTGCGGCTGGCCGGTGCGTTCACGCCGGCCGGCGCGGTGGGCGGTGGCAGCCACTCCCCGCGCGGCGGCGTCACCGAGATCACCGGCGTCGGTGTCCTGCCGGCATACCGACGTCGAGGTATCGCCGCCATCGTCACATCGGCGCTCGCCCGGGACGCGCGGGCGCTCGGCGTCACCAGCGTCTTCTGCTCCGCAGACTCCGACGAGGTGGCGCGGGTGTACGAGCGCGTCGGCTTTCGGCGCATCGGCACCGCCTGCATCGCCGAGCCACCGAGTGGAGCGTGAGGTATTTCGATTGCCCGCCGGAGCGAGGTCGGGTCTGCTGTGCCCATGCAGGTGCAGCAACTGGACCCGCAAGCGGTCGACGCCGCGACCGCGGCGGCGATCGTCGCCCTGCGCGACGACGTACGCCGGCACGACGCCCCGCACGAGCCTCCCCTGACTCTCACCGGCTGGCAACGGATGATGCGCTACGGGTGGGACGGGACTCCGCCGGCGCTGCTCTGGGTGGCGTACCGAAACGACGAGCCGGCGGGGTATGCCGAGCTGTGGCTGCCGAAGTACGACAACCACCATCTCGCCGGCATCCAGGCGGCCACCGCGCCCGCCCACCGCGGGCGAGGAATCGGGACCGCGTTGCTGGACGAGCTGCTGCGAGCGGCGCGGCAGGCTGGGCGGACGCTCGCGCTCGGTGAGGCTTGGCAAGACTCGGCGGGCGACGCGTTTCTGGAAGCACGTGGGTTCGAGTGGGCCGCCACCGAGGAGCAACGGCGTCTCGAGCTCGTGGACCTCGACCGCACGCGCGTCGACGCGATGTATGACGGGGCAGCGGCAGCCGCGCGGGACTACGAGCTGGTCCCGCTCGTCGGGGCTGCGCCAGCGGACATGGTCGACGGACTCGTCGAGATGGTCGCATCGATCAACGACGCGCCAACGGAGAACTTGCACGTCGATGACTTCGCCTTCGACGCCGCCCGGCTGATGGCTGTCGACGAGGCGCAGACGGCCATGGGCCGGCGCATGTACCGGCTGCTCGCCCGGCACATCCCCACCGGCGAATGGGCCGGCCATACCGTCATGGAGGTCGACGACGACCAGCCCGAGTGGGGCATCCAGGACGACACCAGCGTGGTACGTGCGCACCGCGGCCACCGGCTCGGCCTCCTGCTCAAGACCGGGATGCTGCGGTGGCTGCAGGAGGTGGAGCCGCAGCTCGAACGCATCGACACGTGGAACAACGCCTCCAACCGGCACATGATTGCGGTCAACGACGCCTTGGGCTGTGTCGTGGTGGGCCGCGTGTCGGGCCGTCAGCGCCAGCTCGGGGGCTAGCCGCGAGCCGGCCGGGAGCAGCCGGCGCCCAGGCTACGAGCCGCAGTCAGAAGCCCAGCTTGCGCAACTGCTTGGGGTCGCGCTGCCAGTCCTTCGCCACCTTGACGTGCAGGTCGAGGAAGACCGGCGTGCCCAGCAGCGCCTCGATCTGCGCGCGGGCCCGGGTGCCGACGCCCTTGAGCCGGTCACCCTTGGCGCCCAGCACGATCCCCTTCTGGCTGGGCCGTTCGACGTAGACGTTGGCGAACACGTCGAGCAGCGGTCGATCTGCCGGCCGGTCGGCCCGTGGCGCCATCTCCTCCACCACGACGGCGATCGAGTGCGGCAGCTCTTCGCGTACGCCCTCGAGCGCCGCCTCGCGGATCAGCTCGGCCACCAGCGTCTGCTCCGGCTCGTCGCTGAGCTCACCGGCCGGGAACATCGCCGGACCCTCTGGTGAGTGTTCGACGAGCAAGTCGGCCAGCAGCGCGACCTGCGTGCCCGCAACGGCGGAGACCGGCACGATCTCGGCCCACTCCAGTCCCGCCGCCTCACCCAGGCTGGCGATCGCGCTCAGGTGCTCGGCCATCCGGTCGGCGCTCACGAGGTCTGACTTGGTAACGATGGCGAGCTTCTCGGTAGGCCGTACGCGCGCCAGCTCGGTGACGAGGAATCGGTCGCCCGGGCCGACCTTCTCGTTGGCCGGCAGGCACACGCCGACGAGGTCCGCCTCCGCCCAGGTGCCGCGGACCAGGTCGTTGAGCCGCTCACCGAGCAACGTCCGCGGCCGGTGCAGCCCAGGAGTGTCGAGCAGCACCAGCTGTGCGTCGGGCCGGTGCACGATTCCGCGCACGACATGGCGGGTCGTCTGTGGGCGCGACGACGTGATCACGATCTTGCGGCCGACCAGCGCGTTCGTCAGCGTCGACTTCCCGGTGTTCGGCCGGCCCACCAGACACACGAAACCGCACCGGTGCGGTCGCGCGTCGGGCTCGCTCACGTGCTGATGGTGGCCTGCACCACGCCGTCGGCATCGGCGCGATGCACCGGGAGCCCGTCACCACCCAGGTCACGGACGGCGCTCAGATCAGCGTCGCTCACCTCCGCGACGTCGGTCACCACGGCGGCCGCCTCCACACCCTGCGCGCCGCTGGAGACTGCCGTGGCGACGGCGAGGCTGAGAGCGCTGACATGCAGGGAGGCGAGGTCGACCGTGCACGCGACGTAGGTGCGCCCGTCGCTGTCACGGACGGCCGCGCCCTCCCGAGCCGACGTACGAACGCGGGAAGCGCGGGCGAGCGTTACGAGCTTGGCGTCCTCGGAGTCGAGCGGTGCGGTGGTCATGACCGGTCAGGCTAGTTCGTCGGTGTCGCTGGCGTTGGACGTCGCGTTCTCTCGGACCGGATCTGCACTCACCCGCTCGGCGAGCACCGTCCCGATGCGGTTGCGCCGCCCGGCTGAGGTCTCCGCGGTGAGGCGCAACCCGGCCAGCTCGACCCGCGCCCCCGGAATGGGGACTCGGCCCAGGTGCTTGGCCATCAGACCGCCCACACTGTCGACGTCGTCGTCGTCGAGCTCCAGCCCGAACAAGTCGCCCAGCTCGTCGACCGCGAGCCGGGAGCTGATCCGGATGCACCCGTTCGCGAGCTGCTCGACCTCGGCGGCCTCGACGTCGTACTCGTCGGAGATCTCGCCGACGATCTCCTCGAGGATGTCCTCGATCGTCACCAGCCCCGACGTGCCGCCGTACTCGTCGACCACGATGGCGACGTGCAGCCGGCGCGCCTGCATCTCCCGCATCAGCTCGTCGACCGGCTTGGAGTCGGGCACGAACAACGCTTGGCGCATGACGGACTCGATGCGCTCCGTCGTCTCGGCCTGGTGGCGGTCGAAGACCCGACGCGTCACGTCCTTGAGATAGGCGATGCCCACGATGTCGTCGAGGTTCTCGCCGATGACCGGGATGCGGGAGAAACCGCTGCGCAGCGCCAGCGACATCATCTGGCGGAGCCACTTGTGCCGCTCGATGAACACCATGTCGGTACGCGGCACCATCACCTCGCGGACGAGGGTGTCCCCGAGCTCGAAGACGGAGTGGATCATGCGCCGCTCGCCGGACTCGATGACCCGGCTCGCCTCGGCGATGTCCACCATCTCCCGCAGCTCGGCCTCGGTGGAGAACGGCCCTTCGCGAAATCCCTTGCCGGGGGTGAGTGCGTTGCCGAGCAGGATCAGCAGGTGGGGCACCGGCCCAAGGACCTTCGTCGCCGCGGCCAGTGGGCGAGCGGTCGCGAGCGCCACCCGGTCGGCGTGCTGGCGGCCGAGGGTCCGCGGCGCCACCCCGACGACGACGTAGGAGATGACGAGCATTCCGCCCGCGGCGACGAGCACCTGTGCCCAGGTCGGGTCGAGCACGTCGCTGACGACCTTGGTGACAAGCACGATTGCGGTGATCTCGCAGCCCAGCCGCAACAGCAGCGCCGTGTTGAGGTAGCGCGGCGGGTCGTCGAGCAGGGCGCGCAACCGTGCCGCGCCCGCCCGCCCGTCGCTGACCAGCTGGTCGGCGCGGGCCTTCGAGTACGACGCGAGCGCCGCCTCGCCGCCGACGATCACGCCGGCGACCACGATGAGCACCGCAGCCACGGCGAGCAACAGGGCGTCCCCGCTCGTCATGCCTCGACGTCCTCACCGCGGCGTACCCGCTGCCACTCGGCGAGCAGCTGTGCCTGTAGCGCGAACATCTGTGCATGGTCGTCGGGCTCGGCATGGTCGTAGCCGAGCAGGTGCAGAATGCCGTGCACAGCGAGCAGGTCTATCTCGTCGCCGGTGCTGTGCCCGTTGCCCGGCGCCTGCGCGGCGGCGACCGAAGGGCACAGCGCGACGTCGCCCACCACAGAGTCGGCGTCGTGGGCACTGTTCCGGCCCGGGCGCAGCTCGTCCATCGGGAACGCCAGCACGTCGGTCGGCCCGGTCTTGTCGAGATAGCGCTCGTTGAGGTTGGCGATCGTCGCCTCGTCGACGAGCTTGATGCACAGCTCGGCCTGCGGGTGGATGCGCATCCGGTCGAGGACGAAGCGGCCGAGCCGGGTCAGCTCCGCGAGGTCGCCTCCCCAGCCGGACTCGTCGAGGACATCGACGCTCACGACCGCCGACCGCGTGAGCGCCGTACCTCGACGGTCTCGGCTCCTCCCGCTTCGGTTGCGGCCCCCTCGAAGCGGTCGTAGGCAGCGACGATGCGCCCGACCAGCTTGTGGCGTACGACGTCGGAGCTGGTCAGCTCGGTGAAGAAGACGTCCTCCAGCCCATCGAGGATGTCTTGGACGACCTTCAGCCCGCTTCGCATGCCGGTGGGCAGGTCGACCTGGGTGACGTCGCCGGTGACCACCATCTTCGAGCCGAAACCGAGCCGGGTGAGGAACATCTTCATCTGCTCGGGCGAGGTGTTCTGCGCCTCGTCGAGCACGATGAACGCGTCGTTGAGGGTCCGGCCGCGCATGTACGCGAGCGGCGCCACCTCGATGGTCCCGGCGGTCAGCAGTCGCGGGATCGTGTCGGGGTCGAGCATGTCGTGCAGCGCGTCGTACAGCGGACGAAGGTAGGGGTCGATCTTGTCCGACAGCGTGCCGGGCAGGTAGCCGAGCCGTTCACCGGCCTCGACCGCCGGGCGGGTCAAGATGATGCGGTTGACCTGCTTGGCCTGCAGGGCCTGGACGGCCTTGGCCATCGCCAGGTAGGTCTTGCCGGTGCCGGCGGGGCCAATGGAGAAGATCACCGTGTGGGCGTCGATGGCATCGACGTAGCGCTTCTGGTTCAGCGTCTTGGGCCGGATGGTGCGGCCACGGTTGGACAAGATGTTGAGCGTGAGCACCTCAGCCGGCCGCTCCTGGGTCTCCGCGCGCAGCATGCCGATGGAGCGTTCGACGGTCTCAGCCGTGAGTCCTTGCCCGGTGCGGACCATCGCGACCAGCTCGTCCACGACGCGCTCCACGAGCGCGATCTCCGCGGACTGGCCGGTCACGGTGATGCGGTTGCCGCGGACATGGATGTCGGCGCGGAACTCACGCTCGATCAAGGTCAGGAACTCGTCGTGGGACCCGAGCAGACCGACCATGGGGATGCTGGCCGGCACGACGATGGTGTGCTGGGGGGAAGTGGGCTCTGCCATGTGCAGCCTGGCGGCCGGCTCCTCAGTGTCAGACGGTTAGGTCTCGCCCATCGTAGAGGGCGCCGCGGACCTGGCACAGGAGATTGGCGTCAGCCGGGAGGCCAGCTCAGCGTTCGGCCACCGAGCACGTGGCCGTGGCAGTGGAACACCGTCTGACCGGCCCCGGCGCCGGTGTTGAACACCAGTCGGTAGCCGTCCCCGATCCCCTCCTGCTCGGCGACGGCTGCGGCAGCCTCGACGAGCGACGCCACGGCCGCCGGATGTGCCGACGCCAGGTCCGCGACGTCGCTCGCGTGCGTCTTCGGCACCACCAGGACATGGGTCGGTGCCTGCGGGTTGACGTCGCGGAAAGCCAGGGCCTGGTCGCTCTCCCAGACGACATCGGTCGGTATGCGCCGTTCGACGATCCCGCAGAACACGCAGTCCGGCTCCGCTGCCATCGCCTCTCCCCTCTTATGGTTGTGCGCCGCTACGCAGGATGCCAGGTTGTCAGGGCGTCGACGGCGCATGCGCCGTCAGACGCCTGACAACTTCGCAGGTCGTA
Organism: Nocardioidaceae bacterium; assembly: GCA_035296085.1. Classification (GTDB taxonomy): domain Bacteria; phylum Actinomycetota; class Actinomycetes; order Propionibacteriales; family Nocardioidaceae; genus DATHBP01. The sequence continues at coordinate 9,157 of DATHBP010000120.1, read as the reverse complement.
CCCGACGCGGTCACAATGTCGAGCGAACGTAAACCGGCAATCGGTCTCAGGCGTCGTACGGGTGTGAGCATCAGCGAGCGGACGCGTACTGCAGCGACCGACATAGCTGCGAATCGAGGGCGAAGCGGCGTGCGCACTGAAACCACGTGGGATGCCGACGAGGCTGTGACGCAGCTCTACGCAGCGCACTACACCTCCCTGGTACGCCTCGGCGCGCTGCTGCTCCGCGACGCAGGCGCGGCCGAGGACGTCGTCCAGGACGCCTTCGTCGCGATGCACGGCAAGTGGGGGCGGCTCCGCGACCCGCACAAGGCGCACGCCTACCTGCGCCAGGCTGTGGTCAACCGGGCCCGCTCTGCGCTGCGGCACCGCAGCGTCGTCGCCCGCCACCGCCCCGAGCAGCCGGCGAACGCGCCGGGCGCCGACCGCGACGTGCTGCGGCACGAACAGCGCAGCCAGGTGCTGGCGGCGCTCGACGGACTGTCCCAGCGCCAGCGTGAGGTGCTCGTCCTGCGCTTCTATCTCGACCTGTCCGAAGAACAAATCGCCGACACACTCGGCATCAGCAAAGGCGCAGTCAAGAGCCACGCCTCCCGAGGCCTGGATTCCTTGCGCACCGCATGGGAGCACAGCTCATGAACGAGTCCGAAGACCTCAGCGCCATCCTTCGCGACGCGCTCCACGACGAGGCCAGCCGCGTCCAGCCCGGCGGGGAGGGCTTGGCCGCGATCCGCAGCCGGACGGCCTCGAGGGCGCCGTGGTATCGCCGCTCCTGGGTCGCCGGGGCAGCCACCGCGGCGGTCGCTACCGCCGCGACGGTCGTCGGTGTCACTCTGCTGACCGACCCGGGCGGCTCGACCGCCGGCGGGCCGGTCGGCCAGGGACAGCAGTCCACTGCGCCTGCGCCCACGACCGCTGCGCCGGATAGCCCATCGCCGAGCGACAACGCGCCGAGCACCCCCGCAACACCCAGCAGCTCGGCGCCGACCAGCCCGGCGCCTAGCAACTCCGGGTCCCCCCGGCCGGTGGCCGTGGAGAGCGTGCCGGTCTACTACGTGGGCGACTCCGACTTCGGGCCGCGGCTCTACCGGGAGTTCCACTCCACGCCGGCTCCGGACGGTGCTGGCGTAGCGGCCGTCTCCGAGATGCTGAAGGGGGAGCCAATCGACCCGGACTATGGCGCCCACTCCTGGGGCAGCGATGTGCGCTCGGTGAGCCATGCTGACGGTGTGATCACGGTCGACCTGACGCGCATGCCGGACCCGTACCCGGCAGCCCGCATCACCGAAGAACTCGCGCAGCTCACCGTCCAGCAGTTGGTTTACACCGTGCAGGCGGCGTTGGGCTCCACCGACCCGGTGATGATCACGGTTGACGGCAGCCCAGTCGACTCCATTCTCGGCGTCGACACGTCGCAGCCGATCCCGCGGGCGGACCCGCTGGGTGTGCAGGCGATGATCTGGGTCACCCGACCCACACAGGGTCAAACGGTGGACAGCCCGGTCCGGCTAGCTGGCATCGCGAACACCTTCGAGGCCAACGTCAGCTGGGAGGTCCTGCAGGGCGACAGCGTCGTCGACTCCGGCTTCACCACGGCCGAGGCAGGCATGGAGTTCTCGCCCTTCGCGACGAAGATCCCGCTGCCACCCGGCGACTACACGCTCCGCGTCTTCGAGAGCTCGGCCGAGGACGGCCGCGCCATCAACGTCGACACCAAGGACTTCACCGTTCGCTAGCCACGTCCCAACGCGGCGTACGGGACAGCAGCACGGCAACCGCTGCGGTCCCGGCGGTGGAGGTACGCAGCACGGTCGGGCCCATCCGTACCGGTTCCGCGCCGGCGGCCCTGAACGCGGCGAGCTCCGCCTCGTCGATGCCGCCTTCCGGCCCGACGACGACGACCACATCACCATCGGTCGGGATGCGGACAGCGCCGAGCGGTTGGGACGCCGACTGGTGCAGCACAACGGGCAGCGCAGCTTCTGCAAGCAGCGCGGCTACCTCCTCAGTGGTGGCTAGGTCGCGGATGTCGGGCAGCCACGCGCGGCGGGACTGCTTGGTTGCCTCCTGAGCGGCCGTTCGCCACCGGTCCAGGCCTTTGGCAGCGCGATCAGCACTCCACCGGGTGATGCTGCGAGCCGCGGCCCACGGCACGACCACGTCGACCCCCACCTCGGTCAACGATGAGATGGCCAGCTCGGCCCGGTCGCCCTTCGGCAGGGCCTGCACGACGACGACTCGGGGGCTGGCCGGCGGCTCTGCGTGGCGCCGCTCGACCGCACACACCAGCCCGGCTCGATCAACCGCGACGACCCTGCCAACAGCGACTCCCCCCGCCCCGTCGGTGAGCGCGACGGCCTCGCCGGCCCGCAACCGGCGCACCGTGGCGGCGTGTCTGCCTTCGGCACCGCCGAGGCGGATCGGGTCAGTCGCGAGGGTCGCGGCGTCGACGAGGAACATCGGAACGCTGGCCATCGGCTCTGGGTCAGCTGGCGCCGAACGCCTCACGCAGCCGACCGAACACGCCCCTCGACGCAGGGGATCCGTGCCCGTTGGACCCTGTCTCGCCGCGAAGCTCTGCCAGTTCGCGCAACAGGTCCTCTTGGCGTCCGGCCAGGCGGGTGGGGGTCTCGACGACGACCTGGACGACGAGGTCGCCACGACCGGTCCCCCGTAGCCGCGGCACTCCCCGGCCGCCGACAACGATCCGCTCACCGGACTGCGTGCCCGGCTTGATCGCCAAGGCGATCGACGCATCGCCGTCCGCCGCACCGAGGTCGGCCTCCAAGGTGGGCAGCGACAGCTCGGTCCCGAGCGCAGCTGCGGTCATCGGCAGCGTGGCCGTGGTGTGCAGGTCATCGCCGTTGCGGACGAACGTCGGGTGCGCCGCGACGATGATCTCGACGAACAGGTCGCCGGGCGGGCCCCCACCGGCACCCACCTCACCCTCACCACTGAGCTGGACCCGGGTGCCGGTGTCCACACCTGCGGGGATCTTCACGGTGAGGGCTCGGCGCGAGCGCACCCGCCCCTCGCCCGCACACTCCTTGCACGGGTCGGGGATCAGCGACCCGAACCCGCGGCAGGCAGGGCAAGGGCGCGTCGTACGGATCTCGCCGAGGAAGGAGCGCTGGGTCTGCATGATCTCCCCGCGCCCGTGACAGGTCTCGCAGGAAACCGGCTGAGAGCCGGGGGCGGCGCCGGTGCCCTGGCAGCCGGAGCAGACGACAGCGGTGTCGACCTTGAGCTCCCTGGTGACCCCGAACGCCGCTTCTGCGAGCTCCACGTTGAGCCGGATGAGAGCGTCCTGGCCACGGCGTACACGCGGGCGCGGGCCGCGCGTCGCCGTCTGCCCAAAGAACGCGTCCATGATGTCGGTGAAGGAGAACCCCTGGCCGAAACCCCCGCCGGCGCCGGCAGCGGACAAGGGGTCGCCGCCGAGGTCGTAGATCTCGCGCTTCTGCGGGTCGGCGAGCACCTCGTAGGCGCGCGTCACGTCCTTGAAGCGCTCCTGGGTCTGCGGGTCGGGGTTGACGTCGGGGTGCAGCTGGCGAGCGAGCCGCCGATAAGCCTTCTTGACGTCCTCAGTCGTCGCCGTACGGCCTACGCCGAGGATGGCGTACAGGTCCTCGTCCACGGGACTAGGCCTCGGCCAAGATCTGGCCGACGTAGCGCGCAACCGCGTGCACCGCCGCCATCGAGCCCGGGTAGTCCATCCGCGTCGGCCCCACGATGCCGAGCTTGGCGAGGGACTCGTCGCCCGGGCCGTAGCCCGTCGCGACGACCGACGTCGCGGACAGCTGCTGGTAGGGCACCTCGTGCCCGATCTGCACAGTCACCGTCGACGGGCTCGTCGCCTCCCCAAGCAGCCGGAGCAAGACGACGTGCTCCTCGAGCGCCTCCAGCACCGGCTGCACCGACCGGTCGAACTCGTCGCCGAACCTCGCCAGGTTGGACGTGCCCCCCACCGCGACGCGCTCTTCGCCCCGGTCGGTGGACACGGCGTCGAGCAGGCACGCGACGATGTTGGCGACGGCCGGCCGGTCTTCGGCTTCGAAAGTCTCCGGCAGAGCACCGACGCTGATGACGGCGTCGGGGATGCGGCGGCCGGCAACTGCTGCATTGAGGCGGGTCCGCAGCGTGGACAGGAGATGGTCGGAGAGCGGCTCGGGCGTCTCGAGAACCCGTTGCTCGACCCGGCCGTTGCTGGTGATCAGCACCAGCAGCACCCGAGTCGACGTCAGCGCGACGAACTCCACGTGCCGCACGCTCGAGCGCGACAGCGACGGGTACTGGACGATCGCGACCTGACGCGTCAGCTGCGCGAGCAGCCGCACCGTCCGCTGCACGACATCGTCGAGGTCCACCGCCCCCTCGAGGAACGTCGAGATCGCCCGCTTCTCCGGCGCCGACAGCGGTTTCACACCTGTCAACCGGTCGACGAAGAGCCGGTAGCCCTTGTCGGTGGGGATGCGGCCCGCGCTGGTGTGCGGCTGGGCGATGAAGCCCTCCTCCTCCAGCACCGCCATGTCGTTGCGCACGGTGGCCGGCGAGACGGCCAGCTTGTGTCGCTCCACGAGCGCTTTCGACCCCACCGGCTCCTGGGTGCTCACGTAGTCCTCGACGATGGCGCGCAGCACGTCGAGCTTGCGGTCGTCGAGCACCGGGTCACCTCCCGAAGGCGATTTTCACACTGGCCGTAGCTCTGGCACTCCGTCGCAGCGAGTGCCAGAGATTGGCTTCAGTCTACGGGTCTACAGGGCCGGAGGCAGGCCAATCGAGGCTCAGCCGGGGCGGCCGTCGAGCAGCCCGTGGACGACGGTGTCGGCGAGCAGTCGGCCCCGGCGAGTGAGCACCAGCTGACCGGCCGGCCTCTCCCCTGCTCTGGCATCCGCGGACACGATCGGCGGCTCGACGAGTCCGCTACCTACCAGCTGCGCGACCCGTGCGCTGCTGAGGTTGGGCAGCACGTCCGGCTCGAGTCCGCTCGCGAGCCGCAGCTCGAGCATCACCCGCTCGGTACGTTTCGTCGCCTGGTCGAGGACTTCGCGCGACTGAGCCGGGCTGCGACCCGTATCCAGCCGGTCCGTGTACGCCGCCGGATGCTTGACGTTCCACCAGCGCACGCCGCCGACGTGGGAGTGCGCTCCTGGGCCGGCGCCCCACCAGTTCGCGCCCGTCCAGTAGCCCAGGTTGTGTCGACAGCGGGAGTCGTCGCCCGCCGACCAGTTGGAGATCTCGTACCACTGCAGGCCGGCATCGGTGAGCGCCTCGTCGGCGAGGACGTACTTGTCGGCCAGGTCATCATCGTCGGGGCTAGCCAGCTCGCCGCGGCGTACCCGCCGGGCGAGGGCGGTGCCGGGCTCGACCGTCAGCGCGTAGGCGCTGACATGGTCGGGGCGCAGCTCCAGCGCAGCGCGCAGCGACGACGCCCAGTCCGCGCGTGACTCCCCCGGCGCCCCGTAGATGAGGTCCAGGCTGACCTGCTGGAAACCGGCCGTACGCGCTGCCGCCACCACCGCGGGCACGCGGGCCGGGTCATGACGTCGGTCGAGGACGGCAAGCACGTGCGGGACGAAGGACTGGACGCCGAACGACACCCGGTTGATGCCACCGGCGCGAAGCCGGGTGAGGGACCGGAGGTCGACCGAGTCCGGGTTGGACTCGGTGGTGACCTCTGCGCCGGCGACCAGGCCGAACTCGTCGGCGATGGCGCGCAGGATCCGCAGCTGCTCGTCAGGCGCCAAAACTGTGGGCGTGCCGCCGCCGAAGAACACCGACGAGACCGCCGGGGCGGGGTCACCGAGCACTCGGCGGGCGAGCCGGATCTCAGCGAGGACCGCCTCGACGTACGCCGCCGGGGAGGAGCGACCGCCGAGCTCGGCGGCGGTGTAGGTGTTGAAGTCGCAGTAGCCGCAGCGGGTGACGCAGAACGGGACGTGGACGTAGAACCCGAGCGGGCGCGTAGGCAGAGTGCTCAGCGCACGTGCGGGCAACCCACCGTCATGGGGTGCGGCATCGCCGAGAGGAAGCGCCGGGGCCATGCCCCAAGTGTCCCAGTGGTGCTGGGCGGCAGTGCTGGGTCGCGGTGCTGGGTCGCGGTGCTGGGTCGCATTGCTGCGAACGCAGCGTCTCAGGAGTAGAGAGCGTCGAGCTGCTCGGCGTAGTTCGCTTCGATGACCTTGCGCCGGAGCTTCAAGCTGGGCGTGACCTCGCCGGACTCGACGGTCATGTCGTGGTCGAGGACGACGTACTTCTTGATGCTCTCCCACCTGTTGAGGCGTCGGTTGAGCTCCTCGACGTAGCCGGCGATCAGCTCCTGGACAGCCGGCGACGCCACGACCTCGGCGTACGGGCGGTCGCCCATGTCGTGCTCCTCGGCCCAGCGCTGCATCGCCTCCGGGTCGAGCGTGATGATCGCCGTGCAGTACGGACGGCCCTGTCCGTGCACCAGGAAGTGACTCGCGTAGGGGCACACCCCCTTGAAGCGCGCCTCGATCACCTGTGGCGCGACGTACTTGCCACCCGAGGTCTTGAAGAGGTCCTTCTTGCGGTCCGTGACCCGGACGAAGCCGTCGGCGTCGACCTCCCCGATGTCACCGGTGTGGAGCCAGCCGTCCGCACTGAGCGACTCGTCGGTCACGTCGCCCTGGCTGTGATAGCCGGCCATCACCCCGGGCCCCTTGATGAGGATCTCGCCATCGTCGGCGAGCCGGACGTGCGTGCCCGGCAGCGGCCGGCCGACACTGCCTAGGCGCAGGCTCGCCGGCAGGTTGACGCAGGATCCGGCGGAGGTCTCGGTCAGCCCATAGCCCTCGAGGATCACGATGCCGGCCGCGTGGAACCACTCGGCTACGTCGCGGTTGAGCGCCGCCGCACCGGAGATGAAGAACCGCAGCCGGCCACCGAAGCGATCGCGGATCTTGGCGAACACGAGCCGGTCGAACACCTTGTGCTGTGCCGCGAGCAGCGGCGGGACCGGCTGCCCGGCGCGCCGGGCTCGGGACACTGCTAGACCGACCACGAAGGCGCGGTCGAAGATCTTGGCCTTGGCTCCCCCGGCGGACTGCGCCGTCGTGACGATACGTCCGTAGACCTTCTCGAAGATGCGCGGAGCGGCACCCATGAACGTCGGCCGGACGACCGCGAGGTTGTCGATGATCTTGTCCACCCGACCGTCTACGGCGGTGGGGAAGCCGATCTGCAGCTGCGCGGTCAGCAGCACCTTACCGAACGAGTGCGCCATGGGCAGCCAGAGGTACTGCAGGTCGTCGATGCTCAAGATGTCCAAGGCATCGACGGCCGCACCCTCGTAGGTCCATCCCGAGTGCCGCAGCCGTACGCCCTTGGGCCGCCCGGTGGTGCCGGAGGTGTAGATGAGCGTTGCCAGGTCGTCGGTGCCGATGCCGGCGACACGTTCCTCGACGATGTCCGGTGACTGCGTGAGCAGCTCGTCGCCGAGGCTCAGCAGGTCGCCCAGCGAGATCACCCACTCGCCGTCGGTGGAGCCGTCGAACGTCACGACCTTGGCCAACGCCGGCATCTCGGCGCGTCGGTCGCGGAACTTCTGGACCTGCTCGTCGTCCTCCGCGAACAGGACGCGGCTCTCGGAGTCGCGCAGGATGTACGCCGCATCTTCCGCGACCGTCGACGGGTAGACGGTGGTCGTCGCCGCGCCGGCGCACATGACCGCGAGGTCGGCGAGGATCCACTCATAACGCGTGCTCGATGCGATCGCGACCCGCTGCTCGGGCTCCACGCCCAAGGCGATGAGGCCGGCCGCCAACCGGTTCACTGTGGCGCCGGTCTCGCGCCAGGTCTGCGACCGCCAGTCTTCGCCTACGGGGTAGCGGTATGCCTCGGAGTCAGGGGTCTGGTGGACCCGGTCGAGGAACATCCTGGCGACGGATGGTGCGCGCCGCTCGATGAGCAGATGGTCGTCGACGTCTTGCTCGGGAGCAGCGGCTGACATGGAGTCCCTCCTGCAGGGTGTGGCAGCCCAAGCCTGTCACGACCCTCTGCTGGTTGGCACCCATGGTGTTCACTGGGGGTCATGAGCTCGAGCGAAGACCTGCCTCGCTATCCGCAGGAGCGCCCTGTCGAGCCCAGCGGCCAGTGGCAGCCCTCGTCTGCCGGCGGCGCCGGTGGACCCAGCGGCCCGCCGGCTCACAGCGGCACCAGCAGCGAGGAGCGCAACTGGGCAGTGGCGGCCCACATCGGGTCGTTCCTGGCCGCCTACATCGCGCTGGGTCTGCTCGCTCCGCTCGCCGTCTTGTTGTTCAAGGGCAACACCTCGCAGTTCATCCGCCGCCACGCGATCGAGTCCCTGAACTTCCAGATCACCGTGCTGATCTACGCGGCGGTCTGCTTCCTGTTGCTCCTCCTCCTCGTCGGCATCTTCTTCTTCGTCGCCCTGGGCATCTTCTACGTGGTCATTGTGATCGTGGCCTCGATGCGTGCCTCGAGGGGCGAGAACTTCCGCTATCCGCTGACGTTCCACTTCGTGTCCTGACCGGCAGCGGCCCGGCGCCGGGGCCGTTCAGCGTTCGGCTGCTGCCCCGCCGCGCTACTTGCGGCCGGCGTCCGGCCCAGATGTCGAGAGGGCCGCGATGAACGCCTCCTGCGGCACCTCCACCCGTCCCACCATCTTCATCCGCTTCTTGCCTTCTTTCTGCTTCTCCAGCAGCTTGCGCTTTCGGGTGATGTCGCCGCCGTAGCACTTGGCGAGCACGTCCTTGCGGATGGCGCGAATGGTCTCCCGGGCGATGACGCGGCCGCCGATGGCCGCCTGGATGGGCACCTCGAACTGCTGGCGCGGGATCAGCTCCTTGAGCCGCGCGGCGAGCGCTACGCCGTAGGTGTAGGCGTTGTCGCGGTGCACGATCGCGCTGAAGGCGTCAACGGTCTCGCCTTGGAGCAGCACATCCACCTTGACCAGGTCCGCGGGTTGTTCACCGGTCGGCTCGTAGTCCAACGACGCATAGCCGCGGGTGCGGGACTTCAGCTGGTCGAAGAAGTCGAACACGATCTCGGCCAACGGCAGGGCGTATCGCAGCTCCACCCGCTCCGGGGACAGGTAGTGCATGCCGAGGAGCGAACCCCGCCGCTGCTGGCACAGCTCCATCACGGCGCCGATGAACTCCGCGGGGGTCAAGAC
>DATHBP010000119.1:0-7355 GCA_035296085.1 Nocardioidaceae bacterium | reverse complement strand
CCGAGCCCGCGCTCGAAGGCGAGGCTCACGGCCCCATAGCCGAGCGCTCCGCTCTGGCTGACGAACGCGATGCTGCCCGGCACCAGCGCAGTCTGGCGGCCGGAGAACAGCGGACTGAACGACGCGACCAGCCCCGCCTCGACGGCTACGGCGCCGATGCAGTTCGGACCGACGACGCGCAGCCCTCCGACCGCTGCCTTGCCGACGACCTCGTGCTGCAGCCGGGCGCCGGCGGGGCCGGTCTCGGCAAAGCCGCTGGAGCAGACGATCGCGACCGGTACGCCGGCAGCCACGCAGTCGTCGATCGCCGCAGGCACTCGCTCGGCCGCCACGAGCAGCATCGCGAGGTCGACCGGGGCGGGGCAGTCCTGCACGCTGGCGTAGGAGGCCAGCCCGGCGACGGTGGCTCCATCGGGCCGGACCGGGTAGACCGAGCCCTGGTACCCGTAGCGCTGCAGGAACTCCACCGGCAGTCGGCCGAGGGCACCTGGCCGGTCGCTCGCGCCGACCACCGCCACCGACCGCGCTGCCCAGAGCGGCGACAAGCCCGCGGAGGTGGGTCCGGCGGCCACGGCTCGCACTACGGGCGCCAGCGGGCGTGCCGGGTCGCCGGCTCGCCCTCGCGCAGGAGCTTCAGCCGCGGCGGCGGACCGTCCAGCCGGCCACCCTGCGGCTTGCGGCTGCCGGCTTTCCACGGGTCCGGCCAGACCACCCCCGGGCCGGCGTAGCCCTGCTCCGCCGCGGCGTGCAGCGTCCAGTTCGGGTCGTAGAGGTGCGCGCGGCCCAGCGCGCAGAGGTCGGCCCGCCCGGCCAGCACCAGCGAGTTGACGTCGTCGTAGGAGGAGATGACGCCGACTGCCATCGTTGCGATGCCTACCCGGTTGCGGATCGCGTCGGCGTACGGCGTCTGGTAGGACCGCCCGAAGGCCGGCTGCTCGCTCGGGTCGACCTGCCCGGTCGAGACGTCGACGAGGTCGACCCCGGCGGCGGCGAATGCCTCGGCGATCAGCACCGAGTCCTCGCCGGTGACGCCGTGCTCGTGCCAGTCGGTGGCGGAGATGCGTACGGACATCGGCTTGGCAGGCGGCCACGCGTCGCGCATGGCGCGGAACACGTCGAGCGGGTAACGGAGCCGGTCGGCCAGCGATCCGCCGAACTCGTCGCTGCGGTGGTTGGTGAGCGGGGAGATGAAAGACGAGAGCAGGTAGCCGTGCGCGCAATGCAGCTCGAGGAGGTCGAACCCGCACCGCTCCGCGGCCTCGGTGGCGCGGACGAACTCGGCGGTGATGGCGTCCATCTCGGCTCGGCCGAGCTCGCGAGGCACCTGGTTGACGCCCGGCTTGTAGGGCAGCGGTGACGGGCCGACGACCTCCCAGTTGCCGTCGTCCAGCGGCTCGTCGATGCCTTCCCACATGAGCTTGGTCGAGCCCTTGCGGCCCGAGTGCCCGAGCTGCAGCCCGATCCTGGCGAGTGACTCGGTGTGGACGAAGTCCACGATGCGCCGCCAGGCGGCTTCGTGCTCTGGGGCGTACATACCGGTGCACCCCGGCGTGATGCGGCCGGTGGCGGAGACGCACGCCATCTCCGTCATCACCAGGCCGGCGCCGCCCAGCGCCTTGCCGCCGAGGTGGGCGAGGTGGAAGTCAGATGGCACGCCGTCGGACGCCTTGTACATGTCCATGGCGGACACGACGACGCGGTTGACCAGCTCCAGCTCCCGCAGGCGGAACGGATGGAACATCGGCGGTCGGATGTCATCAGCACCCGCAGGCTGTGTCGAGGCGAACCAGCGGTCTATGCGTTCGACGAACTGCGGGTCTCGCAGCCGCAGGTTGTCGTAGGTCACCCGGCGGCTGCGCGTCATGATGTTGAACGCCAGCTGCAGCGGCGGCTGGTGCATGTACTGGCCGAGGTTCTCGAACCACTCGAGGCTGGCCTGCGCAGCCCGCTGGGTGGACAGCACGACCGGGCGCCGCTCGGTCTCGTAGGCCGCGAGTCCGGCGTCCAGGGACGGTTGCTCGTGGAGGCAGGCGGCCAGAGCCAGCGCGTCCTCCATGGCGAGCTTGGTGCCCGACCCGATCGAGAAGTGCGCCGTGTGCGCCGCGTCGCCGAGGAGTACGACGTTGCCGTGCCGCCAGCTGTCGTTGCGGACGGTCGCGAAGCTGATCCACCGAGAGTTGTTGGCCAGCACGTCGTGGCCGTCCAGGACATCGTCGAACAGATCCCGCACGATTGCGATCGACGCCTCGTCGGACTCACCGGGCTGAAAGTCGCGGCTCGCCAGCCGGTCGAAGCCCGCGTTGCGCCAGACCTCGTCGTTCATCTCCACGATGAACGTGCTGCCGGAGGCGTCGTAGGGGTAGCCGTGCACCTGCATGACGCCGTACGGCGTCTCGCGCAGGTAGAACTTGAACGCGTCGAAGACGCGATCGGTGCCGAGCCACATGTACTTGCACCGCCGGACGTCGAGCCGCGGTCCGAACGTGTCGGCGTACTTGGCTCTGGTCATGGAGTTGAGCCCGTCGCAAGCGAGCACGAGGTCGTGGGTCTCGGCGAGCTCGTCGGCGCTGGGCGCCTCGGTGCGGAAGTGCGTCGTCACGCCGAGCTCGGTGCATCGCTCCTGAAGGATCTCCAGCAGCCGGCGGCGGCTCATCGCCGCGAAGCCGTGGCCGCCGCTGGTGATGACCTCACCCTGAACGTGGACGTCGATGTCGTCCCAGCGGGCGAACTCGGCTTCCATCCGCGCGTAGATCGCCGGGTCGGCGTGCTCGATGCCACCGAGCGTCTCGTCGGAGAAGACGACACCGAACCCGAACGTGTCGTCGGCGCGGTTGCGCTCCCAGACCGTGATCTCGTGGTCGGCATCGAGCTGCTTGGTCAGGGCGGAGAAGTACAAGCCGCCCGGGCCGCCCCCGATGACGGCGATGCGCACAGTCGTAACCTCCGTTGCCCTTGGCTACGACGCGACGATATGTTGCCTGCGCGACGATCGTCAATAGAGCGGGAGATGCAGCCATGCCCCGAGAGCCCCGCTTCACCGGCCGGGTGGCCGTGGTCACCGGGGGAGCCGGGGGCATCGGACGCGCTGTGTGCGAGGGCTTGGCGGCCGAAGGTGCCGCGGTGGCGGTCCTGGACACCGACGAAGCGTCGGTCGCGGCGACCGTCGACTCGCTGCGCTCCCAGCCGGGCGTGCGGGCGGACGGGTTCGTGGCCGACGTCCGCGACGCCGAGTCCGTACGGGACACCATGCGCTCGGTGCTCGACCGTCTCGGCGGGCTCGACGTGCTCGTCACCCTCGCCGGCGGCTCGCTCGGCACCCCCCGCGAGCTCGCGGAGATCTCGGCCGCCGACCTCGACCTCGTGGTCGACGTCAACGTCAAGGGCACGTTCCTGTGCTGCCAGGCGGTCGTGCCGTTCATGGCCGCGGCCGGTGGTGGCTCCATCGTCACCACGTCGTCGATCGGCGGCCGTCAGCCCTCCCCGGTGACCGGAGTCCCGTACGCGGCGGCGAAGGCGGCGATCGTCGGGCTCACGAAACGGCTCGCGCGTGAGGTGGGCGGACAGGGAATCCGCGTCAATGCGGTCGCGCCCGGTCTGTTCCTCACCGGTCGGCTGCAGGGCGTGTACGACGCCATGCCGGAGGCGGAGCGCCGCGAAGTGCTCGACGCGATACCGCTCGGCCGGTTTCCGGAGCTGCGCGAGGCCGTGGACCCGATCCTGTTCCTGGCCGGCGACGAGGCGTCCTACCTCACCGGCGTCGTGCTCGACGTCAACGGCGGCCGCTTCATGCCGCTGTAGTCGCTCCCGTCTCAGTCCACCAGCTGCTGCGGGCGTTGCGGGCCGGCGGTCAGCAGGCGTTCCCGAGCGATCGGCGGCCACGCCGCGGTGCCGCCTGCTGCGGGGTCCGAGTTGACCGCAACCATGGCACCCCGGGCGGCGACCTCCGAGCCCCGTCGTACCTCGAACGCGTAGCGCAACGACGTACGGCCCACCGACTCCACCGACAGCGCGACGTCCACCCGGTCGCGAAACCACAGCCGGGCGAGGTAGTCGACCTCGTACCGGACGCGGGGCACGGTGCCGAACAGCTCCAGCAGGTCGAGGCGCTCGTGCAGCATCGCCTCGGCTGCCTCCACCCAGCGGAGCACGCTCGAGTGATGGTAGTGACCGGCGGCGTCGGTGTCGGGCCACTCGACGAGCCGCTGCACCACGATGCTCGCCGGCTCCCCGCTCACGGCGGCGAGCTGCCCGACCGAGCGATCTCGCGCAGGGCGAAGCGTTGGAGCTTGCCGGTGTTGGTGCGCGGCAACGTGTCGACGAACTCGACAAGCCGTGGGTACTTGTACGGCGCGATCTGCTGTTTGACGAAGTCCTGCAGCTCCTTGGCTTTCTGCGGGTCGCCGACGACTCCCGCGCGCAGCACGACGTACGCCTGTACGACCTGTCCGCGCGCCTCGTCCGGTGCGCCGACTACACCACACTCGACGACGTCGTCATGGGCAAGCAGCGCCGTCTCCACCTCGGGCCCGGCGATGTTGTAGCCGGCCGAGATGATCATGTCGTCGGAGCGCGCCTGGTACCAGAAGTAGCCGTCGGCGTCGCGGATGAAGGTGTCCCCGGTGACGTTCCAGCCGCCTTGCACGTAGACCTCTTGGCGCTCGCCGTAGAGATAGCGGCAGCCGGTCGGGCCTTTCACCGCCAGCCGGCCGAGCGTGCCGTCCGACACCGGGTCGCCGTCGTCGCCCAGCACGACGGCCTGATAACCCGGCACCGCCTTGCCGGTCGAGCCAGGCCGGATGTCGTCGTCGGCGGCCGAGATGAAGATGTGCAGCATCTCGGTGGCGCCGATACCGTCGATGATCGCGATGCCCGTCGCGTCGTGGAACGCGTGCCACACCGAAGCCGGCAGGTGCTCACCGGCGGACACACACCGGCGCAGCGTCTTCAGCTGCGGCCCCTTGCCGGCGGCCAGCATGGCCCGGTACGCCGTCGGCGCGGTGAAGCAGACGGTGGCCGCGTGCTCGGCGACGAGGTCCGCGAACTCTTCCGGGGCGGCCTTCTCGAGCAGCAGCGTCGAGGCCCCGGCCCGAAGCGGGAAGACGACCAGGCCGCCCAGTCCGAACGTGAACGCCAGGGGCGGAGTCCCGGTGAACACGTCGTCAGCGCTGGGCCGAAGCACGTGACGGGAGAACGTGTCGGCGTTGGCGAGCACGTCGCGGTGGAAGTGCATCGTCGCCTTGGGCCGGCCGGTGGTGCCGGAGGTGAAGGCGAGCAGCGCGACGTCGTCGGCGGCAGTCTGCACCGCGGAGAACTCCGCCGGCTGTGCACGAGTCCGGTGGCTGAGGTCGTCGTCCCCGTCGCCGCCATAGCTGAGGATTCGCAGGCCAGTCACGTCGGCGGCAGCCACGTCGTCGACGAAGCGGTGGTCGCACAGCGCCAGGTCGATGCGCGCCATCTCGGCGATCGTTGTGATCTCGCCGGGCCGTAGCAGCGGCATGGTGGTGACCACAACCGCTCCAGCCTTGAGCGCACCGAACCAGCACGCGACCAGCCACGGGTTGTTGGGGCCGCGGAGCATGACCCGGTTGCCTGGGACGACGCCCATCTCGTTGGCCAGCACTCCGGCGACGCGGTTCGCGGTTGACTGCAGCTCGCCATACGTCCAGCGCTCGGTCGGCGAGAGCAGGCACGGGCGATCACCGCCGTAGGCAGCGATCGTGCGGTCGAGGAGCTCGTCGGCGCAGTTGAGCCGGTCGGGGTACTGCAGCTCCGGGAGGTCGAAGCGGAGGTCGGGCCACTGGGTCATCGGCGGCAGGTTGTCCCGGCAGAACAAGTCCAAATGTGCTGACGGGGTGAGCTGCATCGCGCGGGCCCTTCGTCGCGGGTTCAACCTCGGGTCAGTATCGCGTACCGTTGACGACAGTCAAGGTGTCGCAAGACGCTGGTCACACTCGTCGTCGAGGTCGCTGTGATGGTGTCGTCCGAGGCAGCGGTGCCCGAGTCCCGCGCCACGCAGCCGCGAGCCCTCATCATCACGATCTACGGCTTGTACGCCCGCGAGGCCGGCGGGTGGCTGAGCGTGGCGGGGCTGATCCGGCTAATCAGCGAGTTGGGCGTCGATGAGCCGGCGGTGCGCTCATCGATCTCGCGCCTCAAGCGCCGGGGGATCCTGGCCGCCGAGCGCCGCCACGGCGCTGCCGGCTACGGGCTCTCCGAGCGAGCCAGGGCGATCCTCGCCGAGGGCGACAGGCGCATCTTCGAACGGCGGCAGGCAGGGCCATCGACCGGCTGGCTGCTTGCGGTGTTCAGCGTGCCTGAGTCCGAGCGCCAGCAACGACACCTGTTGCGCTCGAGGCTCACCTGGCTGGGGTTCGGCACGGTCTCGGCCGGGGTGTGGATAGCTCCGGGCCATCTGTACGCCGACGCCCGTGAGGTGCTCGAGAAGTCCGGGCTCGCGCCCTACGTCGACTTGTTCCGAGCCGACTACCTCGCGTTCGGCCGGGCAGCGGACCAGGTCGCCCAGTGGTGGGACTTCGCCGGCTTGCA
The DNA here is from genome assembly GCA_035296085.1 of Nocardioidaceae bacterium. Taxonomy (GTDB): domain Bacteria; phylum Actinomycetota; class Actinomycetes; order Propionibacteriales; family Nocardioidaceae; genus DATHBP01. The sequence goes on along the minus strand of DATHBP010000119.1, from coordinate 809 downwards.
ACGGATGTACGACGACTTCTGCCGGACCTACGGGCCGATAGTCGCCCGGTGGCGTCAGCGACGCTCGGTTACGCCGGAGGCCGACGCTGCAGCCTTCGCCGACTACGTGCTCGCCGTCAACGACTGGCGCCGCCTGCCCTACCTGGACCCAGGGCTCCCGGCCGACGTCCTCCCGCGGGACTGGCGTGGTGCGCGGGCGGCCGACCTGTTCTTCGCGCTCCACGACCGGCTCGGCGACTCCGCACACCGTCACGTGTCGAACGTCCTGGCCGGCTGACGACGCTCCGGCGTCCCGCCAAGGGGCGGTCAGTCGTTGAGCACCGCCACGCCTTGCACCTCTATGAGTGCCTCGGGATCCCACAGTCGGGCGACGCCAATGCCCGCCATAGCCGGGTAGGACCGCCCTACGAGGCGCCGCCAGACGGCGCCGACCTCGCTGGCGTGCGCCCGGTAGTCGTCCATGTCGACGACATAGATCGTCAGGCTGGCCAGGTCAGCGGGGGAGCCGCCGGCGGCTGCCAGCGCGCTGAGCAGGTTGGCCAGTGCGCGCTCGAATTGCACCACCACGTCGCCTGCGACGACACGGCCGTGCCCGTCGAGCGCGGTCTGGCCGGCCAGGAACACCAGCCGGGTGCCGTTGGTCACCACGGCGTGCGAGAAGCCGGACGGCTTGGCGAGCTCGGCCGGGTTGACGTACTCCGGCGTCACGACTGCACGCCTCCACCGTCGACGGTGATGCCCTGCCCGTTCATCGCGGCGTTCGTGACGCACAGCCACACCGCGTCCGCGACCTCCTCGACGGTGACGAG
>DATHBP010000118.1:0-4206 GCA_035296085.1 Nocardioidaceae bacterium | reverse complement strand
GACCGCCGGGCTGCTCGCGGCCAGCCTGTCCAGCCGCACGCTGGACCGGCGCGCCAGGCTGGCGGCCGGGGCAGCCGTCGGCGCCGCGGCGCTAGCCGGCGCGTACGACGACCGCCACGGATCTGCGTCCGCCAAAGGGCTCCGGGGCCACCTCGCCGCACTCGCCAGCGGAGAGGTCAGCACCGGCGTGGTGAAAGCCGTCGTGATCGGCGGCTCAGCGCTCGTTGCCGCCCATGGCCTCGGCGGGCCTGGCCCACGCTCCGGACAGGCTGTCGACGCTCTTCTCGTCGCCAGCTGCGCCAACCTGTCCAACCTGTTCGACCTGCGCCCGGGCCGAACCCTCAAGACGAGCCTGCTGGGTGCCGTCGCGCTGGCATGGTCCGGGGCTCCGCTGGCTCACTGCGAGTCGGCCCGCCTCCGGTCGGGCCAGCTCAGGTCGGTCCTGCTCGGATCCGTTGTCGGCGTCGCGGCAGCGGCGCTGCCGGGCGACCTTGGCGAGCGAACGATGCTCGGCGACTGTGGCGCGAACGCGGTCGGATCGGTCTTGGGCTGCGCCGCTGTCGCCACTCGGCGCCGGGACGTGCGGTGGGGGGGCCTCGCGATCGTCCTAGCCATGACGCTGGTCAGCGAACGGGTCAGCTTCAGCGCGGTCATCGAACGCGTTCCACCGCTCGCCGCACTGGACGCGCTCGGTCGCCGCCGCTGGGCGTCGGAGTTGGTAGACTGAAGCCCCGTGGACAGGTGAGTCAGTCTCGCCGCACACCGATCCCGGGAGTTCCCCGTTGGCAGTCTCTGCGCCAACCAAGCATGTCTTTGTCACCGGCGGCGTCGCCTCCTCTCTCGGCAAGGGACTGACGGCCGCCAGTCTTGGCAACCTACTCACCTCCCGGGGCCTGCGCGTAACGATGCAAAAGCTCGACCCCTACCTCAACGTCGACCCCGGCACGATGAACCCGTTCCAGCACGGCGAGGTCTTCGTCACCGACGACGGTGCGGAGACCGACCTCGATGTCGGTCACTACGAACGGTTCCTCGACGTCGATCTGTCCAAGGCCGCCAACGTCACCACCGGACAGGTGTACTCCAGCGTCATCGCCAAGGAGAGACGCGGTGACTACCTCGGGGACACAGTGCAGGTGATCCCGCACATCACGAACGAGATCAAGGAACGCATCCGCGCCATGGGCGGCGCTGAGATCGACGTGGTCATCACCGAGATCGGCGGCACTGTCGGCGACATCGAGTCGCTGCCGTTTCTGGAGGCGGCGCGCCAGGTCCGCCACGACCTCGGGCGGGACAACTGCTTCTTCCTGCACGTGTCACTGGTCCCCTACATCGGTCCGTCCGGTGAGCTCAAGACCAAGCCGACGCAGCACTCCGTCGCCGCGCTGCGCTCGATCGGCATCCAGCCCGACGCCGTGGTCTGCCGGGCCGACCGGCCTATCCCCGCCAGCGTGAAACGCAAGATTTCGCTGATGTGCGACGTGGACGAGGAAGCGGTGGTCGCGGCCGTCGACGCAGCGTCCATCTACGACATTCCACGGGTGCTGCACAGCGAGGGACTCGACGCCTATGTCGTGCGGCGGCTGAACCTTCCGTTCCGAGACGTTGACTGGACTCGCTGGGACGACCTGCTCCGCCGGGTGCACGATCCACTCGAAGACGTCACAGTGGCGCTCGTCGGCAAGTACATCGACCTTCCCGACGCCTATCTGTCGGTCGTGGAGGCGCTGCGCGCCGGCGGCCTGCACCACCAGGCGCGCGCCTCGATCCGGTGGGTGCCCGCTGACGAGTGCGCGACGCCCGAAGGGGCCGCCCGCTGGCTCCACGACGTCGACGCCGTATGCGTCCCAGGTGGGTTCGGCGTCCGGGGGATCGACGGCAAAGTCGGCGCTCTGCGCTATGCGCGCGAGCAACGGCTGCCCACCCTCGGCCTCTGCCTCGGTCTGCAGTGCATGGTGATCGAGTACGCCCGCAACGTCATGGGCCTCGGGCAAGCCGACTCCACCGAGTTCGACGACTCCTGCGCCGACCCCGTCATCGCCACCATGGCCGAGCAGCGGGGCATAGTCGCGGGCGCCGGCGACCTTGGCGGCACGATGCGGCTGGGACTTTACCCCGCCACGCTGGGCGAGACCACAACCGTCCGCGAGCTCTACGACGAGCCCTACATCGAGGAACGGCACCGGCACCGCTACGAGGTCAACAACGCCTACCGTGACCGGCTCGAGTCGGCAGGCATGGTCTTCAGCGGGACCTCGCCAGACGGCCGGCTCGTCGAGTTCGCCGAACTGCCGGTGGCCACCCACCCGTTCTACGTCGGCACTCAGGCCCATCCGGAGCTGCGGTCACGCCCGACCCGGCCGCACCCGCTCTTCGTCGGCCTCGTGGCTGCAGCGCTGGCCCGCCAGCGCGAGATGCGGCTCCCTGTCGACGAGGTCGACCTGCGCCACGTCGGTCCAGGCGTACATCTCGGTGCGCCCGTTGCGGTCACGAGCGCGGGTGTCGAGGTGGCACCGTGAGGGTCCGTTCGAGCAATCCGTCCACAGCAGCCGCCGCGCGCGGCGTCGACAGCGCCGGTGCCCGCTCCGACGGGTTGCCGGGCCGGGTCCTCGGCCCCGATGACCTGGTGGACCGGCCCGAACGCTGGGCCGTGCGGGAGCGCAACGTAACTCTCGACACGGGCCGGGTGGTGTCGATCCGCCGCGACCGTGTCGCCTCGGCGAGTGGGTCGGCCTTCACCCGAGACGTCGTCGTCCACCCGGGCGCCGTCGGCGTCCTCGTACTCGACAGCGACGACCGCGTGCTGTTGGTCTCGCAGTATCGGCACCCGGTCGGGCACCGGCTGCTCGAGCCGCCGGCAGGCCTGCTGGACGTGGAAGGCGAGGACTACCTCGGCGCCGCGCAGCGCGAGCTCGCGGAGGAAGGCCACGTCCGTGCGGCCGACTGGCGCGTCCTGGTCGACCCATTCACCTCGCCCGGCATGACCGACGAGGCCATCCGGATCTTCCTGGCACGCGACCTCAGTCCGGTCCCGATGGCGGACCGCTTCGTCGGCGAGCACGAGGAGTCGGACCTGCCAATCTTCTGGGCACCGCTGGACCGCGTCGTCGCGGCCGTTCTCAGCGGCGGCGTGCACAACCCCATCTTGGTCATCGGCGCCCTCGCCTGCTTCGCGGCCCAGCGCACCATCGGGCTCGACGCGCTGCGGGGCGCCGACGAACCGTGGCGAGTGCGCCAGGATCTCCCGCACCACTGAGCTTCGAGCGCACCTCGGCGCAGGCAACCGGCCTGCTCACTACACTTCCGGCTGTGTGATGCGCCGTCACCGATCGCACGACGCCAAGTCGCCCGACGACGAACGAGGAGCTGTCGATGAAGGTCGGCGTGCCGAAGGAAGTCAAAAACCACGAATACCGCGTGGCCATCACTCCGGCCGGCGTGCACGAGCTGACCAGCTCCGGCCATCAGGTCTTCATCGAGACGGGGGCTGGACTGGGTTCGTCGATCCCTGACCGGGACTTCGAAGCCGCGGGCGCCAAAATCCTCGACGACGCGGGCTCGGTCTGGGAGACCGGTGAGCTCGTCTTGAAGGTCAAGGAACCGATCGCCAGCGAGTACGACCGAATGCGTGCGGGCCAGGTTCTGTTCACCTACCTGCACCTGGCGGCCTCGCGCGAGTGCACCGACGCGCTCCTCGAGCGCGGCGTGACGGCCATCGCCTACGAGACCGTGCAAACCCCGGACGGGGCACTGCCGCTGCTTGCGCCGATGAGCGAGGTGGCCGGCCGACTCGCCCCGCAGGCGGGTGCCTATCACCTGATGCGCAGCGGTGGCGGCCGCGGGGTCTTGATGGGCGGCGTGTCGGGGGTCTACGCCGCCAAGGTGGTGATCATCGGCGCCGGCGTGTCGGGCATGAACGCCACAGCGATCGCGCTGGGGATGCAGGCTGAAGTGCTGCTGCTCGACAAGAACATCGAACGGTTGCGCCTCGCAGACCAGATCTACCGGGGCCACCTGCAGACCGTTGCGTCCAACACCTACGAGATCGAGCGCGCGCTGCTTGACGCCGACCTGGTCATCGGAGCGGTGCTCGTACCCGGCGCGAAGGCGCCCATGCTGGTCTCCAACGAGCTGGTGTCGCGGATGAAGCCCGGGGCGGTGCTCGTCGACATCTCCGTCGACCAGGGTGGCTGCTTCGAGGAC
>DATHBP010000117.1:0-1944 GCA_035296085.1 Nocardioidaceae bacterium | reverse complement strand
GCGGCAGCCGCCGGGGTGGCCGACCAGTGCGTCGGCCAGGACCTGCCGCTACTGGGTGCTGGGCACGACGAGGCCGCCGGTGCCCACCGAGCCGCTTGTTGGCTAGCGGCTCAGCGGCATGGCGCCGACGTGCTCAGCTGAGCGCAACAGCTGACGAGCTGGCGCCCCAACCAGCAAGTTGTCAGGGCTCTGACGGCCTATAGGCCGTCGAGCCCCTGACAACTCGGCTGTGCCGCAGGCCAACGGGCTGGCGCCGGGGGCGGTCGAGATGTCAGGCTACTGACTGACCAGTCAGTAAGCGGGAGGAGCCAGCGATGCCGTTGCAGCCGGCACTGCCCCGCGAGCACTACGTCGACGAGCCGACGTGGCAGGTCGAACGTGAGCGGGTGCTGTTCAACTCGTGGTTCTGTGTCGGGCGCGTCAGCGACCTCGGTCTCGACCGCCCTCAGCGGCTCGCCGTCGTCGACATCGCCGGGGAGTCGATCCTGCTGACGTCGGACTCCGCCGGCGTCCTGCACGGGGCGTACAACGTCTGCCGGCACCGTGGCGCGCAGCTGGTGCCCGTCGACCCCGCGGGCGAGATGCCCCCGCCCTGTGGCGTGCGGTCACTGCGTTGCCCCTACCACTCGTGGACCTACGCACTCGACGGAGCCTTGATCAAGGCGCCGCACACCGGCGACGTCGACGAGTTCGACCCCGCGGAGTTCGCCCTCTCGCCGGTCGCCGTGGACACCTGGGGTGGCTTCGTCTTCGCGCACCCGACCCCGCGCGACGCCGGTTCGCTGGCGGTGCAGCTGGCCGACGTCACCTCCCGGGTGGCTCGCTATCCGCTGGACCGGCTGGTGCTGGGGCGCCGTTACACCTACGACGTCCGGGCCAACTGGAAGGTGCTCGCCGAGAACTACAACGAGTGCTATCACTGCGGGCCGGTGCATCCTGAGCTCTCCCGGCTCGTCCCCGCGTTCGCGGGTGGCGGTGCAGATCTCGACTGGGAGGGCGGGGTGCCGCACCGCGACGGTGCCTGGACGTTCACGAGCTCGGGGACGAGCACCCGGCAGGCGTTCCCAGAGCTGGACGCGACTGAGCGGACGCGCCACAAGGGCGAGCTGATCTATCCGAACCTGTGGCTGTCGCTGTCGGCCGACCACGTCGCGGCGTTCGTCCTATGGCCGCTCGCGGTCGACCGGACCCGGATCGTCTGCGACCTGCTGTTCGCTCCCGAAGAGGTCCAGTCAACCCACTTCGACCCTGCCGACGCCGGCGATCTGTGGGACTTGGTCAACCGACAGGACTGGGCAGTCTGCGAGTCGGTCCAGCGGGGGATGACGTCGCGGTCCTACCGGCAGGGCTGGTTCGCCCCGATGGAGGACGCAAGCGCCGACATCCGCCGCTGGCTCTTGCCCCGGCTCAACGGGCAGGCCTGCGATGGCTGAGCAGGTCGAGTACGTCGTCGTCGGGCTGGGTGCGCTGGGCAGCGCCACCGCCTATCACCTCGCGCGCCGAGGCGCCCAGGTCGTCGGGCTCGAGCAGTTCGCGCTCGGCCACGAGCGGGGCGCCTCGCACGACACGTCGCGGATCCTGCGGCACAGCTACCACACGCCCGGGTACGTGCGGCTCACGTTCGACGCGTACGACGACTGGGCGGTCCTCAGCGCCGACGCCGGCGAAGAGCTGCCGACGGTCGTCGGCGGGCTTGACCTCTTCCCGCCCGGGGCGGTGATACCGGCCGTCGACTACGTGGACTCCATGCGGGTGTGCGATGTCGACGTCGATGTGCTTGGGGCTGCGGAGGTCATGCAGCGCTGGCCCCAGTTCCAGCTGCCCGAGGCCACTACCGCCCTCTACCAGCGCCGTGCTGCGGTCGTGCCCGCCGCACGCGGGACCGCCGCCATGCAGCGGCTCGCGACGTCGTACGGCGCGGCTCTGCGCGACCAGTCGCCCGTG
>DATHBP010000116.1:0-16015 GCA_035296085.1 Nocardioidaceae bacterium | reverse complement strand
CACTGCCGCTCCGACGTGACGTTCCTCGGTGCGGTCGACGACCCGACGAAGGCGAGGCTGCTGCGGTCCGCCGACGTGTACGTCGCACCGAACACCGGCTCGGAGAGCTTCGGCATCGTCCTGGTCGAGGCGATGGCCGCGTCCGCGCCCATCTTGGCCAGCGCGCTGCCCTCGTTCCGCCGGGTGGTCGAGAGCGGCCGCCTCGGCCAGCTGTTCGAGGTCGGCAACCCGGCTGCCCTCGCCGACGGCGCCCTCGCGCTGCTCGCCGACCCCGCTCGTCGCGCTGCGCTGTCCTCGGCGGCAGACGGCGCCGTGCGCCGCTACGACTGGTCAGTCCTGGGTCGGCGAATACTGGACGTCTACGAGACCGTGGGCCAGGGCGCCGGCCGGGTGGGAGAGGACCTCAGCCGACGCCGATAGGCGTGGCCGCCGCGTCGCCTCCCCGTCACCGGTCACCGGGCGCACTAGCCTCGCTCGTCGTGGAGTGGCTGCTCCTGGGTGTGGCGATCGCCGTCCTCGCGCTCATGGGCAGCCTGCTGTCCTGGCGGGCAGGGCGCCTCGACCGTCTGCAGACCCGCATCGAGACCGGCAGGGCCGTCCTCGACGCCCAGCTGTTCCACCGGTCGGGTGTCGCGCTGGAGGTGGCGGCAGCCGACGTGCTCGACCCGGCCACGGCCCTTGTGCTGCTGGACGCGGCGCACGAAGCACGGGCAGCGAGCCCAGCGGAACGACAGTCGGCGGAGAGCGACCTGACCCGGACACTGAGCGCCGTCTTCGCCGACCCCGAGCACGTGCGCGAGCTCTCGGCAGCGCCCCCCGACGCCGCGCTGCTCGACGAGCTGGCCGCCGCCTGTCGCAAGGTCGAGCTGGCTCGCCGCTTCCACAACGACACCGTGAGCTCGGCGCTTGCACTGCGCAGCCGCCGCCTGGTCCGGTGGTTCGGGCTGGCCGGACGCTCCGACCCGCCGCTCATGGTGGAGATGGACGACGCACCTCCGGCGGGACTGCTGCGCTGACTTCGACCCGTACGATGGCAGCACCCACCATCTCGTACCAGCGACTGAGGTTCGACCGTGACCGACACCAGCTCCACCAAGCCTGAGCCGCGCAAAGGGCCAGCCAGCGGGGCCACGGGCACCGCGAAGGTCAAGCGTGGCATGGCCGAGATGCTCAAGGGCGGCGTCATCATGGACGTCGTCACCCCGGAGCAAGCCAAGATCGCCGAGGACGCCGGCGCCGTCGCGGTCATGGCGCTCGAGCGGGTCCCGGCCGACATCCGGGCCCAAGGCGGCGTGGCGCGTATGAGCGACCCGGACATGGTCGAAGGCATCGTCGGCGCCGTGTCGATTCCGGTCATGGCGAAGGCCCGGATCGGGCACTTCGCCGAGGCGCAGGTGCTGCAGGCGATAGGCGTCGACTACGTCGACGAGTCCGAGGTTTTGACCCCGGCCGACGAGGCCCACCACATTGACAAGTGGTCGTTCACCGTGCCGTTCGTGTGCGGGGCCACCAACCTCGGCGAAGCCCTGCGCCGCCTTGCCGAAGGGGCGGCGATGATCCGCTCGAAGGGGGAGGCAGGCACCGGCAACGTGGTGGAGGCGACCCGGCACATGCGGGCGATCCGCGGCGACATCCGCCGGCTCTCGACGCTGGACGAGACTGAGCTCTATGTCGCCGCCAAGGAGCTGCGCGCTCCGGTCGACCTCGTGCGTGAAGTTGCGGAGGCCGGCAAGCTGCCGGTCGTGCTGTTCACCGCCGGTGGCATCGCCACTCCCGCTGACGCCGCAATGATGATGCAGCTCGGCGCCGAAGGCGTCTTCGTCGGCTCGGGCATCTTCAAGTCGGGCGACCCGGCCAAGCGCGCGGAGGCGATCGTCAAGGCCACCACGTTCTACGACGACCCCGACGTGGTCGCCAAGGTGTCCCGTGGGCTCGGTGAGGCGATGGTCGGGATCAACCTGGCCACCCTGGCGGAAAGCGAGCGCTACGCCGAACGCGGCTGGTGAGGCGATGGTCGACAAGCAGACCAAGACCGACCAGTTGCGCGACTACACCCGGCTGCAAGTGCGGGCGGGATTCCTGAGCGGCGCGTCCTTGCGTGCCGACGTGCTCGCCGCGCTGCGCGACGAGATGCCGTCACTGGCTGATCCCGAAGAAGTCGTCGAGCGCTGGCTTGGTGACGTCACCGGCGAGCTCGCCGAGGAGCAGCTCGGCTGGCCGCCAGTCACTGACCACGACCGGCTGGAGGCCGCTTTCGCGGAGCTGGAGTCGGCCGGCGTGGTCGTACTGCGCGCGTGTGAGGACCACTGGTCGGCGAATGCAGAGCTCGCTCGGCTGGGCCGCAGCGGGCGCTCGCCGCTCGGCATTGCCTGGTTCACCTCCCCCGACGTCTGGCATGCCATCGACAACGGGATGCTCGAGATCAACGTCTGGCACGGCGACACCGCGAACGTCGCTCCCGGGGATGCTCTGCTCGACACGGTCATCGAGATCCTCGGCCGGCACGGGCTCTGCGGCCACTTCGACGAGGGCCGCATCGAGGTTGCTGCCAGCTGGCAGCGCCGGCTGCCGGCCCACGTCCGGTGATCGCAACCCCCGCCGCCACGAGCCCGACGATCGGCGTGCTGGCGCTCCAGGGCGACGTACGCGAGCACCTTGCGATGCTGGCCAGCGCAGGGGCGAGCGGCGTCCCGGTACGCCGTCCCCATGAGCTCGCCGGGCTCGACGGGGTGATCGTCCCGGGTGGTGAGTCCACGACCATGCACAAGCTGTGTGTGCTCTTCGACCTGCTCGACCCGCTGCGCGACCGGATCGGCTCGGGGCTCCCGGCGTTCGGCACCTGCGCCGGGATGATCATGCTCGCCGACCGGATCGAGGGGGGAGTCGTCGGCCAGCAGGGCATCGGTGGCCTCGATGTGACCGTGCGCCGCAACGCCTTCGGCCGCCAGGTCGACTCCTTCGAGGCCGAGGTCGACTTCCCACAGTTCGACGCCCCGCTGCATGCTGTGTTCATCCGGGCGCCGTGGGTCGAGAAGGCCGGCGACGGCGTCGAGGTGCTCGCACGGGTGGCCGGCGGCCCGGCCGCCGATAGGATCGTCGCGGTGCGCCAAGGGCACCTGCTCGCGACGTCGTTCCACCCCGAGATCAGCGGCGACGACCGCGTGCACCGCTACTTCATCGAGCTCGTCCGGGCCGCCGGGCGCGGCTGAGCGGGGCACAGTCGGCGTACCGTCTCGTCACACCGACAAGGAGCGCTCATGTCCGGCCACTCCAAGTGGGCGACGACCAAGCACAAGAAGGCGGTCGTCGATGCGCGGCGTGGCAAGCTCTTCGCCAAGCTGGTCAAGAACATCGAGGTGGCAGCCCGCACCGGTGGTGCCGACCCCGACGGCAACCCGACTCTGTACGACGCCATCCAGAAGGCGAAGAAGTCATCGGTGCCCAACGACAACATCGAGCGAGCGCTCAAGCGAGGTGCCGGTCTCGAAGCCGGCGGCGCCGACTACCAGACGGTCATGTACGAGGGGTACGCCCCGGGCGGGGTCGCTCTGCTGATCGAGTGCCTCACTGACAACCGCAACCGCGCCGCCGGCGACGTGCGCACGGCGATGACCCGGGGCGGTGGGTCCATGGCCGACGCGGGCAGCGTGTCCTACCTGTTCACGCGCAGAGGCATCGTCGTGGTCCCGCGGGACCAGCCCCGGGGTGAGATCGACGAGGACGACGTGCTCGCGGCCGTGCTGGACGCTGGCGCCGATGACGTCGAAGTTGCCGGAGACTACGTCGAGGTGAGCTGCGCACCGACCGACCTGGTCGCGGTCCGCACCGCCCTGCAGACCGCTGGACTGGACTACGAGTCGGCCGAGGTGATGTTCGTGCCCAGCGTGACCGTCGAGGTGGACGAGGCAGCCGCCACCCGCATCCTCGCGCTGATCGAGGCACTCGAGGACAGCGACGACGTGGCGAGCGTCGTGGCGAACTTCGACGTAACTGACGACGTGCTGGCTCGACTCGGCTGAGCCACCTGCTGGCCCCAACCGGCCGAGTTGTCAGGGCGTCGACGGCGCATGCGCCGTCAGACGCCTGACACGTCGACGAGCCGTGCACCTGCGGCGGCGCGTCGCCGCCGCGATGGGGTGGGCCGCCGATAGCCTCGAACCGAACAGGTGTTCGGGTCGGGCGCCCCGGGGCGCGAGACGGCGAGAGGGGGCCGTGGTGCGGGTGCTCGGCGTGGACCCCGGCCTCACTCGTTGCGGGCTCGGGGTGGTCGAGGGGCAGGCTGGTCGCCCGTTGCTGCTGGTCTCGGTCGACGTCATCCGCACCGCGCCCGACCTCGGCATCGCGTTGCGGCTGCTCCGGCTCCAGTCAGCCATCGAGGGGTGGATCGCCCTGCACCAGCCCGACGTCGTGGCTGTCGAGCGGGTGTTCAGCCAGCACAACGTCACGACGGTGATGGGAACCGCCCAGGCCAGCGGCGTGGCGCTGGCGGCCGCGGGACGCTGCGGGGTGGCCGTCGCTCTGCACACGCCTAGCGAGGTCAAGGCGGCGGTGACCGGCAGCGGACGCGCCGACAAGGCGCAGGTGGCGACCATGGTGACCCGCGTCCTGCGGCTGGCGGAGCCGCCGTCGCCCGCGGACGCGACCGACGCGCTCGCGCTGGCGATCTGCCACGTCTGGCGGGGCTCGGCCAACAACCGGCTGGAGTCGGCACGCCACGACGCGCTGGCTGCCGCCTCTGCCGCAAAGCGGGTGGGCGCGTGATCGCGTCCGTTCGGGGCGTCGTGCGCCAGCTCAACCCCGACTCCGCCGTGGTGGAGGTGGGCGGGCTTGGCATCGCCGTGCAGTGCGCCCCTGCGACGCTGGCGCACCTGCGCGTCGGGCAAGCCGCCGCGGTGGCCACGTCATTGGTCGTCCGCGAAGACTCCCTCACGTTGTTCGGGTTCGCCGACGACGACGAGCGCGCGACCTTCGAGCTGCTCCTGACAGCGAGCGGTGTGGGCCCGAAGCTGGCGCAGGCAATGCTGGCCGTGCACAGCCCCGACGAGCTTCGGCGGGCGGTTGCGGGCGAGGACCTGCTGGCTCTGTGTGCCGTGCCCGGGATCGGCAAGAAGGGTGCGCAGCGGATCGTGCTCGAGCTCAAGGACCGGATCGGCCCGCCGGCACCACGCTCTCCTGGCGGCAGCCTCCCGGCAGCCGGTCCGGCAGACTCCTGGCGCGAGACGGTACGCGCCGGACTGCTGGGTCTCGGCTGGTCAACGCGCGAGGCGGAGGCGGCCATCGCCGAGGTCGCGCCGCTCGCGACCGACCAAGCGGACCGCGGCGTTCCGCTGGACGTCGCCGCGTTGTTGCGGGCGGCGCTCAGCACCCTGGCACGGGTGTGAGGGGCACCCGCCGGGGCTGGCCCCGGTCGGCGCCAGCGGTGAGGAGCAGATGGTGACCACGTACGACGAGCAGCCCGATGCGCAGCTGGGGCGCGGTCTGGTCGCCCCCGAGCTCGACGGCGACGACGTCGTGATGGAGGCTGCATTGCGGCCGCGAACCCTCGCCGAGGTGATCGGCCAGGACCGCGTCTGCGAGCAGCTGGCCCTCATGCTGGAGGCGGCTCGAGCCCGAGCCCGCACCGCTGACCACGTCTTGCTCTCCGGCCCGCCCGGCCTCGGCAAGACGACGCTGGCGATGATCGTGGCCGCCGAGATGGGTGCGCCGCTTCGTGTCACGAGTGGCCCCGCCATCCAGCACGCCGGCGACATGGCCGCGATCTTGTCGTCGCTGGGCGAAGGTGAGGTGTTGTTCCTCGACGAGATCCACCGGATGAGCCGGCCGGCCGAGGAGATGCTCTACATGGCGATGGAGGACTTCCGCGTCGACGTCATCGTCGGCAAAGGGCCGGGCGCGACAGCCATTCCGCTGACCCTGCCTCCGTTCACCTTGGTGGGCGCGACGACGCGCGCAGGTCTGCTCCCTGGTCCGCTGCGTGACCGGTTCGGCTTCACCGCGCACCTCGAGTTCTACGAGCCGGCGGAGCTCGAACGCATCCTCGCCCGATCCGCCGCACTGCTCGACATCCGGGTCGAGGCCGCCGGTCGTGCCGAGATCGCCGCACGCTCGCGTGGCACCCCGCGCATCGCCAACCGGCTGCTTCGCCGGGTCCGCGATTTTGCCGAGGTACGCGCGGATGGCGTCGTCGACCTCGCGGTCTCCCGCGCGGCGCTCGCGCTCTACGAGGTCGACGAGTCCGGACTGGACCGGCTCGACCGGGCTGTCCTCGATGCACTGTGCCGGCGCTTCGCCGGCGGACCTGTGGGCCTCAGCACTCTCGCGGTCGCTGTCGGTGAGGAGCGTGAGACCGTCGAGGAGGTCGCCGAGCCGTTCCTCGTGCGCCAGGGCTTCCTGGCGCGTACGCCTCGCGGACGGGTGGCGACGTCGGCGGCGTGGAAGCACCTGGGCTTGCACATGCCGCCGAACGGGCCGACCGCGGCACAGCCCGGCCTGTTCGACGACGCCGACTCGTCCTGAGTGAGTCAAGCCGCCCGCAACCGCTGGCTAGACTCCCGCTCTGGCCGCGTGGACCGCGCAGATCGTTGACCGCACCCGACTGAGGGGAACTTCCGGTGGAGACCCTGGCTTCGCTGCTCCCGCTCCTACTGATCGCGCTCGTGTTCTGGTTCCTCATCCTGCGGCCTAGCCGCAAACGTGCGGCCGACCTGGCGGCTACCCAGCGCAGCTTGCAGCCCGGCACGCGCGTCATGTTGAGCAGCGGCATCTTCGGCACCGTCGCATCGTTGGACGATGAGGCGGTCTCGCTCGACATCGCGCCGGGCACGACCGTGCGCGTCCACCGGCAGGCGGTCGCCAAGGTGGTCGAGCCGACTCGGCCCAGCACCGGCGAGGCGCACGACGAGGTGCTACCCCCGGGCTCCACCTCGCTCTGAGCGAGTCCAGCGAGACCAGACCCGAAGGAGCTCCCACCAGCTGTGGCCAGCAAACCGTCGCGCCCGGCGCGCACGCTGCTGATCTTCGGCATCGTGCTTGCTGCGATGTTCGCCGGTGTCGCTCTCAACGGCACCTGGATGCCGAGCCTTGGCCTCGACCTGCAGGGCGGCACGCGCATCACGCTCTCGGCGCGCACCGCCACCTCCAGCGGTGGAGTGACGACCGAGAAGATGAACGAAGCCGTCGACATCATCCGGGCCAGAGTCAACGGAACGGGCGTCGCCGAGGCGGAGGTCACGACCCAAGGCGGCAACAACCTCATCGTCGAGATCCCCGGCGAGCAGCGCAATGACCTGGTCGAGCTGGTCGGCCAGACCGCGCAGCTGCGCTTCCGAATCGTGTCGCAAGGTCCGGAACTCGGCCGTCCGCAGCCGAAGCCCACGCCTGGCACCCCGTCGCCGAGCGGGGCATCACCGAGCGGCCCGACGGCCGGTAGCCCGACACCCGGTAGCCCGACACCCGGTAGCCCGTCACCCGGCAGCCCGACACCCAACGGCCCCACACCCAGTGGCGCCACACCGAGCGTCGGGCCCGGCAGTCCCACGTCGTCATCCACGCCGAGCCGCAGTGGCGCCCGGCCGGCCGTACGCCTCCCGGCAGGCTCGGCGGCAACTGCCTCGCCGACGCCAAGCCCCACGACTGGCTCGCCGAGTGCGACGACGTCAGCCTCGCCCACTCCCACTCCGACGACGTCCGCTTCGCCCAGCCCAGCTCAGACGACCGCGGCCCCACCCACGCCGAGCCCCTCTGGCCAGCCCACGACGGCTCCCATCACCGATCCGCTCAACTGGCAGCCCGACGCTGCCTGGCAGGCGAGGTTCGCGGCGTTCACCTGTCCGCGGGCCGGTGCGCGTCCCGACACCAAGGACATCTCCGGCCAGCCGTTGCTCGCCTGTGACGAGGACGGATTCAAGTACCTCCTCAGCCCAGCCGTCATCGAAGGCACCCAGATCGACGACGCGAGCGCAGGCATCCCGCAGAACCAGCCGACCTGGGTCGTCAACATCGAGTTCGACAACAGCGCCACCGACACCTTCGCCACTGTGACCCAGCAGCTGGTCAACACCCCGCGTCAGTTCGCCATCGTCCTCGATGCCGTGGTCTTGTCTGCTCCCGGTGTCAACTCGCCGATCCTCAACGGGCAGGCGGAGATCTCGGGCAACTTCACGCAGGAGTCAGCCCAGGCGCTGGCGGCGTCACTGAAGTACGGCGCGCTTCCGCTGAGCTTTCGCACCGAGTCGGTGTCCGAGGAAGGCCCCCAGCTCGCTGCCGACCAGCTGCGGGCCGGGATCCTCGCCGGTGCCTTCGGCCTGTTCCTCGTGGTGATCTACTGCCTTGCCTACTACCGGGGTCTCGGCCTGGTGGTCATCGCGTCGCTGATCGTGGCTGCCGCGACGACGTACGCCTCGGTTCTCCTGCTGGGCAGCTGGATCGGGTTCACCCTGAGCCTGCCCGGAATCGCCGGGCTGATCGTCGCCATCGGCATCACCGCCGACTCGTTCATCGTCTACTTCGAGCGCCTGCGTGACGAGGTGCGCGACGGCAAGACGCTGCGTTCGGCGGTCGAGGCAGGCTGGGCCCGAGCGAAGATGACCATCCTCGCTGCCGATGCCGTGTCGATCCTCGCCGCGCTCGTGCTGTTCATCTTCGCCATCGGAGTGGTCAAGGGCTTCGCGTTCGCGTTGGGACTGACGACTCTGATCGACGTGTTCGTCGTGTTCTTCTTCACCAAGCCGCTCGTGACCCTGCTCGCCCGCACCCAGTTCTTCGGCCAAGGTCACCCGATGTCCGGGCTCGACCCCCAGCACCTCGGCGTGTCCCGGCTGCCGTCGGTGCGAGCCCGGCGTCGACCGGTCCCGGGGAGCGCCTGATGTCGAAGCTCGGCACTATCGGCGCCCGCCTCTACCGCGGCGACGTCTCCGTCGACTTCGTCGGCCGCCGCAAGACCTGGTATCTCATCTCGCTGGCCATCATGGTGGTCGCGATCAGCGCAGTGCTGCTGCGGGGGATCAGCTACGGCATCGAGTTCAAGGGCGGCGTCGAGTTCGAGGCCAAGATCGCGGCTACCCAGCAGAACGTCCAGGTCATGCGAGAAGCCGTCGTCAACAGCGGAGTCCAGGCGGCCGCCAACCCGGTCGTCACCACGTCCGGCAACGATGGGATCCGCATCGAGACCAAGCCGCTCACCCCCGACGACGTGGGCGTCATCGAGGAGGCGCTGACCGCTGCCGGCGCCAGCGACATCAGCCACCAGTCCGTCGGGCCCACCTGGGGCAAACAGGTCGCCAACAAGGCGCTGATAGGGCTCCTCGTCTTCTTGGTCCTGGTGGTCTTGTTCATCTGGGCCTACTTCCGCGAGTGGCGCATGTCGGCGGCGGCCATCGTCGCGCTGGCTCACGACCTCGTGATCACGATCGGCGTCTACGCCATCACCGGTTTCGAGGTGACCCCGGCCACCGTCACAGGTCTGCTCACGATCCTGGGCTACTCCCTGTACGACACCGTCGTCGTCTTCGACAAGGTGCGTGAGAACACCCGTGGTCTCGCCGCGAGCAACCGCCTCACCTACGCCGATGCCGCCAACCAGGCGGTCAACCAGACGCTGGTCCGCTCGATCAACACCTCGCTGACCGCCCTGCTTCCGGTCGGAGCCATCCTGTGGGTTGGCGCCTTCCAGCTCGGCTCGGGGCCGCTGAAGGACCTCGCACTCGTGCTGTTCGTCGGCATGGCCGCCGGCACCTACTCCTCGGTCTTCATCGCGACGCCGCTGCTGGTGCAGCTCAAGATGCGCGAACCGGCGATGGTGGCCCAGGCTCGCCGGGTGGCGCAGCGCCGCCACAAGGAGCAAGCCGCCCCGGTGGCGGTGGCGACGGCGCCGGCGGGTGGTAGCGGCGGCGGCGGCTCGAGCGTCGTCACCGCACCGGCGGCCGCTGCGCCGGCATCCTCAAGCCCGGTTGCCACACCGCGCAGCACGCCGGCTCGCTCGCGAAGCGGTGCTACCGCGAAGCGAGCGCAACCCAGCCGCCAGGCCCGCTCCAAACGCCGGCCGAAGGGCTCTCGGTGAGGTCAGCCTCCAGCCCCTCGGCACTAGTCGAGGAGCTCACCGCACTCATCCGCGACGTGCCCGACTTCCCCGAGCCGGGTGTGATCTTCAAGGACATCTCACTGCTGCTGGCTGACCACGGTGCGTTCTCGCGCACCGTCGAAGCCCTTGCCCGGCCGGCACGTGCGGTCGATGGCCGCTCCGTCGACAAGGTGGTCGGCATCGAGGCGCGCGGTTTCATCCTCGGTGCACCGGTGGCGCTCGCGCTAGGCGCCGGGTTCGTTCCCGTCCGCAAGCTCGGCAAGCTGCCAGGAGAGACGCACACTGCCAGCTACTCGCTGGAGTACGGCGAGGCAACCCTCGAGATGCACTGTGACGCGCTCCGTCCCGGTGACAGGGTGCTGCTCGTCGACGACGTCCTCGCCACAGGTGGCACCGTCCGGGCGACCGCAGAGCTGGTGCACCGCGCCGGCGCGGAGGTCACGGCCGTGTCGGTGCTGCTCGAACTGCTCGCGCTCGGCGGGCGCAGCCGGTTGGCAGACCTGGCGGTCCACACGGTTCTGACCGCCTGACCGCTTCGTCCCGCCTGCGTAGACTGGCCACTCGCTCGGGCCAGGAGTCGCGCGGTGGCAGAAGAGTCGGTCGTCACGACCGGGGTGGGCGTCGACCACCCGCCGGCCAACGGCATGCCCGGCAGCACTCCCGCCGGGCCGAGCCGCATGCGCACGCGGCTCGCCCGACTCGGCGGTCGCCCCGCGCCCGGTGACCCGGCGCTCGAGCCGTTGTTCCGGGTCGTACGCGCAACGCACCCCAAGGCCGACGTCTCGGTCATCGAGCGGGCCTACCGCATCGCCGAGGAGTGCCACCGCCACCAGACGCGGCGTAGCGGCGACCCGTTCATCATTCATCCGCTCGCGGTCGCGGGCATCCTCGCCGAGCTCGGCATGACGCCGGCGACGTTGTGCGCGGCCCTGTTGCACGACACCGTC
Source organism: Nocardioidaceae bacterium (assembly GCA_035296085.1). Classification (GTDB taxonomy): domain Bacteria; phylum Actinomycetota; class Actinomycetes; order Propionibacteriales; family Nocardioidaceae; genus DATHBP01. The sequence continues at coordinate 4,990 of DATHBP010000116.1, read as the reverse complement.
GAGGACACCGCGTACACGTTGGAGCGGCTGCGCGCCGACTTCGGCGACGAGGTGGCCCTGCTCGTCGACGGGGTGACGAAGCTCGACAAGGTCCAGTACGGCGACTCGGCTCAGGCGGAGACCATCCGCAAGATGGTCGTCGCGATGAGCAAGGACATCCGTGTCTTGGTCATCAAGCTGGCAGACCGGCTGCACAACATGCGCACGCTGCGCTACCTCAGGCCGGAGAGCGCCGAGCGCATCTCGCGGGAGACGTTAGAGATCTACGCACCGCTCGCGCACCGGCTGGGCATGAACACACTGAAGTGGGAGCTCGAGGATCTCGCCTTCGTGACGTTGCACCCAAAGGTGTACGACGAGATCGTCCGGCTGGTTGCCGAGCGGGCGCCGTCGCGCGACGAGTTCCTGTCCACTGTCGCCGACCGCGTCAACGACGACCTGCGCACGGCGAAGATCAAGGCGACGGTGACCGGGCGCCATAAGCACTACTACTCGATCTACCAGAAGATGATCGTCCGCGGCCGGGAGTTCACCGACATCTACGACCTGGTCGGAATCCGCATCCTGGTCGAGTCCGTTCGCGACTGCTACGCCGTCCTGGGTGTGCTGCACGCCCGCTGGAACCCGGTGCCCGGCCGGTTCAAGGACTTCATCGCGATGCCGAAGTTCAACATGTACCAGTCCCTGCACACCACAGTCATCGGTCCCGGGGGCAAGCCGGTCGAGCTGCAGATCCGTACCTTCGCCATGCACCGGCGAGCGGAGTACGGCGTCGCGGCCCACTGGAAGTACAAGGAGGGAGCGAGCCCGGGGGTCGACACCGACCGGCCTCTGCTCGCGGGCAGCGGCGGCAAGGCGGCCAGCGCCGACCAGTCGGACATGGCCTGGCTCCGCCAGCTGCTCGACTGGCAGAAAGAGACCGAGGACCCGGGGGAGTTCCTCGAGTCGTTGCGCTTCGAGATCAACTCCACCGAGGTCTATGTCTTCACCCCCCGCGGCGACGTGATGGCGCTGCCCGCCGGGTCGACGCCGGTCGACTTCGCCTACGCCATCCACACCGAGGTGGGCCACCGCTGCATCGGCGCCCGCGTCAACGGCCGACTCGTGCCACTGGAGAGCCCGCTCGAGAACGGCGACGTCATCGAGGTGTTCACCTCCAAGGCGGCCGGCGCCGGGCCGAGCCGCGACTGGCTGGGCTTCGTCAAGAGCGCGCGGGCGCGCAACAAGATCCGCCAGTGGTACACGAAGGAGCGCCGCGAGGAGGCGATCGACCACGGCAAGAACGCGATCGCCAAGCTGATGCGCAAGGAAGGCCTCCCGCTGCAGCGGCTGCTCTCCCACGAGTCGCTGTCGGTCGTGGCGACCGACCTGCACTACGCCGACGTCTCCGCGCTCTACGCCGCCGTAGGCGAGAGCAACGTGTCCGCCCAGTCGGTCGTACGCCGCATCCTGGACCTGTTCGGGGGCGAGGAGGGGGCGGCCGAGGACCTCGCCGAAGGGGTCGTGATCCCGAGCGAGCGCGAGCGACGCAAGGCGGCGCCACGGGCCGACCCGGGTGTGATCGTGAAGGGAACCACCGACGTGTGGGTGAAGCTGGCACGGTGCTGCACGCCCGTTCCGGGGGATGAGATCCGTGGGTTCGTCACCCGTGGTTCCGGTGTGTCGGTCCACCGGGGCGACTGCAGCAACGTGCGGAGCCTCGCGGTCGAGCCGGAGCGCATGGTCGAAGTCGAGTGGGCTCCCACCGCGCAGAGCCTGTTCCTGGTCGCAGTGCAGGTGGAGGCCCTCGACCGGACTGGCTTGCTCTCCGATATCACCCGGGTGCTCTCCGAACAGCACGTCAACTTGATGTCGGCGTCGCTGACGACCACCCGCGACCGCATCGCCGTGAGCCGCTTCACGTTCGAGATGGGCGACCCGAAGCACCTAGGCCACGTGCTCAAGGCCGTTCGCACCGTCGACGGTGTCTTCGACGCCCAACGCCTCACGCAGTAGCCGCCCGCCCGGAACTAGGTGCCGGCGAACTCGTCGCGAGCGCGGGTCGCCTGCTCGAGCCAGGAACGTCGGGCGGCCAACGCCTGCTCGGTCTCCTCGATCCGGTCGGCGTTTCCGTCGAGGCGGGCGGATGCCAGCGCTGTCTCAAGCTGCGCGATCGAGGCCTCAAGCTTGCCGACGGTCTCTTCGGCCCGAGCCAGGGCCTCCGGGTTCCCGCGCCGCCAGCGGTCGTCCTCGGAGGCAAGGACGGCTTGCTCCACTTTGCGGAAACGGCCCTCGTAGGACTGCACGGCCGCGCGGGGAACCTTGCCGGTCTCGTCCCAGCGCCGGGCGATGTCGCGAAAAGCCGACCGAGCCGCTCGGGGCTCGTCGATCGGCAGCAGTGCTTCCGCCTCGGCCAGCAACGCGTCCTTGCGCTTGGCGTTCTCGGTGAACTCCGCGTCCGCGGCCGCGTTGGCCTCGTTGCGTGCGGTGAAGAATCGGTCTTGGGCCGCGCGGAAGCGCTCCCAGAGCCGCTCGTCGACGGCCTTCTGCGCCGATCCGGCCGTTTTCCAGCGCTGCATGAGCTCGCGGAACTTGGCCGGGGTGGCGGCCCAGTCGCGCGACTCCGCCAGCGCCTCAGCTTCGGTGACGAGCTGCTCCTTGCGCTGCCGAGCCTCCGCCCGCCGATCGGCAAGCTGCGAGTAGTGCTGCTTGCGGGCCGCAGCCAGGGCCGTGCGCGCTGCCGAGAGCCTGCGCCACAACGCGGTGTCGGTGTCCTTGTCCAGCCGGTCGAGGGTCTTCCACTCCGCGAGCAGCTCCTTCATCGCGGTGTCGTTGGTACGCCAGCTGGTCCCTGCCGCGAGCTTCTCCGCTGCGCTGACCAACGCTTCCTTACGCTCCCGCGCTTGCTCCGCACGGGCTGCTCGCTCGGCCCGCAGTTCGCCCCGTTGCGCTGCGAGCAGCGCATCCAGGGCGATCAGGCGGTCGAGCAGTGCGTCGAGGTCACCCACGGCTTGGGCGTCGGCGACCTGGGCGCGCAGCTTGGCCACGGCAGCCGAAGCGGTTGCCCCGGCGACCCGACGGTCACGAATGCGCCGTTCGAGGAGCTCGACCTCGACCCGGAGCCCCGCATAGCGCCGTTGGAACAACGCCAGCGTCTCGACCGGATCCCCGCCGGGCCACTGCCCGACGGCTCGCTCGCCGTTCGACGTGCGCACGAAGACCGTGCCGTCCTCGGCCACCCGCCCCCAGGCGGTGTCCACCTGATCGCTCATGTCGGGCTTCCGGTCCCTGGTGCGCTCGGCGAGCTGTCACCCGAGGGCGGGGTCGGAGTGGGCGTACCCGCTCCAGGCGTGCCCGCGTCTGGCGTAATCGGAGTGAGAGAGGGAGGCACCGGCAGCGGGGTGGGGACAGGCGAGTCGTCGGTCACAGCCCGCCAGACCAACCAGCCCGCGAGAGCAAGGACTGCGACCCCGAACAGCGCGCCGAGCACGATGCGCCGGCGGCGCGCCCGGGCGAGCTGCACGCGGCGGCGCTCCTGTTGGCGCTGCCACCTGGCTCTTGCCAGCTCGCGTTCGCGCTGCTTACTCGAGACCAACGGACCTCACCTCGCAAGGCGGTCAGTCTAGAAGCGGGCGATGGCGCCCGTACGCCAACCGGATAACAGCTCGCGAACGATCTGGAGTGCTCGGTACGCTTCGAGGCCGAAGCCCGCCGCCGAGCCGAGCCGAGCAAGGGCTGCAACCGAAAGCGGGGTCGAGCGGTGCTCATCGCTGGATTCCCTGCCGGCCCGTGGGCGACGAACTGCTACGTCGCTGCGACCGGTCCCGGCGCGGAGTGCATCGTCGTCGACCCGGGCAAGGACGCCGCCGAAGGCGTCGCGGAGCTGGTCCGTGAACACCGGCTCAAGCCGGTCGCGGTGCTCCTCACCCACGGCCACATCGACCACATGTGGTCGGTCGCACCCGTTGCCGGCAGCTACGACTCCACGGCGTGGATCCACCCCGCCGACCGCCACCTGCTCACCGACCCGCTGCAGGGCGTCTCCGCCGAGAGCGCCGCGCTAGTCCTCGGTGGCCGCTACACCTTCGCTGAGCCGAGCGACGTGCGGGAACTCAGCGACGGCGCCTCGCTCGAGCTCGCCGGGCTGCGCCTCGACGTCGACCACACGCCAGGGCACACATGGGGGTCGGTCACGTTCCGCACGCCGTACGACGAAGAGGGGGTCCCGGAGGTGCTGTTCTCCGGCGACCTGTTGTTCGCCGGCTCGATCGGTCGCACCGACCTACCCGGCGGCGACCACCCCACCATGCTCACCACGTTGGCCACGAAGGTGCTGCCGATGGACGACGGGGTCGTCGTTCTCCCCGGGCACGGTCGTGAGACGACGATCGGCGCCGAGCGTGCCACCAACCCCTTCCTTCGAGACCTGGCACCCGCCGCCACCACGAGCCGGTAGTCGAGTGGCCCGAGCCGGCCCGCTGTCGGGCTTTCCCGAGTTCCTGCCCAGCCAACGCTCAGTCGAGCTGGCCGTGCTCGACTCGCTGCGCGAGACCTTCGAGCTGCACGGCTTCGCCTCCATCGAGACCCGATCCGTCGAACCCCTGGACCAGCTGCTCCGGAAGGGGGAGACGTCCAACGAGGTCTACGTACTGCGGCGGCTGCACGCCGGCGCCGAGGACGCCGACGCCGGCATGGGCCTGCACTTCGACCTGACCGTCCCGCTGGCGCGCTACGTGCTCGAGCACGCCGGCAAGCTGGAGTTCCCGTTCCGGCGTTACCAGATCCAGCGGTGCTGGCGTGGGGAGCGTCCCCAGGAGGGGCGGTACCGAGAGTTCACCCAAGCCGACATCGACATCATCGGGCGAGACGCGCTGCCGGCCGACGCAGACGTAGAAGTGACCACGGTGATGGCGGAAGCGCTCAGCCGGCTGCCGCTGCCCCCGGTGCGGTTGCAGATCAACAACCGCAAGCTCATCGAGGGCTTCTACCGGGGCCTGGGCATCGACCAACC
>DATHBP010000115.1:0-4451 GCA_035296085.1 Nocardioidaceae bacterium | reverse complement strand
GTCTGAATCTTGCTGGCGATGAACTCCAGCACCTCCGGCGGTGCCGTCAGCCGCTCGGTGGAGGCCTTCTTGCGGAGGATGGCTATCCGTGTCTCGAGGTCCGGCGGCTGGACGTCGGTGATGAGCCCCCACTCGAACCGGTTGCGCAGCCGGTTCTCCAGCGCCTCCAGCCGTTTGGGCGGCCGATCGGAGCTGATCACGATCTGTTTGTTGGCGTTGTGCAGCGTGTTGAACGTGTGGAAGAACTCCTCCTGGGTCTGGATCTTGCCTTCCAGGAACTGGATGTCGTCGATCAGCAAGACGTCGACCTCGCGGTAGCGCCGCTGGAAGGAAGCCGCCCGGTCGTCGCGGATGGCGTTGATGAAGTCGTTGGTGAACTCCTCGCTTGACACGTAGCGCACCCGCGCTCCGTCGAAGAGGCTGCGGACGTAGTGGCCGATGGCGTGCAGCAGGTGAGTCTTGCCCAGCCCCGAGTCGCCGTAGATGAGCAGCGGGTTGTACGCCTTGCCCGGCGCCTCTGCCACCGCCACCGCGGCCGCGTGGGCGAACCGGTTGGACGACCCGATGACGAACGTGTCGAAGATGTACTTGGGGTTGAGCCGTGTCTCCGCGACGCCGGCTCGGTCGCGGTGGCCGTTCGAGCCGGGCAGCGGACTCGGCGGCGAGCCGGAATCGGCCGCGTCCCGCATCGCCGGGAAACGCTCCTCGACGCCCAGCTCCCGGCGCAGGAACGTATCTCCTTGGTGCTCGAGCGGTGCTTGGCCTCCGGTTGCGGACCCGAACCGCTCGGTCTCCGCGTGCGGCGGGCCGCTGTTCTGTGCGGGCACCGAACCGGCGCGAGAGTGCCCGGAGTCCGGGTCCTCACCCCGCGGCTCGGCTGCCGATGTCGCGCCCAAGTCGGCTTCCACGGTGACGGCCAGCCGTACGGCATGCCCGAGCGCGTCGCTGAGCGAACGCTCGAGGTCGGCGCGCAAACGGGTCTCGAGCTGAGTGCGGGTGAAGTCGTCGGGCACGGCCACGATGGCGGTGTTCTCATGGATCGCCACCGCCCGGCTTGCGCTCAACCATGCGCGCGCGTTCGGCGGAAGCCTCGCGACCAGGCTCATCCACAGGCCGCCGAGGTCGTTGGTGTCAGCGGTTGGGCTGCCCGGGCCGTCCGGGCCGCCGCCGGACGGCGGCGCAGGAGGGGGGTCGCTCGACTCGTCGGGCCGCGATGCGCTCAGGTCGTCCACAATGTCATCCACAACTGTGCGTAGGTAGCGGCGCAGGCAACGATGGCCGGCAACGTCAGACCACCGCCGGCGTCGATACCTCTGACGCTCGAATCGCGGCAATGCCTCGGTAGGTGCGGACGCTAACAACTTGGCGGCGAGCTCGGCAAGCCGTTGTGCACACCTGTTTCGACTGGCGTGCCTACGACCCGAGCAAGACCCGGCGTGTCGTGCCACGACACGCCGACGGATTGCGCCGCCGGCGCGTCACCGGCCGTTTTGACCGCCGGCCTGGGCGCACGTACCGTGGAGCGGACCCGCCCGCAGCCGATGTGGCCAACGGCGGTCTCCGACAATCCCCCACCTCGTGGAGCCCTGCTGTGAGCAAGCGCACCTTCCAGCCCAACAACCGCCGTCGCCACAAGACGCACGGGTTTCGGCTGCGAATGCGCACTCGCGCCGGCCGCGCCGTGCTGGCAGCACGCCGGCGGAAGGGCCGCGACCGGCTGGCGGCTTGACTCGGGCCACCGCCGATCTCCTCCGCCGGCGCTGACAGCGTGCTGCCCGCCCGCAACCGGCTTCGCCGGTCACGCGACTTCTCGACCGCCATCCGTTTCGGCGACGGCTGCCGGCGCCCCACCATGGTCACCCATGTGCATGCCTCGGGGGGGAGCGAGCCACCCCGGGTCGGCTTCGTCGTGGGCCGGTCGGTTGGGCCTGCGGTGAGCCGCAACCTGGTGAAGCGGCGTCTTCGGCACCTGGTCGCCGATCGCCTCCAGCTGCTCGACCGCGGCTCCGTGCTCGTGGTGCGCGCCCTGCCTGGGGCGTCGACGGCGGGCTACCGGGCCTTGAGCAGTGACCTGGACACGGCACTGCGCCGGTTGCTCGGCCGCGAAGCCGGCACGTCATGACGGGCCAGCGCCGGTGAGGGTGCTCATCATCGCCGCCCTGAAGCTCTATCGCTTTGCCATCAGTCCGATATACGGACAAGTGTGCCGCTACCATCCATCCTGCTCGGCGTACGCTCTAGAAGCCGTCGAGGTGCACGGCGCCATCCGAGGCAGCTGGCTGGGCATGCGTAGGGTCGTGCGCTGCCACCCCTGGGCAGCCGGCGGATACGATCCAGTGCCGCCTGGAAGGTCCGCCCACCAGCCGCCACGAGGAGTGCAGCGTTGCTAGACTTCCTGGGCTCCGTCGGCTCGGCGATCATGACGCCGCTGTACTACGTCGTCACCACCATCCTCGTCGGCTTCCACACCGCGTTCGCATTCGTCCTTGGGCAGGACTCCGACTGGGCCTGGGCATTGTCCATTGTCGGCCTGACCGTCGTCATCCGGATCCTGCTGATCCCGTTGTTCGTCCGGCAGATCAAGACCAGCCGCAACATGCAGTTGCTGCAACCGAAGGTCAAAGACCTGCAGAAGAAGTACGGGCACGACCGCGAGCGGCTCGCCCAAGAGACGATGAAGCTCTACAAAGACACGGGCACCAACCCGTTCGCGTCCTGCATGCCGCTGCTGTTGCAGGCGCCGATCTTCTTCGCGCTCTTCCGGACGCTCGACTCGGCGGCCAACGAACAGGCGCCCAAGGGAATCATGACCACCGATCAGGTGGAAGCGCTATCCAGCGCAACGATCTTCGGCGCCAGGATCTCCGACACCTTCTTGGATGCCAGTTCGCTGCACGTCCAGATCCTGACCATGGTGCTCGTGGTGATCATGACGATCACGACGTTCACCACCCAGCGCCAGCTCATGCGCAAGAACATGCCCGCAGCCGCGCTGAGCGGGCCCTACGCCAGCCAGCAGAAGCTGCTCCTCTACGTGCTCCCGGTCGTGTTCGCCTTCGGCGGCATCGCGTTCCCCGTTGGCGTGCTGCTGTACTGGACGACGTCCAACATCTGGACGATGGGCCAGCAGTTCTACGTCATCCGTAACAACCCGGCGCCGGAAACCCCGGCCGAGAAGGCAAAGCAGGAGCGCGACGCCAAGAAGGCCGCCCGCCGGGGTGGGCAGAGCACCGACGATGGGACCAGCGCGGTCAACGGCACGGGACCGGCGAACGGCGGGCCGGCCAAGGGTCGACCGGCGAAGGGAAAGCCCACCGGGAAGTCCGCGCCGCCTGGCGGCGCCAGCGTCGCGCCCAAGACAACCCCCCCACCGCGCAAGCAGCCCAAGAAGGTGCCGCGGAGCAAGCGCCGACCGCCTGGCACCTAACGCCACCGGCGACCGGGCGTGTACGGCCGCGCGCACACCAACCGCTGATCCAGCCCCGCGAGGAGACCCCTGTGTCCGACGAGTCCGCCGCAACGCCAACGCAGCGTCCGCGGAGTGCGCTGAAGCGCCTCGAAGAAGAGGGCGACGCCGCGGCCGACTATCTCGAGGAGCTGCTCGACATCGCCGACCTGGACGGAGATCTCGACCTCGACATCGATGGTGACCGCGCGGTCGTCTCGGTCGTGGGCGCTGACGTCGAGGTGCTCGTCGGGAGCAACGGTGAGGTGCTCGAGGCCGTCCAGGAGCTCACTCGGCTGGCGGTGCTGACCGCGACCGGCGAGCGGAGCCGGCTGATGCTCGACATCGGTGGCTATCGGGCCGAGCGTCGACGCCAGCTAGAAGGGCAAGCACGAGCGGCCGTGCAGCGAGTCCGCGACGCGGGCGAACCGGAACGCCTGGCGCCGATGTCGGCGTTCGAGCGCAAGGTCGTGCATGACACGGTGGCCAGCGAAGGGCTCGGCAGCGCCTCAGAGGGTGAGGGCGCAGACCGCCGGGTGGTCATCTCGCCGACCGGCTCATCGGGCTGAGGTCCGTGCAGGCGTCGGGCGCGGCCGCTCGGCTCGGCTGACCGCCGCATCGGCGCGAGACGGACACGCATGGACCCTGTTTCACGTGAAACCGCGCCGGCCGCTGCCGAGCGAATCTTCGGCACGGCGCTGCCCAAGGCGCAACGCTATGCCGAGCTGCTCGCGAGCGCAGGCGTCATCCGCGGGCTGATCGGCCCACACGAGACCGGTCGTCTCTGGGACCGCCACCTGCTCAACTGTGCGGTGGTCGCCGAGGCGCTGCCCCGAGCCGCTGATGTCTGCGACGTCGGCTCCGGCGCCGGACTGCCAGGCGTGGTCTGGGCGCTGCTGCGGCCGGACCTGGACATCACCTTGCTCGAACCGGCGCTGCGACGGTCGCGCTTCCTGCTCGAAATTGTGGCAGAGCTCGATCTCGGGCGCGTCGCGGTCGTTCGGGA
>DATHBP010000114.1:0-12311 GCA_035296085.1 Nocardioidaceae bacterium | reverse complement strand
GGACGTAAGCGCCGGCGCGCTCGCGATGGCTTGTGAGCTCGGTGCGGAGGCAACGGTCCATTCGGCCGAGGCCGGCGAGGACGTGCCCGCTGCCGTCAGCGACATCACCGGCGGGGGAGCGCACGTCTCCCTCGACGCCGTAGGCCTGGTCCAGACCTGCGTGGACTCGATCAGCTGCCTGCGTCCGCGTGGGCGTCACGTCCAGGTGGGACTCCTGCCCGCCGCACAAGGACGCCCGCGCGTACCGATGGACCGCGTCATCTCGCTCGAGCTGCAGCTGTTCGGCAGCCACGGAATGGGCGCGGGTGCTTATCCGGAGCTGCTGGGGCTCATTGCCGCTGGCCGGCTCCAGCCCGGGCTCTTGGTGACCCGGGAGCTCGGCCTGGCCGATGCCGCTGAGGCGCTCGCAACCGTCGGGTCGGCACCAGGCATCGCGGTGGTGACCTCGTTCTGACCGCGCCCACGCGCCGAGTGGCGCGAACTGGTCCGCCCTGCGTATCGAGTGGCGCGAACTGGCCGATGGGGGTAACAGAATCCAGCCACTTTGCGCCACTCGTGAGTGGTTGGTCAGCGATCTCCGGTCTCCGGTCAGCGATCTCCGGTGGCGGTCTCCGGTCACGTCTCCGGTCAGCGGTTCCGGGTGCCCGGCTCCTCACGCCAGGGCGTTGACCAGGCGGTCGAACACCCTCGGCAACACCCGCGCGGCCGGCACCACAGCGGCGCGTACGGGTCGCCGCTGCGCCGCGATCAGCATCGCCCGGGTCAGCAGCCGGTAGCGACGAGAGACCTCCCGCCAACCGGCCTCGTAGTCCTGCGGACGCCCCGCAGCCACACTCGCCACCAGCCGTTGCGCGGACGCCAGGCCGACCGCGACACCCTCACCGGTGAGCGCGTCGACGTACCCCGCCGCATCTCCGACCAGGAGCACGCGGCCGACTACCCGGCGGGCGACATTGCGCTCCAGGGGGCCGGCTCCGCGCACCGGGGTGACGGGCTCGGCGCCGACGAGCCGCTCGCGCAGCGCCGGTGCCTGCGCGAGCCAGTGGTCGAACGGCCGGCCGCGGTGCTCGGTGAGGACGGCCACTCCGACGAGCCGGTCAGCCACCGGCGTGACGTACAGCTCAGCCCCAGCCGCCCAGTAGACCTCCACCAGGTCGGTCCATGGCACGGCTGCGAAGTGGCGGCGAAGCCCATACCGCGGACGCGCTCGTGGCGGCAGCTCCAGCTCGTACTGCCGCCGTACTGTCGAGCGCAGCCCGTCGGCGGCGGCGAGGTAGCGACCGGTGATACCGCCGGCTTCCACCCGGTCGGGGTGCTGGCGGACGTTGCGCACCTGCCCGGTCACGCGTTTCACACCGGCCGCGTCGGCGGCCGCGGCGAGCGCCTCGGCCAGCACCGTGCGGCGTACACCTCGGCCAGGACCGCCGTGGAACCTGGCCTCGGCGGACGCACCGCCTAGTGCGTCGAGATAGCGGATGCCCGCGAAGCCCCTGCCGGCGGGGTCGACGCCGAGGCTCGCCAGGATCGACAGCCCACCGGGCATCAACCCCTCTCCGCAGGCCTTGTCGACCGGCGCGCGGCGCTGCTCCATGACCGCGCAGGACAGGCCTGCCCTGGCCGCCAGCAGCCCGGTGGCCAACCCCACCGGCCCGCCGCCGACGACCAGCAGGTCGACGTCCGCGGTCATGCCGGCGCCGCCTCGCGCAGCGCCGCATTCTCGCAGCGGATGCGGACGGCCAGCAGCCCGGCGTTCGCGGCGCTGAAGGCGACGGCAGTGAGCCAGGCGGAGTGGACGAGCGGGAGCGCTATGCCCTCGACGACCACGGCCACGTAGTTGGGGTGCGAGGTGAACCGGTACGGCCCTCGCTCGACCAGCGGCAGCCCGGGCACGACGATCACCCGGGTGTTCCACCGGCGGCCGAGTGTCGCGATGCACCACCAGCGCAGCGCCTGCGAGCCGAGCGCGAGGGCGAGCATCGGCCACCCGAGCAGCGCCACGAACGGCCGGTCGAGCAGCCAGACCTCGGCCAGGCAGCCGGCGAGCAACCCGACGTGCAGGACGACCATCCACGGGTAGTGCGCCTGACCCCGCTCGATACCGCCGCGGGCGAACGCCCAACGAGCGTGGCGCAGCGAGATCCCGAGCTCCGCGAGCCGTTCGGCCCCCACCGCGACGACCAGGGCGGTGTACCAGAGCTGTCCGGTCACGGCCGCCGCCGCCTCACCAGCGCAACAGGACCAGCTCGGAGCAGAATCCCGGGCCCATCGCCAACGCCAGCGCGGGCTCGCCGCTGCCCGCCGGATTGTCCGCAAGTGTGTCGCGCAGCACGTGGAGCACCGATGCCGAGGAGAGGTTCCCGTGCGCGGCGAGCGAACGCCAGGACCGCGCCAGCGCATCGACCGGCAGCGACAGCGCCCGGCGTACGGCGTCCAGCACCTTCGGTCCGCCAGGATGCGAGACCCAGTGCACGACGTCGGGGATCTCGAGATCGTGCTCGGCGAGGAACCCCTTGACGTCGAGCGCGAGGTGTTCCTCGACGACATCGGCCACGCTCGCGGCGAGGACAATACGAAAGCCGGTCCCGCCGATGTCCCAGCCCATCACCCGCTCGGTGTCGGCGTAGAACCGCGACCGGCTTGCGACGACCTCCGGAGCCACCAGCCCGAGCTCTTCCGCCCGGCGCTCACCGACCATGACGACAGCGGCTGCCCCGTCGCCGAACAGCCCGCTCGCGACCAGGTTGGCCGTCGAGGCGTCGTCTCGCTGCACGGTGAGCGAGCACAGCTCGACGGCGAGCAGTACTGCCACCTCGTCGGGGTGTCCCACCAGGTAATCGTCGAGCCGCGCGATCCCCGCTGCACCGGCGACGCAGCCCAGACCGAACAGCGGCATCCGCTTGACGTCGGGCCGCAGCCCCAACCGCGGCACCAGCCGGGCGTCGAGGCTGGGAGCAGCCACACCGGTCACCGTCGTCGTCATCAGCAGATCGATGTCCTCGGGCCGCAACCCCGTGCCCGCCAGAGCGTCGTGCACCGCTTCCTCGCCGAGGTCGAGACCGACCCGGATAAACGCGTCGTTGGCCTCGGTGAACCCGCCCAGGGATGCGTACGCCTCGAGCGGCAGTGCCAGATGGCGGGTCTGCACACCCGCGGCTGTGTGAAAGCGTTCGAGCAGGGCCTGGCTCGACGAGTCAGGAGTGACGAAGTCAGCGAGCGCGGCCGTAATGGCTGACTGGGGGTATGGGTGGGGGCCGAGCGCACTGCCCACCGCGGCAACGCGGCTCACCGCATCATCGTCGCACGCGCCGCACGACGCTGCACGAGCGCTGCCCGCCCGACACATCCCCCGTGGTCCGTGTAGGACGGTCGCGTGAGCGAGAGCGTCGGGGTACGTGCTGAAACAGCTCGCCAAGCTCGGTCTCGAGCGGCGTACCCAAGCGGCGGTGCTGCGGCGAAGCTGCTGCACGACTGAGGTCCCAGCCAGCCGATCCGGCCGCGCGCGCCTACGCGTTCGGGGGCGTCTCGTCCGCGAAGTCGTACACCGGTCGCCGCGGAGTGGCCGGCACCTCGCCGCCGTAACCGAGTCGCAGCACCATCTGAGGGTGGCCGGTGCCGTGCAGCGGGTCGCGGACCAGCCAGCGCAGGTCGGCGTGCTCCAGCGCCTGGTTCAGGAAGGACGTCGAGAGCCCTCGTACGGTCGCCTCCAGCAAGACCCGCTGCAGCGCGCTGCCGGCCCGGACCCAGTCGGCGGGGTGATCTCGGCGTGTGGACAAGACGAGCAGCATCGGGTGTGACTCGAAGCGTGCCTTCGGGCGCAGCCGGTCCTCCTTGCGCGCGCTCAGGTCGCGTACCGGGGCCCGCCGGTCGTGCGAGCGCGGACCGAGTGCGGCGCTCGGGATGCCCTCGTGCTCACGTTCGCCACCCACCCATGCCTGGCGTTCGGCCAGCCGTGTGGCCTCCACCTCGTCGTCGCGCTCCGCGTCGTAGGCGAGGCTCACCAGCCGGTCCACGTCGTCTGAGTTGGTGACGACGTGCAGGTGAGCGCCCTCGAGCTCGGCGGTGGCGACCAACGCGTCGACATCAGCGCTCGGCACGCTCCGATCAGCAAAGGGCGACCTGTTCGTCCGCCGGGTTGCGACGGCCGGGAACTGGGCTGCCAAGGTCGCGTCTGCGGACTGCGTTGCGTCGATGCTGATCCGGCCGGCGAGGTCCGGCTGGTCGGCGTCAGGAGCGGCGATGACCGAGGCGGCGTATCCCAGGTGATGCGCAGCAACCCGCAGGTTGTGCAACGCGGCGCCCGCGCTGACGTGCAGAGCCCGGCCGTGCGGATCTTCGGCGGGCAGCGCTCTAGCCCGGTCCAGCCACACCTCGACCGATGTCGTACCGATTCGGAAATGCCACGGCTGCGTGTTGTGCATCGAGGGCGCTAGCGCAGCCGCGGTGAGCAGAACCTCGCGTTCGGGCTCAGTGAACCCCGGCTCGGTCATGGTCGCTCCTTCTCCCGCGTCGACTCGGCACCTCTGGGCGTTTCACCTCGCCACGCTATGCCGGAGGCGAAAACGGCGGACGGGACCATTGACCCGCAGCAAGCTGTTTCTTGGGGCCGTTCGACCCGAGAAAGCGTTGCCATAGTGCTCTGCCCCATCCGACGCGCCGTTCCCTACCTTGAAATCGACGAAAGCAGACCCACCGGAAGCGACGAGAGCTCCTGGGGGCCATGAGTAGGAGGTCGTCATGAGTACAACACCGCGTTCCGGGGACACCGCGTACGCTTCGGGCGCGTCCACGGCCAGCGGGATCGCCGACAGCGGCAACGGGCGTTGGATCGACGGGTTCGCGACGCGAGTCCTCGCCGTGCTGCGCATCGCCTTCGGGTTGACGTTCCTGTGGGCGTTCTTCGACAAGCTGCTTGCGCTCGGCTTCGCCACGGGGCGCTCCGTGGACGACAAAGGCGTCGAGACACTGGATCGATTCGGTCCGGATGCGTGGATCAACGGCAACAGCCCGACCGAGGGATTCCTCGCCTTCGGCGCCAAGGGGCCTTTCGAAAGCTTCTACCACTCCATCGCCGGCGCCTGGTGGGCCGACTGGTTGTTCATGCTCGGTCTGCTCGGCATCGGCGTCGCGCTGACGTTCGGCATCTTCATGCGGCTCGGCTGCATCGCCGGCGCGATCCTGTACGTGATGATGTGGACCGTTGCCCTGCCGCCGGAGAACCACCCGTTCCTCGACGACCACATCCTTGGCGCGATCACCTTGATCGCCTTGATGGCGACGAACGCCGGGAACACCTGGGGCCTCGGTCGTACGACCCTGGCGCAGTCGAACCCCTGGATCCGCTGACGGCGCTATCGCACGACAGGAACCGCCCGGCGGCCTCGCTGCCGGGCGGTTCCTTTTCGTAACTAGGGTCCAGTACGCACTCAGGAGCTCCACCGTGTCGGGCACGGGGGATCGATGCTCAACCGGGCTGGCTGAAAGGTCAGAAGATCTCGCTCAGACGACGGCGACGGCCGACTGCGCAAGATAGATCGCACCGCGGCTGACCGAGCCGAGCATGCTCGCGTTCCCGGCTGCCGAGCGTCCGCGGCAGCCCACCACCAGCAGTGCCGCGTCGGCGGCGGCAGCCGTGAGCGCCTCGACGGGCCGCCCACTCACGCGCCGCTCCGTGATGCGTACGTCGGGGAACGTCCGACCGGCGCCGTCCAGCATGGCGCGGACGGCGTCGACCGTGCTGACATTGGACTCGCTGGCTGTGTGCGGGCCCGCTGCATGCACCGCTTCCAGGGCCAGTGAGTGGCGGTGCGCGTGAGCCATCGCATAGTCCAGCGCCGCCGAGCAAGACGGCGAGCCGTCGACCCCGACGACGACGCGGGGATGGAAGGCCCGCCACGGCTCGCCGCGTACCGGTGCCGGGATCAACACGACCGGGCAGGCGGCTTCGGCCGCCAGGCCCAGACCGAGTGAGCCGAGCAGAGCGCCGGCGAACCCGCTGCGGCTGCGCCGGCCCATCACCAGCGCCTGTGCCTTGTCGACCTCGTCGACCAACGTGCGCCCCAGTGGCCCCCACCGGGTGGACGTCGTCGCCGTGAGCCCGGGAAGGGTCGCGTTCACGTGAGCGGCTGCTTCGGCGAGCAGCTGCGCGGAGATCTCCGCCGCCTCCTCGCGAGCCGTGGTGGGTGCGCCGGGCTCAGCAGGCTCGTCGAACGGCCAGCCGATGACGTGCACGAGCCGCAGTCCGCAGCCCAGCGTCACCGCCTCGCGGGCTCCCCACTCGACCGCCGCCAGCGAGGCGTCGGTTCCGTTGACAGCCACCACTACGTCGGTGGCCTGGCCGTGGCTGGTCATTGGAGCCTCCTCTGCAGCTCGCACCTACCCGGGATCGCCCGTCAGGCTTCTCGTCCCCCAGGTGACGCACTAGCAATCCACGGACGCCGCCCGGACATGGCCCTCACCCTAGGCGCGCGGTGGCCGGTGGAACCGCGGCCGAGGTGCTCACCGAGCGGACTCGAGTGCCTTAGGTGAGACTGGCAAACATGAGCTCCCCGGTGCTGGAAGTCGTTCGCGGCCGACTGGGCCAGGCGTTGTTCCAGCGTGTCGCCGGCTCGGAAGGGCCGTCGCGGCGCGACCGGATCGCGTACGCCCCTGGGCCGCGCTGGTTCGACGAGACGCGGCCGATCCGCAGGGTGCATGCCGACGCGTCGATGTTCGTCGGCGGACTGCGAGCCCTGTTGCTGCAGTCACTGCACCCGTTGGCGATGGCAGCGGTGGCCGCCCACTCCGGTTATCGCGGCGACCCCTGGGGGCGTCTGCAGCGGACCAGCCACTTCCTCGCCGTCACGTCCTTCGGATCAGCCGAGGACGCGGAGCGCATCGTCGACCGGGTGCGTGCCATCCATGAGCGGGTGCGCGGCACCACTGCCGAAGGCAGGCCCTACCACGCGGGTGACCCGCATCTGCTGCGATGGGTCCACGTCGCCGAGGTCGACAGCTTCCTGGCCGCGCACCAGCGCTATGGGGAACGCCCGCTGGACGCGGCCGGACAGGACGGCTACGTCGCCGACATGGCAGTGGTGGCCGAAGCCCTCGGTATCCAGCACCCGCCACGCACCGTCGCCGAGCTGGCCGACCAGCTGGCTGGGTACCGCCCCGAGCTGGAGGGCACCCCGCAGGCGAGGGCGGCGGCCCGGTTCATGCTGCTCTCGCCGCCGCTGCCGCTCGTCGTGCGCCCTGCGTACGGCGTGCTCGCCGCCGCGTCGGTCGCCATGCTGCCGCGGTGGACGCGCTGGCCGTTGCGGCTGCCGTACCTTCCGCTCACCGAGGCGGTCGTCGTGCGCTCCGCCGGCGAAGTCCTGACCCGCTCGATCCGTTGGGCAATGACCGCGGAGCAGTAGCCGCCACCGCTCGCGTAGCCGCGCGGTCGTTGGCAATAGGGTGCCGCCATGGATCTCTCCCGTCCGCGGTCCCTCGGCGCAGCGCTGGCGGTGGCCGTCCTGCTCACTGCCGGCTGCGCGCCAGCCGACGAAAACCCCACCGCCCAGCCGACCAAGGCGAACCCGAGCGACCAGCCGACCAGCAAAGCGTCCGCAGGCGGGGACGAGTGCGCCAGAGACAAGCTCAACCTGCTCGAGCCGGGTCAGCTGACGATCGCGACCTCGCAAGACGTGTACGAGCCGTGGATGGTCGACAACGACCCGACGAACGGCAAGGGCTTCGAGAGCGCGGTCGCCTACGCCGTCGCGGACGAGCTCGGCTTCTCCGAGGACGAGGTCGAGTGGGTGAAGGAGCCGTTCAACAAGTCCTACCAGCCCGGCGCCAAGGACTTCGACTTCGACATCAACCAGATCTCGATAACGCCCGAGCGGGCAGAGGTGGTCGACTTCTCCACGGGCTACTACAACGCCGCCCAGTCCCTGATCGTGCTGAAGGGCTCGCCGTACGCGGACGTGACATCTCTCGCGGACCTCAAGGACGCCAAGCTCGGCGCGCAAGTCGGCACGACGTCGCTGAAAGCCATCCAGGACGTCATCGCCCCGTCGCAGCAGCCGCTGGTCTTCGACGACACCAACACCGCGAAGGCAGCGCTGGAGAACGAGCAGATCGACGGGCTCGTCGTGGACTTGCCGACCGCGTTCTACATCGCTGCGATCGAGATCCCGCAAGGCGTGATCGTGGGGCAGTTCCAGCCGGGCAGCGGCGATGCTGAGCAGTTCGGGCTGCTCTTCGAGAAGGGCAACCCGCTCGTCACCTGCGTCAACAAGGCGCTGGCGGAGCTGAAGGAGTCCGGCAAGCTCGCGGCCATCGAGCGGCGCTGGCTGAGCAAAGTCACCGACGTCCCGGAGCTGAGCTGAGCGCACCAGCCCCCAGGGACCCGCTCGCGGCGTGGGTCAAGAGCGATCGCCAGCTCCAGCGTGAGCAGGTCCAGCGGGCGCGTGGGCGGCGGGCGATGCTCGTCGCGTCGGCGTCCACCGTCGTCGCCGTGGTGGTCATCGGATGGGTTCTCGCGAGCTCACCGGGCTGGTCCAGGGTCCAGGCGAGCTTCTTCTCCTGGCAGGACGCCAAGGACTCCCTGCCGGAGATCGCGTCGGCGTTCGTCCTCAACATCAAGCTCTTCCTGGTCGCCGAGCCGCTGATCCTGCTGCTCGGGCTGCTGGTTGCGGTCACTCGCGGCCTGCGGGCGCCGGTGACGTTCCCGTTGCGGGTGCTCGCGATCGTCTACACCGACGTGTTCCGGGGCGTACCGACACTGCTGGTGATCTTCCTGATCTGCTACGGGCTGCCGGCGTTGCGGTTGCGCGGCATCCCCAACGACCTGTTCTGGCTGGGGCTCATCGCGTTGGTGCTTTCCTACGGCGCCTACGTCGCCGAGGTGTTCCGAGCCGGCATCGAGTCGGTTCATCCGAGCCAGCAGGCAAGCGCCCGCTCCCTCGGTCTGAGCCAGACCCAGGCGCTGCGCTACGTGGTGCTGCCGCAGGCCGTCCGTCGGGTGGTGCCGCCGTTGCTCAACGACTTCATCTCGCTGCAGAAGGACACCGCCCTGGTCGCAGCCGTCGGGCTCGTCGAGGCGCTGCGCCAGGCGAACATCTACGCGAGCTTCAACTTCAACTTCACCTCCTATCTGGTCGCCGCCGCCTTCTTCGTCGTCCTCACCGTCCCGCTGGCCCGGCTCAACGACGTCCTCGCAGCGCGTGCCCAGCGGCGCCGCGTCGGCGGTGCAGCATGAGCCTGCTGCGGGCCGAGAACCTGTGGAAGCAGTACGCCGGCCGGCCGGTGCTGCGGGGCATTGACCTCGAGGTGGCGGCGCACCAGGTGCTGTGCGTGATCGGCACGTCAGGGTCGGGAAAGTCGACGCTATTGCGCTGCCTCAACCTGCTCGAGCCGGTCGACGACGGCGCTATCTGGCTCGACGGGCAAGAGATCACCGACCCGAGGGTCGAAGTCGACCGCGTCCGCCGCCGCATCGGAATCGTCTTCCAGGCGTACAACTTGTTCCCCCACCTGAGCGTCCTCGACAACATCACGCTGGCGCCGCGCAAGGTGCACGGCGTCGGGCGGGCGGAGGCGACTCGACGGGCACGCGAGCTGCTGGACCGCTTCGGGCTGGCCGGCAAGGCCGACGACTACCCCGACCGGCTCTCCGGCGGACAGCAGCAGCGGGCGGCGATCGTACGGGCCCTGGCGACGAACCCGGCGTTGATGCTGTTCGACGAGGTCACCTCCGCGCTCGACCCGGAGCTCGTCGGGGAGGTGCTCGGCATCATCGCCGAGCTCAAGGACGCCGGGATGACGATGGTGATCGCCACCCACGAGATGAGCTTCGCCCGTGAGATCGCAGACACGGTGGGCTTTCTCGACGGCGGAGTACTGCTCGAGCAAGGTCCACCGCAGCGGATCTTCGCCGCGCCGGAGCAGCAGCGTACGCGGGAGTTCTTGGCCCGGGTGCTCCCGGCCCGCCCACTCTGAGCTGATGCTGGGCAAGCACCAAGCGAGCGCCGCGTGAAGGCGGCCACCACGCCCATGACTCGCCTGTCTCGCCGGGCGGCAGGCGCAACCAGCCGCAGTCCGCAGAGCCTGAGAGCCCGAGCGGACGGCTGCCTACCGACATACGCCGCGCCGGCCCGGCCGGCAGATAAACCGTGGCACTCGGGGTAAGCCTTGGTGATCGATCGCAACCAGCGCTACGGAGAGTCCATGTCGCACACTGACGCCGTCCATGCTTCCGGCCAGTCCTCCGGTTACAGGAGGCGCGATGCTTGACGGCCCTGGCGCTGTGTACGCCGCGGGCGGGGTTGCCGCACTTGCGGCTGCCGTGTTGCCGAGGCTGCTCAACCGGTCGCCGGTGTCCATGCCGATGGTGTTTGTGGCCGCGGGAGTGCTTGCCTTCGTGCTGATCGAAGCGCTGCCTGCGCCAGACCCGCTGGAGTACCCGACGTTCACCCTCCACCTGACCGAGTTGTGCGTACTCGTGTCGCTCATGGGCGCCGGGCTGGCGCTGGACAGACAGCCTGGTTGGCACCGCTGGTCGACTACCTGGCGCCTGCTGGCTGTGACCATGCCGCTGTCCATGCTCGCCGTCGGTCTGCTCGGCTGGTGGGTGCTGGGGTTGCCAGTCGCAGCGGCGGTCCTCTTTGCGGCAGCGCTGGCACCCACCGATCCCGTGCTCGCCAGTGAGGTGCAGGTGGGCGAGCCGAACGAGGATCCAGAGGCCGCCGACGAGGACGAGGCACGATTCGGGCTCACCTCAGAGGCAGGTCTCAATGACGGGCTCGCCTTTCCGTTCGTCTACGCGGCCGTCGCGGTGAGCCTTGCCGGCGTGGCGCCTTCCGGATGGCTCGCCGAGTGGTTGGCCGTCGACGTCTTGTGGCGGCTTGCCATCGGGATCCTGCTCGGGTTCGGCGTCGGCCGGGCCCTACGAGCGATGTTCTTCTCCACTCGCTCCGAGCATTTCAAGCTGGCTGAGCAGGCCGAGGGGTTCATCGCCTTGGCGGCAACTTTCTTAGCCTACGGAGTGGCCGAACTCGCCGAAGGCTACGGCTTCATCGCCGTATTCATTTGTGCCTGCACGATCCGGGCCGCGGAACGGACCCACTCCTACCACCGGGTGCTGCACGAGTATGTGGAGCAACTGGAGAGGCTCCTCACCGTCGTCGTGCTCTTCCTGTTCGGTGGAGCATTGGCGACCGGGCTGTTGAACGGACTCCGCTGGCGCGAGCTCCTGGTCGCACTCGCCTTCCTTCTGGTGGTAAGACCGGCGGCGGGGCTGCTGGGTCTCGCACGAGGGAAGACCGGACCACGCGAGCGTCTTGCTATCGCGTTCTTTGGAGTGCGGGGTGTGGGGTCTCTCTTCTACGTCGCCTATGCGCTGCAAGAGGGCAGCTTCGAGGACGCGGCGGGGATATGGCGGGCCGTCGGGATCGTCGTATTGGGCTCAGTTCTGCTTCACGGCGTCAGCGCGACCCCAGTTATGGCTCACCTCGACCGCAGACGTCAAGCCAGGGCAGAGCAGGCGGACGAGCATCCCACGTCCGCGGCGAGCATGCCGGTCTGACTGCCTGGCCACTTCGCGCCACTCACTGGGGCGGCTCGGCCCCTTCGCGCCACTCGCGCTGAGCCGTCACCCCCGGCACGTCGCCCACGATCCAGCCGGGTGCGGCGGACTGGAAGGCGTGCGGCGGCAAGGCGCCGGCTCCGGCTGGGATGACGCCGAGCAGTGGTACGCCGGTGAGCCGCGGCAGGTCCTCGCGGTTTGACCAATGGACGAGAGCGGGCTCGTCGGGCCAGCTCCCGATGATGAGGCCGAGCGGCGGCCACCCGCGGGCGCGCAGAGCCTCCAGAGTCAGCTCCGTCGCGTTGAGCGTCCCGAGGTCCGCCGACGCGACGACGACGACGACGACACGGCGTACTGGCGAGCCAAGCGCGGAGGCCAGGTCGGCGATCGTGCCCCCGGCTGAGTCAAGGCGCACAAGCACTCCGCCGGCGCCCTCGACGAGCAGGAGGTCCGCACTCTCGGCCAGCTGCGTGATCCGGCTGGCGAGCGTGTCGACGGAGGGGATCTCCACACCGCGCAGCCAGGCGGCCGAGGCGGGCGCAAGCGGGTCGGCGAGCCGGACAAGCTCGTGGGTGTCCCCGCAGCCACTCAGCCGCGCCACCTCGTCCGCATCGCCGCCGGGCTCACCGGGAGCCAGACCCGTCTGCACTGGCTTGACGACACCAACATGCTGGCCAGCGGCACCGGCAGCCGCCGCGAGCGCCGCCGTCGCCACCGTCTTGCCCACGCCGGTGCCCGTACCGGTCACGACCAGGATGGTCAC
>DATHBP010000113.1:0-6120 GCA_035296085.1 Nocardioidaceae bacterium | reverse complement strand
GCGCCGGACTGCTCGCAGGCCCAATGCGGGTCCTCACCGAGCTCAGGGGTGATGTAGAGGGAGTGGTCATCGCTCTCGCAC
This sequence comes from Nocardioidaceae bacterium, assembly GCA_035296085.1. Lineage (GTDB taxonomy): Bacteria > Actinomycetota > Actinomycetes > Propionibacteriales > Nocardioidaceae > DATHBP01. The sequence continues at coordinate 6,039 of DATHBP010000113.1, read as the reverse complement.
AGCCGGCACACCGGCCAGCGCCCGACCCGGTCGAGGAGCGCGTCCTGCACGTCCTGGGCGACGAGTCCGGCCACGAAGTCTCCGCCGCGCTCCCACTGCGATACCCACCAACGCCGCTGTACGACCGACTCCTCCAGCGCAGACACCGCTACCGCGTCGGCGATCCCGCGGGCGGCCAGGTCGTGAAGCACCTGCGCGCGCGCCGTCCAGAGCGGGTCTTCCGCGGTCACGCCTTTCATCCTGGCAGGCTGAGGACCCATGGGCCGCCCACTACTGGAGGTCTCGGCCTTGCATCCGGCGGATGCCGAGGCCGCCGAGCAGGGCGGAGCCGACCGCCTCCTGCTCGTTGCGGGCGATGGCTTCGAGGGTCTCTCGCCCGAGCCCGCGCTCGTCAGCGCCGTCTGCCACGCGACGGCGTTGCCGGTGCGGGTGGTGCTCCGGCTGACCGACACCTATGCCACCACCGGCGGCGAGGTAACCCGGCTGATGGGTCTCGCCGTGGACTACCTCGCGGTCGGTGCCGAGGGCGTCGTCTACGGGTTTCTTACCGCCGACCTCGACGTCGACGTCGACGTCTGCGCGGCGATCGCCGACGCGGTGAACGGCGCCCCCTGGACCTTCTCCCGTGCGGTCGACCACGCGCTGGACACCCGCCGCGCCTGGCGCCAGCTCGCCGCTCTGCCGGGGTTGGACGCCGTGCTGACCGCCGGTTCGGCGCTCGGGGTCGCCAACGGGTTGAGCGCGCTCACGGACCGGGCCAAGGCCAACCCAGGCGAGGCGAGGCTCATCGTGGCCGGCGGCGGCTTGGCCGCTGAGCACGTCCCGTGGCTGCTGCGCGCCGGCGTACGCGGGTTTCACGTCGGCCCCCAGGTACGGCCCGGCGGATCCGTCAAGGCCTACGTCGACGCGGCCTACGTGCGGTCGTGGCGCCGGCTGCTCGACGAGACCGGCCCAGGTATCCCGGGCTGAGGTCCACCATGCCGAGATGGCCGTGGCGCTGATGATCGACCCGCCGGACTGGCGGGGACGCGGGCTGATGTGGTCACACCTCGGGAGCGACGAGTCGTACGCCGAGCTGCACGCCGCGGCGGCCGCCCTCGGCATACCGGGGCGCGGGTTCGACCGCGACCACTACGACGTGCCCGCGGCAATGTACGAAGCGGCGATCGTCGCGGGAGCCCACCCGGTGTCGAGCCGCGAGCTGCTCCGGCGCATGCAGGCCGCTGGGCTTCGCCGCCGCAAGGCCGACAATCCGGGCCGGCGGGCTCCCGGGCAGCCGCTGCTGCGCCCGCGGCGCCTCCGGGCCGGAGACCGGGTGCGGGTCGTCGCGCCGGCTGGCCCGGCGGCGCCTGCGGCGGTCGAGCGCGGAGTGGCCGTACTCGAGTCCTGGGGGTTGGCAGTCGAGTTGGCAGAGCACGTGTTCGCCGGGTCGCGGACGTCCTACCTCGCGGCGGATGACGCCGCGCGAGCTGCGGACCTGCAGGCCGCGTGGTGCGACCCCGCCGTCGCGGCAGTCGTCTGCGCGCGTGGTGGCTACGGCTGCCAGCGCATCGTCGACTCGCTCGACTGGCCGGCGCTGATGGCGGCCCGCCCGAGCATCCTCGTCGGCTTCTCGGACGTAACGGCCCTGCATCAGGCGTTCGCCCGGGTGCTCGGTGTGGTGACCGTGCACGGCCCGGTCGTCACCTCGCTGGGCGCCGGCGACGACGCGTCCCGCGAGCACCTGCGCCGCACGTTGTTCGAGCCCGAGGCCACCCAAGACATCATCAACGGTCTGCCCGTACGCCGGGTCGTCGCCGGCGTGGCGAGCGGCGTGCTCGTCGGCGGCAACCTCACCGTCCTCAGCGCCGACGCCGGCACATCGACGAGCCGGCCAGCGAAGGGCGGGATCGCCGTCCTCGAAGACCAGTGCGAGGCGCCGTACCGCATCGACCGGATGCTGACCCAGCTCCTGCGGGCGGGCTGGTTCGACGGCGTCCGCGCGGTTGCGCTCGGATTGTTCTCGCAGTGCGGGGCGGATGACGCCACCCTCGACGTGCTCACCGAGCGCCTCGAGCCGCTTGGCGTCCCTGTGCTGGCAGGTCTCCCGATAGGCCATGAAGGCACCAACGTGGCGGTGCCGATGGGGTCACCCGCTCGCCTCGACGCCGACGCCGGGACTCTCGCGCTCACCCGACCGGCGCTGGCGTAGCCGCGGATGCGCCGCGCAGCGGCACCGGCAAGGGCTCGGCATGCACGACGTGCAGCGACGTGACGGCGCGGGTGAGGCACACGTAGAGCCGTCGCAGCCCGGTGAGCTCGTCAGGCTCGCCGGCGACGATACCGGCCGGCTCGACGAGCACCACGTGGTCGAACTCGAGCCCCTTGGCGAGACTGGCCGGCACCAGGTCGACCCGGCTCTCCAAAGCGTCCTCCGCGCCGATCCCCGCGAACTCGACGCCCCGCTCGGCCAGCGCGTCGCCTACGGCAGCAGCCATCGTGTCCGGCGCGATCACCCCCACCGACCCGTCCCTGACCAGCATGGCGGCCGTGGCGGCCGCAGCCGAGGTGGCGGGATCATCGACCTCCGCGACCACCAGGTCGCCGCCGCTACGGCGTATCGACGTCGGCGGTCGCAGGTGCGGCGCGATGCGAGGAAGCAGGCGTACGGCGAACTCGAGAACGTCGGCGGGCACCCGAAAGCCGGTGGTCAGCTCCTCGACGTGTGCGTCCGGCTTGCCGAGGTGGTCGAGCGCGTCGGCCCAGGTTCTCCTCGCCCAGACTGTTGTCGCCTGGGCGAGGTCGCCGAGCACCGTCGCCGACCCGGTCGAGCAGCGGCGACCAACCGCCCGCAGCTGCATCGCGGAAAGGTCCTGCGCCTCGTCGAGGACGACGTGGCCGAGGCTTGGAGTGCGCTCGACGAGATCGGCGGCCTCGTCGACGAGCACGGCATCGGCGAGTGACCACCGCGCCGAGCCGGGGCCCCGTGGCGGTGTGGACCACTGCAGTGCTGCCTGCTCCTCGGGGGAGAGCACGCCATCGGCGCTGGCGGCCAGGAAGGCTGCGTCGGACAGCAGCTGGATAACCAGCCTGGCCGGGTCCAGCGCCGGCCACATCGCGTCGACGTACGTTCGCACGGGCCGGCTGCGCGCAATGGCGTCCTGCATGCGGTCGTCCGGTGACTCACCGGCCAGCTCCATCTTGACCAGGATCGCGTGGGCCAGGCGCTGCGGCAGCATTGCCCGACCGGCGCCATAGCGGAGCTTGCGTCCCCGCAGGGCCGCGACGATCTGGGTGGCCTCGTACGCCGGAACCCGCCAGCGCCGGGCCCCTCGCGGCACGACGAGCCCTTCGCCGGGCTCTCGCAGCAATGACCACGCCGCCCGCCCCAGCACTGTTGCCATTCGCCCGTCACCCTTGAGCCTCGCCACCTGTGGCGACTCCGTGGTCCGGACCGGCACCCGGGCCACCAGCTCCTCCAGCGTCGTCTGGCTCGCGTCGATCTCCCCCAGGGCCGGAAGTACGTCGCCGATGTAGCGCAAGAAGGCGGTATTCGGTCCGACCACGAGCACGCCCTGGCGCGACAGCTGGTCGCGATGCGCATAGAGGAGGTACGCCGCTCGGTGCAGACCGACGGCCGTCTTGCCCGTGCCAGGCGCGCCCTGGACGCAGACCGTGGTCGCGATGTCGGCACGGACGATGTCGTCCTGCTCGGGTTGGATGGTGGCGACGATGTCGCGCATGGGTCCGACCCGGGGGCGCTCGATCTCGGCCTCGAGGATCTCGCTGGCGCGCTGCTCCTCGCCCTCGAGCAGGTGCTCGTCCTCGTACGCCGTGAGCCGGCCGTGCTGAAAGCCGAACCGGCGGCGCTGCGTGACGCCGTACGGCATGGCGCGGCTGGCTCGGTAGAACGGGCGGGAGACCGAGGCGCGCCAGTCGACGACCATCGGGTCGCCCGAGTCGTCGGCGACATGGCGACGGCCTATGTAGAAGCGCTCGGCTGCCCGCTCGGCGGCTGCGTAGTCCAGCCGGCCGAAGAAGAGCGGCGTGTCCGGGTCGTCTTCGAGGGACTTGGCACGGTGCCACAACGCTGCCTTGAGGTACTCCGTAGAGACCGGGTCGCCGGCCATCGCCTCCAACGAGGCTGTCTTCTCCCGCATTCGGCCCAATGCCGTGCGTGACGCCGCAAGGTGGCGTTGCTCCGCGACCAGCTGCGGGTCGTGGCCTTCAGCTTGCTGACCCACGCGAGCCTTTCCCAGCGGGATGGTTGGCCTTTTGCCGTGCCCGGTAGGCGGCGACGTTCGCCCGCGACGAGCACCGGTCCGAACAATAACGTCGCGACCGGTTCGGTGATGTGTCGACGAACACGTCGGAGCACGACCCGGCCTGGCACATGCCGAGGCGGGTCGCCCCGAGGTCGCAGACCAGGAACGCGAGGCCCATCAAAGCCTCCCCCGCCAGCAGCTCTGTCGCCGACGATGTCTCGTCGGCGACGTGCAGGTGCCACGACGTCGCACCGTGCCCGGAGATGAACGGCTTGACCGGGTACTTCGCCATCAACGCGTTGAGCTGGTCGACGACGCCCGACTCGTCGCCGGCAGCCGAGCTCTCGAATACGCAGCGGAGCTCGCGTTGCAGTCGACGCAGAGCGGTGAGGTCCCGGGGTGTGACCGGCCGTAGCGAAGCGCTGCGGTCGGCCAGCAGCTCCTCCAGGTCGTCCGCCTCGTCCAGCGGAGCGTTGACGAGGCTGGCGGCCCGGTCGGCGTAACGGACATAGTCCACTTGCGTACCTTACATCGGGCGTCTACACTGTAAGAGTCAACAAACCAGAGATGCATCTTACAGGAGGAAGCCCAATGAGTACCGTCACCGAGCTCGTCGCGCGAGAGGTCAGCGCGGAGCGACGGGCCGAGGCGGAGCACGCCGCGCTCAGCGCGGTTGTTCGCACTGCCAGCCAGGAGCGTCGGGCCGCCGCCCGGCTTGCGAAGATCCAGCGCCGCTCGCGTGCGGCTCACGCCCGCGTCGGTGGCCGCAACTTCTGACCGCATCGACTCCTCGGCGCGTCCATCCTGCCGCCCTTTCGTGGCGGGGTGGGCGCGCTGTCGTCTGTCATGCTGAAGGCTATCCCCGACAGAACTGGTGGGCATGGCTGTCATCGAGGCCCGAGGGCTGAGCAAGAGCTACGGCGGCAAGCCGGCCGTGGACGACCTCTCGTTCGACGTGCGCCCTGGCAGCGTGACCGGGTTCCTCGGTCCCAACGGAGCCGGCAAGTCCACGACCATGCGGTTGATGCTCGACCTCGACCGGGGCGGCGGCCATACGACGTTCGACGGCAAGGCCTTCTCCCAGCTGCGACACCCCATGCGCGAGGTAGGAGCGCTGCTGGAGGCCAAGCCCTTCCATCCCACGCGCAAGGCACGCAACCACCTCCGCATGCTCGCCGTCTCCAACGGCATCCCGCGCTCGCGCGTCGAGGACGTCCTCGGGCTCGTGGGCCTCACCGAGGTGGCCGGTGGAAAGCCGAAGAACTTCTCGATGGGCATGGGCCAACGGCTGGGACTCGCCGCAGCACTGCTGGGTGACCCGCACACGCTGATCCTCGACGAACCCGCCAACGGGCTCGACCCGCAGGGAATCATGTGGCTTCGCGGCCTCCTCAAGCAGCTTGCCGACCAGGGCCGTTCGGTTCTCGTGTCCAGCCACTTGCTTGCCGAGATGGCGCTGATGGCTGACGCTCTCGTCGTCGTCGGGCGGGGGAGGTTGATCGCGAGCGGACCCGTCGACGACTTCGTCCGCGGCAGCGCCGGCAACGCCGTGATCGCCAGCTCGCCCGACGCCGACCGGCTTGCCGCGCTGCTGCGCGAGCGAGGCGCGGCAGTGAGCACTACGAGCGACGGCAAGCTCTCGATCACGGGGCTGCTGGCCGAGGAAGTCGGCGACGTCGCCTTCGATGCCGGCGCTCGCCTGCACGAGCTGAGTGTGAAGACAGCAACTCTCGAGGAAGCGTTCCTGGAGGCCACCGAGCACTCCGAGGAGTTCGTCGCCCAGCGCGTGGGCAGC
>DATHBP010000112.1:0-2364 GCA_035296085.1 Nocardioidaceae bacterium | reverse complement strand
CATCTGCAGCTCGAACCCGTCTTCGGTCAGCCGGTACGGGGTCGCCATCACGCCGGCGTTGTTGACCAGAACGTCGATGCGTCCGTACGACTGCAACTGCGCCGCCGCCGTACGTACGCTCGCGAGGCTGGCCAGGTCGAGCGGCTGTATCGACACCGACCCGCCAGGGACTGCAGCTCGAATCGCCCGGGCAGTCGCGGCTGCCTTGTCCTCGTCGCGGACGGCGAGGACGACCTCCGCATGGCGCCGAGCCAGCTCGAGGGCGGTGACATAGCCGAGCCCGCTGGTGGCGCCGGTCACCACCGCCCGTACCCCGGACAGATCCGGGATGTCGGCGACGGTCCACGCTGGCGCGCTCACCCGGCGAAGCGTACGGAGCCTCAGCCGACGCCGTAGGCAGTTGTCAGGGCGTCGCCGGCCTATGGGCCGTCCAGGGCCTGACAACCCGGCATGGCAGCCCGACGCGCGCACCCTGGTAGAGTGAGCACCAGCCAACGGCCTCCCCAATGCGGCGAGGCCGTTCTTGTGCCCACCGGCGGTACGCCTCCCAGCGGAACTTCGAACGGATCGGGTGCTCGCGTCCTACCGGCTTTCCGGACCGCGCCGCGGCTTCGGGTAGGACGCCACGATCCGATTTCTGGAGCCCTCGAACGTGTCTGTCGCCCATGCCCTCCTGCCCACCCCCGCCGCGAACCTCGACGAACCAGGCTTCGCCGTACTGGGCCTTCCGCAGCCGGTGATCAGCGCGCTGCATCGTCAGCGCATCACCAGCCCGACGCCCGTACAGGCCGCGGTCATCCCCGACGCTCTCGCCGGCAGCGACGTGCTCGCGCGCGCCCGTACCGGCTCCGGCAAGACGCTCGCATTCGGCCTCCCGATGCTGGTCAAGCTGGCGGGCCGGCGCAGCAAGCCACGCTCCCCGCGTGGCCTCATCCTGCTGCCCACGCGCGAGCTTGCGATCCAGGTGCAGGCCGCCCTCGAGCCGCTCGCCGCTTCACTGCATCTGAAGCTGGTAACCGTGTACGGCGGCACGCCGTACGAGCGCCAGATCCGTCGGCTGCGCGAAGGCGCCGACATCGTGGTCGCGACGCCCGGGCGCTTGGAGGACCTCATCGAGAAGAGGGCGTGCCACCTTGGCGCGGTCGAGGTGAGCGTCCTCGACGAGGCCGACCACCTGTGCGACCTCGGGTTCTTCCCGGTGATGTCGCGGCTGCTTACTCAGACACCCGAGCACGGACAGCGGATGCTGTTGTCCGCGACCCTGGACAAGGACGTCGACAAGCTAGTACGCCGGCACTTACGCACCCCGGTCGTGCACGAGCTCGACCCGGACCAGGGCGCCGTCACGACTATGGACCACCACGTCCTTGTCGTCGAGGCCCCGCGCAAGCTGGCTGCGACCCGCGACCTGCTGGACGCCAACCCGCGCTCCATGGTCTTCACCCGTACGCGCCGCGGCGCCACGCGGCTGGCCAAGTCACTGACAGCACAGGGCCACCGCGCGGTGGAGCTGCACGGGGACCTGTCCCAGGGCGCTCGCGAGCGCAACCTGGCCAGCTTCCGCAGCGGCCGCGCGCAGACCGTTGTCGCCACCGATGTCGCCGCTCGCGGTATTCACGTCGACCAGGTCAGCCTGGTCATCCACTTCGACGTGCCGCCGGCGGCCAAGTCCTACCTGCACCGCTCAGGTCGTACGGCCAGGGCCGGGGAGTCCGGTGCCGTCGTCACGATGTCCAGCGCTGAGCAGGTCGGCGAGGTGGTGCGCATGCAGACGACCGCAGGGGTCGACGCGCGGCACCACAACGTGGACACCGTGCCGCGTCCGATGACCGCTGCGGCGCTGGCAACGTCGGGCACGGCCGCACCGCGGACGTCGCAGCCGGTCCGGGCCGCTACCCGCAAGCGCAGCCGTAGCGCCGGCGGACGCCGTCCGGGATCGGCTCGCCCTGCCCGCCGCTCCGCCTGAACGCCGCGACCGCCGCGACGCCGCTACGCCGACGCGGCGGACTGCGTCTCGAGGGTGCGCACGCCACTTCTGTGTACAAGCCATCCCGCGACGATGAGCAGCACGCCGAAGGCCAGGAAGCCGAGATCCCAGCTGAGCGGGCCGCCGAGATCGTCGCGGACATGGTGGATACCGAGGATCAGGTGGTCGACGGTTCCTTCGACGACGTTGAAAGCCCCCCATCCCACCGACATCAGCCCGAGGTGGAACCTCCAGTTGGGGGCTAGGCGCCCCTGTTGCCACGCTCTCACGGCGGTGAGTGAACCGGCCAGAACGAAGCACCAGGTGGCTGCATGGAACAGGCCGTCCGCCAGGGTGTTCGCTTCCAGGCCGGCCAGCGTGGTGACAGGGAAGTCGTC
>DATHBP010000111.1:0-2850 GCA_035296085.1 Nocardioidaceae bacterium | reverse complement strand
CGCAAGCTCGCCGTTCAAGTTGTGGGACTCACCCAATGGGCTGACGATGAGGAGCAACCCGTCACCGTGCGACGGAACAAACCTGGGAGCCCGCTGCAAGCGCTGTTCCCGCCCAACGGAGGATGCAATGACAGCTTTGAGCAATCGAACCGACGGCTCCAGCCAGAACGTCGACTGGACCGATCTGGGTGCGGCGATGTGGAACTACCTGACCGGCCGCGGGGCTGCGATCAACTACACATTCGAGGAGATGGCTGTCGAGGTGCCACGCGACACCGGCAACGATGCTCCGCGTGCGACGTGGGTGCTGAACGGCAACCTGCGCATCACCACTAGTGACGACGCGACATCCGGCGTCGAAGCATCCAGTAGCTAATGCCGCAGTCCAGCATCCGGCTGGACGCCGATCTGACCTTCTGTTCCACCTCGTCGGACGGCTCACCGGGCGTCGCCGGAACGGTCACGGCTCATGGAACAACCATCAACGTCGACGTGGCGGCTCCCGTAACGGGCGCTAGCAAGTCGACCAAGCGCATGGTCCGCCATCTCGCCAGTTCACTGGCGCAGCGCCAGCTTCGCCTGGTGATCAGCGGACCCGGCGGCATGGTCGTGGCCCTGGGGGATGTGCGGACGCTGCGGTGGCAGCGGTTGCTGACGCGCTCGCCGCACATTCGGCTGGGCCACCTGCGAGACGTACGTCGGATGCTGTCGGCGGCACCCACCGCTGCCCGTCGTGACCGCGGGGCATCGTTGGTGTCCATCCCGCCGCCGACGATGTTCCCGCTTTTCCCGACGGTCTCCGCGCTCGGGCCGCGACCCGTCACGACCACGCATGACCCGAGGGGAGGCGGCATGCCACGGCTCATCTTCGCGTCGAGCCCTTGGCCGCAGGCGGGCGAGGTGCGACGGGTGGAGTACCTCACGAAATCGCGGACGACCTTCGGCAGCGCAAGCGACTGCGACGTGGTGATCGAGGGGCTCGAGCCGCTGCACGCCGTCATCGAACGCACCGACGAGGACGAGTACGTGTTGACCCACCTCGCAGCCTCCGGACAGTCGACCATCGCCGGGATTTCAGCCAAACGGAGTCTCCTGCGGACCAGCTCCCGGGTCTCGCTCGGAGCGACGAACCTCACGTACTTCCGCGAGGAGTACGCCGACCACGGCCGCCCCTACGGTGGCCGCCTGGGCGGTGAGATCGGCTATCAACGGCCACAGGCAACGCCTCGCCCCCGTGCCCGGGACGCCGTCGGCAAGCCACGAACGAACCGGGACGCCGGGCGCTACTTCCAGTAGGCATATTCAGCGCTGACAGGAGAGTGCCGGCCGAGTGAAAGCCGGCAGCCTTCAGCCGAGCCGTCCCTCGAAGAACCGGACCGAGCGGTTCATCGCGGCATAGAACGCTGGGCCGAAGGCGTGCCCGTCGTCGTACCACGCCAGCTCGGACGTGACACCCGCCCGCGTGAGCGCGCGCTGCGTCGCGGTGGCCCAGCGCGGCGGGGAGGTGTCGTCGAGGCGCCCGTGCACCATGAGCACCGGCTCGGTGATCCGGTCGAAATAGGGTCGGGAAGAGTTCTCGCGCCAGAAGCGCGGGTTCTGATCGGGCGTGCCGTATCGACGCGCCAGCTGATCACGCAGGCCGGCGTCCTCCGGATCCGGGCGGATGAACCGGTTGTAGTTCTGCCGCTCCAGCGAGGAGACAGAGGCCCACGGAACGGCGGCGCTGACCAGGCCCGGCTCAGCGACGAGCGCCTTCAAGATCACGCCGCCCCCCATGGATCGGCCGAAAAGGGCTATCCGGTCGTCGTCTACCGGGACGTCAGGCAACTGGCGCAGCGCCTTGACCGCGTTGATCACGTCGGCGCTGTACCCCAGCCGCATGCCGATCTGGAAGCGCGGGTCGTCGTCTGACTCGGCGTGGTTGCGGTAGTCGACGTGCAAGGCGACGTACCCGCGGGCGGCCAGGTAGCCGCGCTCCCGGGTCATCCCTTGGCCCCGGACGTAGATCGCCGGATCGATGTACCCGTGCGCCAGCACCACAGCCGGAAACGGACCTCGGCCAACGGGCACGTTGAGAACCCCCGAGATGACGTACGTCTCCCGCTCGCCCCTGCTTGTCGTGGTGCGGCTCCGGTACGTCACGTCGTACGACGTGTACTGCGGCGTCCGCTCCCGAATGGCGCCGAGGCGCAGCTGGTCACCACGGTGCCGCTGCTCGGCCAAGCCGAGCACGGAGACCGGCCGAACCTTTGGCTTGCTCTCTCTGGCTACAGGGTCCTGGCCTGTGCCAGACGGCTTGGCTGCCTCGTCGGCAGCCCCTGCACCCGACGGGCTAGGGCTGAGACTGCCGCCAGGAGTATCCGCAGCAGACGCCGGGGCCGTCTCACCCGACCCGCCACCCGCGCTTTCGCCGCTACATCCGAAGAGGATGACGGCGCTGGCGGCCAGTGCAAGGGATCTCAACACTCGCAGCGGCGCCAAGCTCGTGAAGTCCCGGACGGGATCTCGTCGCTAACCGTGAGCGGCGAGGACAGCGGTGTGAACCCCGGTCGGCGGCGGGTCCTGCACCAGGATCAGGTCGTCCGCATAGCACCAGCCCCAGCCTTCGGCCGGTTGGAACGAGCCGACCAACGCGTGCTGAGTGGCTGCATAGTGGCTGCGCGCGTGTTGGTGGCGGGAGGAGTCGCAACAACCGACATGGCCGCAGGTGAGACACACGCGCAAGGACCGCCAGTTCGCTTCATCGAGGGCCAGGCAGTCCTCACAGCCGATTGACGTCGGCTCGACGTCCGGCCGTTGCTGCCTCAGGTGGGCACACACGTACACCGCGTGCCCGCGCTCCTCGTCATC
>DATHBP010000110.1:0-24060 GCA_035296085.1 Nocardioidaceae bacterium | reverse complement strand
GCAAGATGCGCTGGACGATCCGCTCGGCCTCGATGGACCCGGGGTCGACCCCGCCGGCCAGCGCCGCCCCCGCGTGCGTGGTCACTGCCACGTAGAAGGACTGGCCCGTGTCCTGGTGGAGTACGTCGGTCGCAGCGGCGCTCCGGCCCGCATCCGCCATCTCGCGTACCCGATCTCGAAAGCCGGGGTCCAGCAAGAGCTCAGCGATGTCGATCCAGGCCCGTACCTGCTCCGCTGTCGGATTCTCCGGCAGCGCCGGCGTCAGCTGCTGCATGCGACCGCTTAGACCGCTCGGCTCCGGGCCGTCGCCGAACGTCTCCGCTACGAAGTCGTCCACCAGGCGCTGCCGCTCAACCGCGGACATGCGCGCCACGTCGTGCATCAACCTCATCTCCTCGGTCGTTGGTTCTCGCTCGGCAATCGCGACGAGCACCGCTCGACGCGCCCGCAGTGCTTCGATCTCCGCCTCGATCGCCCGCGCGTGTACGTCAGCAACAGCTGCGATGGTGGTCTTGCGCGCCAGCACCGACCGAATGGCGTCCAAGCCGACATCGAGCTGGCGCAGCGTCGCGACGAGCTCGAGCCTTGCCATGGCGGCCGCATCGAAGAGTCGGTGGCCAGCCGCGCTGCGCTGTGTGGGGGGCACGAGTCCTGAGTCCGACCAGAACCGGATCGTGCGGACCGATAACCCGGTACGCCGGGCCAGTGCGCCGATGCCGTACAGCCGTCCCACTCGCTTGCTCATGGTCGAAGCCTGACGCCTCCAGCGGGTGGAGCTGCAAGCCGGTTAGGCGCGGACGCCCCCGGGTGGCGACCCGTCGAGACGCGACTTACACTGACGTGGCGCGCTCGTGAAGATTTTCACGAGCGGCCGGCAGCGAACCGCAGCGTCGCCCGTCCCGCCTCTGCAGGGGGTGTCATGGCCTGGACCACCGCCGACGAGCGGCGGGCCGACGTTCTCATCGTCGGCGCGGGTCCGGCGGGTGCGACAGCCGCCTACCACCTCGCGCAGACCGGTCTCGACGTGCTGCTCCTGGAGAAGACGGCGTTCCCCCGCGAGAAAGTGTGCGGCGACGGGCTGACACCTCGAGCGGCTCGCCAGCTGCTGCGCATCGGCATCGACCTCGACGAACCGGGCTGGCTCAAGAACCGGGGCTTGCGCATCGTCGGAGGCGGCCACCGCCTCGAGCTGCCGTGGCCCGACCTGGCCGAGTACCCAAGCTACGGGCTCGTGCGCACCCGGTTGGACTTCGACGAGATCCTCGCCCGGCATGCGCAGAAAGCCGGCGCCCGGCTTCGTGAGCGCACCGCCGTCACCGGGCCACTGCTGGACGAGCGCAGCGGACACATCCGCGGCGTGACGGTCAGGCACGTCGACGAGACCGGCCGCAAGAGCGGCGACGAGTTGAGCTACCAGGCGCCGATCGTGCTCGCAGCCGACGGCAACTCGAGCCGGCTGGCGCTCGCCATGGGAATCGCCAAGCGCGCCGACCGCCCGATGGGCGTCGCAGTCCGGACCTACTACACGAGCCCCCGCCATGACGACGACTGGCTGGAGTCGTGGCTCGAGCTCTGGGACGGCGCCCCGGGGGAGGGCTCGTTGCTGCCGGGCTACGGCTGGATCTTCGGAGTTGGCGACGGCACCTGCAACGTCGGCCTCGGGATCTTGAACACGTCGAGCGCCTTTCAGCAGGTCGACTACAAGGATCTGCTGCGCCGATGGCTCGAGCACACCCCGGTCCAGTGGGGGTTTCTCGAGGAGAACCGCACCGGGCCAGTGCGGGGGGCGGCACTGCCGATGGGCTTCAACCGCAAGCCGCACTACGCGAAGGGCATGTTGCTGCTGGGCGACGCGGGCGGGATGGTCAACCCGTTCAACGGCGAGGGCATCGCGTACGCGATGGAGTCCGCCGAGGTTGCCGCCGATGTCGTCGTGCAGGCGCTGGACCGCCCCGCCGGCCCCGCGCGCGAGCGAGCCCTGCACGCCTACCCCGCGGCGCTCGACCACGCCTATGGCGGCTACTACACGCTCGGCCGGATCTTCGTGAAGGCGATCGGTCATCCCGGCGTGATGGCCCTGGCCACCCAGCGCGGCTTGTCGCACCGAACGCTGATGCGGTTCACGCTGAAGCTGCTGGCCAACCTCACCGAGCCTCGTGGTGGCGACACGATGGACCGGTTGGTCAACGCCTTGAGCAAGGCCGCGCCGGCCGCCTGACCTACCCGCCGAGGCACGGCGCAGCAGACCTAGGATGAGCATCCCGCCCGGCCGGGCCGGACGGAGAAGGAAGGAAGGGGGACGGCGTGGACCTGTACTGGCCGATTCTTGGCTTGGGCCTGCTGGCCGCCGCCTTCGCCGTGTTCTCGCTGGTAGCCAGCGCGCTCGCCGGCCCGAAGCGCTACAACCGGGCCAAGCTCGACTCCTACGAGTGCGGAATCGAGCCGACTCCGCAGCCGGCCGGCGGCGGGCACTTCCCGGTGAAGTACTACATCACCGCGATGCTCTTCATCGTCTTCGACATCGAGATCGTCTTCCTCTACCCGTGGGCCGTCGCATTCGACTCGCTCGGCATCTTCGGGCTGGCGGAGATGGTCTTGTTCATCGCCACGATCTTCGTCGTCTACGCCTACGTGTGGCGACGCGGTGGGCTCGAGTGGGATTGACATGACACCAGCGGCGTACGAAAGGACCAGGTAGCCCATGGGCATCGAGGAGAAGCTGCCCAGTGGCGTGCTGCTGACGACCGTAGAGGGGCTGGCCGGCTACTTCCGCAAGGCGTCGCTGTGGCCCGCGACCTTCGGGCTGGCGTGCTGCGCGATAGAGATGATGACCTCCGGCGGCCCGCGCTATGACCTCGCCCGCTTTGGCATGGAGGTGTTCCGGGCTTCGCCCCGCCAAGCAGACCTGATGATCGTCGCCGGCCGGGTGAGCCAGAAGATGGCCCCGGTGCTGCGCCAGATCTACGACCAGATGGCCAACCCCAAGTGGGTGCTGGCCATGGGGGTCTGCGCCTCCAGCGGCGGCATGTTCAACAACTACGCGATCGTCCAGGGCGTCGACCACATCGTCCCCGTCGACATGTACCTGCCGGGCTGCCCGCCCCGCCCCGAGATGCTCATCGACTCGATCCTCAAGCTGCACGACAAGATCCAGCACACCAAGCTGGGGGCCAACCGCGCCGACGAGATCGAGCAGCAGGAGCGCGAGGCGATGCGCGCGGTGCCCACCCATGACCAGCTGGGGATGCTGAGGTGACGCAGGACAGTGGCGGCCAGGCCAGCCCCTCGGTGCCGGTGAAGGCGCCAGGCCGGGAGGGCATCACGGAGCGGATGCCGGACAACCTGACTCCCCAGCAGGAGGCCGGCACCGAGCAGCTCGACGTCGTCGAGGTGCGCCACGGCATGTTCGGCGTCCACGGCTCGGGCGACACCACCGGCTACGGCGGGCTCGTCCGGGTGGTGCCCATGCCCGGCCAGTCGCCCCGGCCCTACGGCGGCTGGTTCGACGAGGTCGCCGACCGCTTGGACGAGGCGCTGACGACCGCGGGCGCCGGCGCTGCGCTCGAGAAGGTCGTCGTCGACCGTGGTGAGCTGACGTTCTTCGTCCGGCGAGCACACCTGCTCGAGGTCGCCAAGCACCTGCGTGACGACCCAGCACTGCGCTTCGAGTTCTGCAGCGGAGTGTCTGGGGTTCACTTCCCCGAGGAGAAGGGCCGCGAGCTGCATGCGGTCTACCACCTGATGTCGATGACCCACAACCGCCGCATCCGCCTCGAGGTCACCTGCCCAGACGACGACCCACACATTCCGTCCGTCGTCGCCGTCTACCCGACGAACGACTGGCACGAGCGGGAGACGTTCGACTTCTTCGGCATCGTCTTCGACGGACACCCGGCGCTGACCCGCATCGAGATGCCGGACGACTGGCCGGGCCACCCGCAGCGCAAGGACTATCCCCTCGGCGGCATCCCGGTGGAGTACAAGGGAGCGACCATCCCGCCGCCAGACCAGCGAAGGTCATACACATGAGCCAGCAGACGGTCAGCTCCGGCACCGCCACCGACCCCTACGCCTCCGCACGGGACACGACGACCGGACGCGTGTACACCGTGACCGGACAGGACTGGGACTCGGTGGTCTCCGGGGTGGCCGACGGCAGCGAAGAACGTGTCGTCGTCAACATGGGACCGCAGCACCCGTCCACGCATGGCGTGCTGCGGCTCATCCTCGAGCTGGACGGCGAGACCGTCACCGAGCTCCGGTGCGGGATCGGCTACCTGCACACCGGTATCGAGAAGACGATGGAGTTCCGGACCTGGGTGCAGGGCGTGACGCTGTGCACCCGGATGGACTACCTCTCGCCGTTCTACAACGAGGCGGCCTACAGCATCGGGGTCGAGCGGCTGCTCGGCGTGGCAGACGAGGTACCGGAGAAAGCGCAGGTGATGCGCGTCCTGCTCATGGAGCTCAACCGGATCTCGTCC
The DNA here is from genome assembly GCA_035296085.1 of Nocardioidaceae bacterium. Classification (GTDB taxonomy): domain Bacteria; phylum Actinomycetota; class Actinomycetes; order Propionibacteriales; family Nocardioidaceae; genus DATHBP01. The sequence goes on along the minus strand of DATHBP010000110.1, from coordinate 19,576 downwards.
CATCTCGTCGCCATCGCCACCGGCGGCATGGAGCTTGGTGCCCTCACCGTCATGACGATCGGCTTCCGTGAGCGCGAGGCCGTCCTCGACCTGTTCGAGCTCATCACCGGCCTGCGGATGAACCACGGCTTCATCCGGCCGGGAGGCGTGGCCCAGGATCTGCCCCCCGGCACGCTCGACCAGATCCGTGACTTCGTCACGCTGATGAACAAGCGGCTGCCGGAGTACGCCGCGCTGTGCAACGAGAACCCCATCTTCAAGGGCCGGCTGGTGGGCATCGGCTATCTCGACCTGGCCGGCTGCATCGCGCTGGGCGCCACCGGACCGGTGCTGCGGGCGACCGGCTACCCCTGGGACCTGCGCAAGGCCCAGCCCTACTGCGGCTACGAGACCTACGACTTCGACGTCGTCACGCGTGACACGTGCGACTCGTACGGGCGCTTCCGGATCCGGCTCGACGAGATGGCCGAGTCGCTCAAGATCATCACCCAGTGCGCCGACCGGCTCCAAGGGCTCGAAGGGGCGCCCATCATGGTGGCGGACAAGAAGATCGCGTGGCCGAGCCAGCTGTCCATAGGCAGCGACGGCATGGGTAACTCCGCGGACCACATTCGCCACATCATGGCCGAGTCGATGGAGGCGCTCATCCACCACTTCAAGCTCGTCACCGAGGGCTTCGCCGTCCCGGCCGGACAGACCTATACGGCGATCGAGTCTCCGCGCGGCGAGCTGGCGTGCCACCTGGTGTCGACCGGCGGGACGCGGCCTTACCGGGCGCACTTCCGCGACCCGTCGTTCGTCAACCTGCAGTGCGCACCGGCGATGTCGGAGGGCGGCATGGTCTCCGACGTGATCGTCGCCGTCGCCAGCATCGACCCGGTGATGGGCGGGGTCGACCGCTGATGAGCGTGCCGACCCGGATCGACGCGTCCACCTACGCAGAGCTGCAGGAGATCGCCGGACGTTACCCTCGGCCGCGCTCGGCGTTGCTCCCGATGCTCCACCTGGTGCAAAGCGTCGACGGCCATGTGACGCCGGCCGGTATCGAGGCGTGCGCCAACGTGCTGGGGCTGACAGCCGCGGAGGTCTCTGCCGTCGCGACGTTCTACACGATGTACAAGCGCCGGCCGCTCGGCGACTACCACGTCGGCGTCTGCACCAACACGCTGTGCGCTGTGCTCGGCGGTGACCTCATCTTCGAGCGCCTCCAAGGCCACCTTGGCATCGGCAACGACGAGACGACCGAGGACGGTGCCATCACCCTCGAGCACGTCGAGTGCAACGCCGCCTGCGACTATGCGCCGGTGGTCATGGTCAACTGGGAGTTCTTCGACAACCAGACCCCAGAGTCCGCAGTGCGGCTGGTCGACGACCTGCGTGCGCGGCGTCCGGTGGCCGCCACGCGGGGCGCCACGGTCGGCACCTGGCGGGACGCCGAACGGGTGCTGGCGGGCTTCCCCGACGGCAAGGCCGACGAAGGCCCCGCCGGCGGGCCAGCCACCTTGGTGGGTCTGCGGCTCGCGCGCGATCGGAAGTGGCAGGCGCCTGCCACTGCAACTAGCTCCGACGAGCCCCGCGCCTCCCAGCCCGCGAGCGACCAACCAGCTAGCGGCCAGCCTGCTAGCGACCAGCCAGCAGAGGGAAGAGCAGACGGGGCCTCGGCGGCGGCCGCGGAGCAGATCGGCCCCGACGGGGCTGAGCACGGCCGAGCGGAGTCGGAGGCCAAGGTCGCTGAGTCACCCGCCGACGTCAGGCAAGGGCCGGGGGATGCCGAGGACCCGGCGCCGACGAGCGGCTGGGCCCCCGGCGGCGACAACGACGAGGGAGCGCGCTAAGCGATGACCGATGTGCTCACCCCGGTTCTGACCGACACCTGGGACAAGCCGCGGGCGTGGACGCTCGCGACGTACCGGCTCTCGGGTGGCTACCAGGGCCTGCGTGCGGCGCTAGCGATGCCGCCCGACCAGGTGATCGAGCTCGTCAAGGACTCCGGCCTGCGCGGTCGGGGGGGCGCAGGGTTCCCCACCGGAATGAAGTGGGCGTTCATTCCCCAAGACGGCGACGCCGCCGCCAAACCGCACTACCTGGTGGTCAACGCCGACGAGTCCGAACCCGGCACGTGCAAGGACATCCCCCTGATGATGGCGTCGCCGCACCTTCTCATCGAGGGGGCGATCATAGCCGCCTACGCGATCCGGGCCAGCCACGCGTTCATCTACGTCCGCGGCGAGGTGCTGCACGTGGTCCGCAGGTTGCAGCAGGCCGCCGAGGAGGCATACCGAGCCGGCTTCCTCGGCAAGGACGTACTCGGGTCCGGCTTCGACCTCGACCTCGTCATCCACGCCGGAGCGGGTGCCTACATCTGCGGCGAGGAGACCGCGATGCTCGACTCGCTGGAGGGCCTGCGCGGGCAGCCAAGGCTGCGCCCGCCGTTCCCGGCCGTCGCCGGCCTGTACGCCTGCCCGACGGTGATCAACAACGTCGAGTCGATCGCGTCGGTGCCGGCCATTCTCGCCAACGGCGCCGACTGGTTCGCGTCGATGGGCACCGAGAAGAGCAAGGGCATGACCATCTACTCGCTGTCCGGTCACGTCACCCGGCCCGGTCAGTACGAAGCTCCGCTCGGCATCACGTTGCGCTCGTTGCTCGAGCTCGCCGGCGGCGTCCGCAAAGGCCATGAGCTCAAGTTCTGGACCCCCGGTGGATCATCGACGCCGTTGCTCACTGCCGACCACCTCGACGTGCCGCTGGACTATGAAGGCGTCGCCGCGGCGGGGTCGATGCTCGGGACCAAGGCGCTGCAGATCTTCGACGACACCACCTGCGTCGTCAGGGCGGTGCTGCGATGGACCGAGTTCTACCGCCACGAGTCGTGCGGCAAGTGCACGCCGTGCCGCGAAGGCACCTGGTGGCTCGTGCAGACCATCCAGCGCATCGAGGATGGCCAGGGCAACTCCAGTGATGTCGCGTTGCTGCTCGACCTCTGCGACAACATTCTGGGCCGTGCGTTCTGCGCGCTCGGCGACGGCGCCACCAGCCCCATCACGTCCTCGATCCAGCTGTTCAAGGACGAGTACCTCGAGCACATCCACGGTCGCGGATGTCCCTTCGACCCGCTGGCTTCGACGGTGTTTGGGGCCGCGGGCGTCAGCGCGGCAGCGGAGGTGCGCGCATGACGGTCCAAGCAGCGAAGCCGGGCAGCGACCTCGAGCGCCGCGAGGAGCTCGTGACGCTGACCATCGACGACATCGAGGTCAGCGTCCCCCCCGGCACTCTCGTGATCCGCGCCGCCGAGCAGGTCGGCATCTCGATCCCGCGGTTCTGTGACCACCCGCTGCTCGACCCGATCGGCGCGTGCCGGCAGTGCCTGGTGGAGGTGCCCGACGGCGGCAACGGCCGACCGATCCCCAAGCCGCAGGCCTCCTGCACGCTGAGCGTCGCGCCCGGAATGGTGGTCCGCACCCAAGCGACGTCGGGGGTGGCCGACAAGGCCCAGCAGGGCAACATGGAATTTCTGCTGATCAACCACCCGCTCGACTGCCCGATGTGCGACAAGGGCGGAGAGTGCCCGCTGCAGAACCAGGCGATGAGCAACGGGCGCGGCGAGTCACGCTACGTCGAGACCAAGCGCACGTTCCCCAAGCCCATCCCGATCTCGGCCCAGGTGTTGCTGGACCGTGAGCGCTGCGTGCTTTGTGCCCGGTGCACCCGGTTCTCCGAGCAGATCGCGGGGGACCCCTTCATCGCCATGCTCGACCGAGGGGCCCTGCAGCAGGTGGGCATCTACCAGGACGAGCCGTTCGAGTCCTACTTCTCCGGCAACACGATCCAGATCTGCCCGGTCGGGGCACTCACCAGCGCGGCGTACCGTTTCCGCGCCCGACCGTTCGACTTGATCTCGACGCCGAGCGTGTGTGAGCACTGCGCGTCGGGCTGCGCGCTGCGCACCGACCACCGTCGCGGCAAGGTGATGCGCCGGCTCGCGGCACCCGACCCGGCGGTCAACGAGGAGTGGAACTGCGACAAGGGCAGGTTTGCGTTCACCTACGCCCGCCAAGTCGACCGGATCACCACGCCGCTGGTACGTGACGCCGCCGACGGGCAGCTGCGACCCGCCTCCTGGCCGGAGGCGTTCGCGACCGCCGCCGACGGTTTGCGCGGCGCCCGCGGTGCCGCCGGCGTGCTGACCGGTGGCCGAGTGACGGTGGAAGACGCTTACGCCTACGGAAAGTTCGCCCGTGCCGTGCTCCGGAGCAACGACATCGACTTCCGCGCCCGGCCGCACTCCGCCGAGGAAGCCGACTTCCTGTCCGCCCGGGTCGCCGGTCGAGGACTCGGCGTACGCTACGCCGACCTCGAGTCCGCGTCGGCGGTGCTGCTCGTGGGCTTCGAGCCCGAAGACGAGTCACCGATCGTCTTCCTGCGGATGCGCAAGACTCTGCGCAAGGCCGGCCTGCCCGTCTGGTCCGTCGCCCCGTTCACCTCTCGCGGACTCGCCAAGCTCGACGGTGCCCTGCTCCGCACGGCGCCCGGTGGGGAGGCCGCCACGCTGACGGCGCTGCGGGCCGGCGGTGACGACCTCGGGGAGCAGGCAGTCGCCTGTGCCCGCGCACTGGGTCCGGACGCCGTCGTGCTCGTGGGGGAGCGACTGGCCATGGTGCCCGGTGCGCTCACCGCAGCCGCCGCGCTCGGCGACGCCACCGGCGCCCGGTTGGCCTGGGTGCCGCGCCGGGCCGGCGAGCGGGGAGCGCTGGAGGCCGGGTGCCTGCCCGACCTGCTGCCGGGAGGGCGCCCGAGCGCCGATCCTGCGGCCCGGGTCGACATGGCCGCTGTGTGGGGAGTGGACTCGTTGTCCGGCGCACCCGGCCGCGACACCGACGCGATCCTCGCCGGTGCCACTTTGGGCAACCTGCGCGCACTCGTCGTCGGCGGCGTGCAGGTCGACGACCTCTCCGACCCGGCGGCAGCTTTGGCGGCACTCGAGGCAGTGCCTTTCCTGGTCAGCCTGGAGATCCGCTCGAGCGAGGTCACCGCGCTCGCCGACGTGGTCTTCCCGGTGGCGCCGGTGGCCGAAAAGGGCGGCACGTTCGTTGACTGGGAGGGCCGCGAGCGGCCCTTCGACACGGTTCTGCGCGAGGCGGGGTCGCTGCCGGACCTGCGGGTCCTTGCCGGCATCGCGGAGGAGCTTGACGCAGACCTCGGCTTCCGCACCGTGGAGCAGGCGCGTGCCGAGATCGCCCAGATCGGCCGTTGGGACGGCGCACCGGCGTTGTCCCCCACGGCTCGACCACAGGCGCCGACGCAGGCCGGGGACGGCGAGTTCCGGCTTGCCGCGTGGAGGCTGTTGCTCGACGGCGGGCGAATGCTTGACGGTGAGCCGGCACTCAACGCCACCGCGCGGCAGCCGGTGGCCGCCGTCTCGGTCGGCACCGCGGAGGCGCTCGGGGTCTCCGTCGGTGACGACGTGACGCTGTCGACCGACACTGGTGCGCTGACCCTGCCGGTCACGCTCGTCGACCTCGACGACGGTGTCGTCTGGGTTCCCGAGCGGGTCGACGGCAGATCCCTGCGCCGCACGCTGGGAGTCGGGCCGGGCGGCGTCGTACGACTCCGGGCCGGCGCGCGATGACGGCGACTGTAGGCACCTCGCTGCTGGCGCCGGGTGGTCTCCCCGCGTTGGGTCACGGCCCGGGCCTCCCCTTGTTCGGCCACGACCCGTGGTGGCTCGTGATCATCAAGGTGATCTTGGTGTTCGGCTTGCTCGTCGTGCTCACATTGCTCAACATCTGGCTCGAGCGGCGGGTCGTCGCGCGCATGCAGCACCGCATCGGGCCCAACGTCCACGGGCCGTTCGGGCTGCTGCAGAGCCTCGCCGACGGCATCAAGCTCGCCCTGAAGGAAGACCTGGTCCCCAAGGCCGCCGACAAGGTCATCTTCGTGCTCGCGCCGGTCGTCTCGACAATCCCGGCGTTCATAGCCTTCGCGGTGATCCCGTTCGGCCCGGAGGTGCAGGTCCCGTTCACCGACATCCGCACACCGCTGCAGCTGACCGACCTGCCGGTCGCGGTGTTGTTCGTGCTGGCCGCTGCCTCGATCGGAATCTACGGAATCGTCCTGGCCGGATGGTCGTCCGGCTCGACCTATTCGCTGCTCGGCGGTCTGCGCTCGTCGGCTCAGATGATCTCCTACGAGGTGGCGATGGGTCTCGCGCTCGTCGCCGTGTTCCTCTATGCGGGCTCGCTGTCGACTTCGGAGATCGTCGCCGCCCAAGAGCCGCTGTGGTTCGGCCTGATGCTCATCCCGTCGCTGGTCATCTACATGATCGCGATGGTCGGGGAGACCAACCGCGCGCCGTTCGACCTCGCTGAAGCCGAGGGCGAGCTCGTCGGCGGGTTCCACACGGAGTACTCCTCGCTGAAGTTCGCGCTGTTCTTCCTCGCCGAGTACGTCAACATGGTCACGGTCTCCACGCTCGCCACCACCCTGTTCTTCGGCGGATGGCGCGCGCCGTGGCCGCTGTCATTGTGGGATGACGCGAACACCGGCTACTGGCCGGTGCTGTGGTTCCTCGGCAAGGTCATGCTGTTCATCTTCGTGTTCATCTGGCTCCGCGGCACCCTGCCACGGCTGCGCTACGACCAGTTCATGAAGCTCGGCTGGAAGTACCTGATCCCCGGAGCGCTGGTATGGATCATCGCCGTCGCCACGATCCGGGCCATCGACCTGCAAGGCGGACTGGACCGGCGCTATGTGTTCGGTGCCGCCGCGGTCGTTGTCGTGCTGATGCTTGTGCTCACGTTCGTTGGCTCAGACGAGCCGCCAGCGCCAGCGGCGAAGCCACCGGCTGAGTTCGACGCCTATGCCGGCGGCTACCCTGTCCCGCCGATGCCTGGAGCGGCCGAGCAGCCGGCCATCACCTCCGCGCAGGTGAGCGTGGGCAGCAGCCCGACCTACGAGCCGAGGCATGCGCGGGAGGGGGACGACGATGGCTAGCCGCTCGGCGATGTCTGCCCGCAGGAGGAGACGTGGCTAGCGTCAAGGAGCAGTTCTGGGATCCGGTCGCCGGCTTCGGCGTCACGTTCCGGACGATGTTCCGCAAGGTGGTCACCGAGCAGTACCCGTTCGAGAAGAAGCCGACTGCACCGCGCTTCCACGGCCGCCACCAGCTCAACCGCTGGCCCGACGGGCTCGAGAAATGCATCGGGTGCGAGCTCTGCGCCTGGGCGTGCCCGGCCGACGCCATCTACGTCGAAGGCGCCGACAACCTGGCGGACGAGCGTTACTCGCCCGGCGAGCGCTACGGCCGCGTCTACCAGATCAACTATCTGCGCTGCATCCTGTGCGGGTTGTGCATCGAGGCGTGCCCCACCCGCGCGCTGACGATGACCAACGAGTACGAGCTTGCCGACGACTCCCGCGAGTCCCTGATCTATGAGAAGACCGACCTGCTCGCGCCGCTGCTGCCCGGCATGGAGGCACCGCCGCACCCCATGCGGCTCGGCGACGACGACTCCGACTACTACCGCGGCACCATGCGCCCACCCGACGACGAGCTGGCAGCGATCTCCGGCGACACCGAGGTCGCACCGTGATCGTTTTCTGGCTGCTGGCGCCCGTGATGGTCGTTGCGGCCCTCGGCCTCGTCTTCGCCCGTAAGGCCGTGCACTCCGCGCTCATGCTCGCCGTGATCATGGTGTGCCTCGCCGTTCTGTACGTCGCCCAGGGCGCGCCGTTCCTCTTCGCCGTGCAGATCATCGTCTACACCGGCGCGGTGCTGATGCTCTTCTTGTTCGTGCTCATGCTGGTCGGCGTCGACGCATCGGACTCGACGATCGAGACGATCCGGGGCCAGCGCTGGATGGGGCTTGTCGTCGGGCTTGCCTTCGGCGCGCTGCTGGTCACGGCCCTCGCCCAGACAGTGGTCGGCACCGTCGTCGGCCTCGGGGCCGCCAACGCCGACGGCAACGTCGAGGGCGTCGCCGGGCTTATCTTCTCCCGTTACGTGCTCGCCTTCGAGGTGACGAGTGCGCTGCTCATCACTGCGGGGCTCGGCGCGATGGTGCTCGCGCACCAGGAGCGGTTGACTGCAAAGCCCACGCAGCGGGACCTCGCCACGGCGCGGATGCGCAACTACGCCGAGCACGGCACGCATCCAGGCACGCTCCCGTCGCCGGGGGTGCTGGCCCGGCACAACGCCGTTGGTACCCCCGCGCTGCTGGCCGACGGGACACCGTCGGAGCTTTCGATATCCCGGGTACTGCGCGCCCGTGGCGACCTGCCACCGGTCGGGGCGGTCTTCTCCGACCAGGACGAGGTCGACGCGACGCTGCGGGCAATCGACCCCGGCGGCACCGAGCGCGGCGGGAGGCAGGCGTGAGCCGCCGACCCCACGGTGCACCGCAGGGCAGGTGGCGGCAGTGAGCCCGACACCGTTCCTAATCCTGTCCGCGCTGCTGTTCTCGATTGGTGCGACCGGTGTCCTGCTGCGCCGCAACGCGATCGTGGTGTTCATGTGCGTCGAGCTCATGCTCAACGCGGTCAACCTCTCGTTCGTCACGTTCGCCCGCGTGCACGGCAACCTCGACGGCCAGATCGCGGCGTTCTTCGTCATGGTGGTGGCGGCCGCCGAGGTCGTTGTCGGTCTCGCGATCATCGTCACGATCTTCCGCACCCGCCGGTCGGCCTCGGTCGACGACGCCAGCCTGCTGAAGTACTGAGGAGCCAGCGCCCGTGAGCGACGTGTCGACCGGTGTCGGCGGTGCTTTCTCGTTGCTGTGGCTGATCATCGCCATCCCCGCCGCGAGCGCTGCGGTGCTCCTGCTCGTCGGCCGCCGAGGCGACCGGTGGGGGCACCTGCTCGGAACCGCTGCCCCACTCGCATCCTTCGCGATCGCCGTCGCCGCCTTCGCCGGCCTGCTCGACCGGCCGGAGGAGAGTCGAGCGGTCGGTCAGCACCTGTTCACCTGGATCTCGGTCAACAGCTTCCACGTCGACTTCTCGCTGCTGTTCGACCAGCTCTCCGCCGTGTTCGTCCTGCTCATCACCGGCGTGGGCAGCCTCATCCACATCTACTCGATCGGCTACATGGCCCACGACGAGCGGCGCAAGCGGTTCTTCGCGTACATGAACCTCTTCGTCGCCGCGATGCTGGTCCTGGTGCTCGCCGACGACTACCTCGCGGTGTTCCTCGGCTGGGAAGGCGTCGGCTTGGCGTCCTACCTGCTGATCGGCTTCTGGCAGCACAAGCACACCGCGGCGACTGCCGCAAAGAAGGCGTTCGTGGTCAACCGGGTCGGCGATGTCGGCATGGCGCTGGCGATCATGGCGATGTTCGCGGCTTTCGGCACGATGTCCTTCGAGGGAGTGGCGAGCTCGGTGGAGTCCGCGTCGACCACTGTCCTCACGGTGATCGGGCTGCTCTTGCTGCTTGGCGCGTGCGGCAAGTCCGCCCAGGTGCCGCTGCAGAGCTGGCTGCTGGACGCGATGGAAGGCCCCACCCCGGTGTCGGCGCTCATCCACGCCGCGACCATGGTGACCGCCGGGGTCTACCTTGTCACCAGATCGCACTTCATCTACGACGCAGCGCCCGTCGCCCAGACCGCCGTGGTCGTCGTCGGGCTGGTCACGCTGCTGTGGGGCGCGGTGATCGGGTGCGCGAAGGACGACATCAAGCGCGCGCTGGCGGGCTCGACCATGAGCCAGATCGGCTACATGATGCTGGCTGCCGGCCTTGGGGCGGTGGGTTACGCGTTCGCGATCTTCCACTTGCTGACGCACGGGTTCTTCAAGGCCAACTTGTTCCTGGGCGCCGGCTCGGTGATGCACGCGATGGACGACGAGGTCGACATGCGCCGCTACGGGGCGCTGCGCCGGGTGCTGCCCGTCACGTTCCTGACGTTCGGCCTCGGCTACCTCGCGATCATCGGTTTCCCCGGCTTTTCCGGTTTCTGGAGCAAGGACAAGATCATCGAGACCGCGTTCGAGCACTCTTGGCTGGTGGGGATCGGAGCCATGCTGGGCGCGGGCATCACCGCGTTCTACATGACCCGGCTCATGCTCATGACGTTCATCTCCGAGAAGCGCTGGGCCGACAACACCCATCCGCACGAGTCGCCGGCCGTCATGACCGTTCCGCTGATCGTCCTGGCTGCGCTGTCTGTCGGCGGTGGCGCGCTCATTCTCAGCGACTGGATAGTGCATTGGCTCGAGCCAGTCGTCGGTGAGGCCGTCGTGCACGAGGCCCCGCTGCCGCCGATCGTGATCAGCGGGCTCGTGCTGCTCGTCGTGGCGATCGGCGTGACGGTTGCGTGGGTGATGTTCGGCCGAGCGCGCGTGCCGGCGACCGCCCCTACCAACGTGTCACCGCTGACGGTGGCTGCGCGCCGCAACCTCTACGGTGACGCGGTGAACGAGGCGCTGCTGATGCGGCCCGGCCAGTACCTCACCCGGTTCCTCGTCTTCTTCGACAACCGCGGGGTCGACGGGGCGGTCAATGGGATGGCCGCGCTGGTCGGTGGCAGCTCCGGGCGAGCTCGTCGCTGGCAGACGGGGTTCGTCCGCTCGTACGCGCTGTCGATGCTCGCCGGGTCCGCGATCGTCGTCATCGCGTTGCTGGCGGTGAGCCTCGGATGAACTTCCCCTGGCTGACGGTGCTCGCGGCGCTGCCACTGCTCGGCGCCATCGCGCTTGCGATGCTGCCCGGGACTCGGGCCGACTTCGCAAGGCAGGTTGCGTTCGCCGTCTCGCTGGTCACTCTCGGGCTCAGCGTCGCGATGGCTGTCCGCTTCGTGCCCGGCGGCGGGTTCCAGTTCAGCGAGGAGGCCAGCTGGATTCCCGCGTTCGGCGCGCACTACGCGCTCGGCGTGGACGGGATCGGGCTGGTCCTCGTGCTGCTCACCACGATCCTCACCCCAGTGGTGATCCTCGCCTCCTGGCACGACGCGGACGGCGGACGGTGGAGCCCGAAGACGTTCTTCGCCTGGGTGCTCGCCCTCGAAGGGCTGGCGATCGGCGTCTTCGCTGCAACCGACGTGTTCTTGTTCTACGTCTTGTTCGAAGCCACCCTCATCCCGATCTACTTCCTGATCGGCGGCTTCGGCGGGCCCCAGCGGTCGTACGCCGCCATGAAGTTCCTGCTCTACAGCCTCTTCGGCGGGCTGCTGATGCTGGCCTCGGTCATCGGGCTCTACGTCGTGTCGTCGCGCACGCCGGGGGGGCCCACCTACCTGCTGAGCGACCTGATGGAGATGCCCATCGACGAGGCGACGGGACGCTGGCTTTTCCTCGGCTTCTTCGCCGCTTTCGCGATCAAGGCGCCGATGTGGCCCCTGCACACCTGGCTGCCCGACGCCGCCAGCGCAGGAACCCCGGGCACCAGCGTGCTGCTGGTGAGCGTGCTCGACAAGATCGGGACGTTCGGCATGATCCGTTTCTGCCTGGGCCTCTTCCCCGAGGCGTCGCGGTGGGCCACCCCGGTCGTGATCGTGCTCGCGGTGTTCAGCATCCTCTACGGCGCGCTGCTCGCCATCGGCCAGAACGACATCCGCCGCCTCATCGCCTACACATCGATCTCGCACTTCGGCTTCATCGTGCTCGGCATCTTCGTGCTCACCAGCCAGGGCCAGTCCGGCTCGACGCTGTACATGTTCAACCACGGCATCTCGACCGCGGCGCTGTTCTTGGTGACGGGCTTCTTGATCCGGCGGCGCGGGTCGGCGATGGTCGGCGACTTCGGTGGCGTCGACCAGGTTGCCCCGGTGCTGGCGGGCATCTTCCTGGTCGCCGGGCTCTCCAGTCTCTCGCTGCCCGGACTGGCGCCGTTCGTCAGCGAGTTCCTCGTGCTGGCCGGCACATTCACCAGGTCGGCGCCCGCTGCGGTCTTCGCGACGCTCGGCATCATCGTGGCCGCGCTCTACATCCTCATCGTCTACCAGCGCACCATGACCGGGCCGCTGCGGGAGAGCAACCGGCGCATCCGTGACCTGAACGGCCGTGAGATCGCGGCGCTGGCGCCGCTGGTGGCCTTGCTCGTCGTGCTCGGCTTCTATCCCAAGCCTGCCCTCGACGTGATCCGTCCTGCCGTCGACGTGACGCTCCAGCACATGGACAGCAGCGACCCGGAGCCGACCGAGGTGTCCTTCGTCGGGCCGGACGGCGCTCCGTGATCGTCCTCGCCGCCCCCGTGTCGGCCGAGCTCGACTTCGTGACGCCGCACATCGAGTACGCGCGCATCTCCCCGCTGCTCATCGTGCTGGGGCTCGCCGTGCTCGGCGTCCTCGTCGAAGCGTTCGCGCCCCGTCGCTTGCGCTATCCCGTGCAGCTCGGTCTGACGCTGGCCGGGTTGGCAGCCGCCTTGGTGATCACTGTCCTGGTGGGCCGCGGCCTTGCCGAGCACCGCGGCGCGATCGGCTCGCTGAGTGCCGAGGGTGCGGTAGCCGTCGATGGCCCCACCGTCTTCTTGTGGGGGACCCTGCTGGCCCTCGGCATTGCGAGCATCCTGCTCTTCGCCGAACGGCGGCTCGAAGGCGGGGTCACCGCGTTCGCAGGGCAAGCGGCCGCGCTGCCCGGGACGCAGGCCGAGCGCGCAGCGTCGGTCGGCGGAATCGAGCACACCGAGGTCTTCCCGCTCGCGATGTTCGCGCTGGCGGGGATGATGCTCTTCCCGGCGGCCAACGACCTGCTCACCATGTTCGTGGCCCTCGAAGTGCTGTCGCTGCCGCTGTACCTGCTCTGTGCGCTGGCTCGTCGCCGCCGGCTGCTGAGCCAGGAGGCGGCGCTGAAGTACTTCCTGCTAGGGGCATTCTCCTCCGCGTTCTTCCTGTACGGCATCGCGCTCATCTACGGCTACTCCGGCTCCGTACGGCTCGCCGGGATCGACGCAGCGGTGACCTCGAGCGTCGGCAACGAGGCGTTGCTGCTCGCCGGGGTCGGGCTGCTCTCGGTGGGACTGCTGTTCAAGATCGGAGCCGCCCCCTTCCACGCCTGGACACCCGACGTCTACCAAGGCGCTCCCACCGCCGTCACCGCGTTCATGGCCGCGTGCACGAAGATCGCGGCGTTCGGTGCGCTGATGCGGGTGTTCTACGTCGGTCTGGGCGGGGCGCGCTGGGACTGGCAGCCCATGCTGTGGGTCGTCGCCATCCTCACCATGGTGGTCGGCTCGCTGATCGCGATCACCCAGACCGACATCAAGCGGATGCTCGCCTACTCCTCGATCGCGCACGCCGGCTTCCTGCTCACCGCAATCGCTGCGAGCCATCAGCCGCTGCGCGTCGGCAGCACCGACATCACGAGCGTGCAGGCTGTGCTCTTCTACCTGGTCGCCTACGGCTTCACGACGGTGGGCGCGTTCGCAGTTGTCACGGTCGTCCGCGATCCCGACGGCGAGGCGACGCACCTGTCTCGATGGGCGGGCCTTGGCAAGGAGTCCCCGTTGCTCGCGGGCGTCTTCGCCTTCTTCCTGCTCGCGCTGGCCGGTATCCCGTTGACCAGCGGCTTCACCGGCAAGTGGGCGGTGTTCACCTCGGCGTGGGCGGGGGGCGGCTGGCCGCTGGTCCTCGTCGCCGTGGTGATGAGCGCGGTCGCGGCGTTCTTCTACGTCCGCGTCATCGTGTTGATGTTCTTCTCCGACCCCGTGGGTGACGCCCCGAGCGTGGCGATACCCAGCGTGCTGACGTCGGTCGCCATCTCCGTCGGCCTCGCCGCAACGCTGGTCCTGGGCATTCTCCCCGCGCCGGTTCTCGACTTGGCCCGCCAGGCCGGCGAGTTCATCCGTTGACGCAGCCGCGCCGGATTCTGCCGTGAGCGTCGCCGACACCGAGCTGCCCCCGGCTGCGAGGGCCTTGCAGGAGCGCCTTCAGCTGCGGCTCGGCGAGGTCGAGACGGCCCTGCGGGCCTCGGTCCACAGTGAGGTGGCCGTCATCAACGCCGCCGCCCGGCACGTCCTCGAGGCCGGCGGCAAGCGCTTTCGCCCCCAGCTGGTCCTGCTTGCCGCCGAGTTCGGAGATCCGGACGCGGCGGGTGTCGTGCCGGCTGCGCTCCTCGTCGAGCTCACCCACGTCGCCACGCTCTACCACGACGACGTGATGGACGAAGCGCAGCTGCGCCGGGGCAGCGAAAGTGCCAACGCGCGCTGGGACAACAAGATCGCCATCCTCACTGGTGACTACCTGTTCGCGCAGGCCTCCGGCATCGTCGCAGGCTTAGGGCCGGAAGCCGTGCGAATCCAGGCGCAGACGTTCGCGCGTCTGGTCCGCGGCCAGATCCGCGAGGTTGTCGGTCCGCAGCCGGGGGAGGAGCCGATAGAGCATTACCTGTCGGTCGTCGCCGACAAGACCGGCTCGCTCATCGCCACCTCAGCGCAGTTCGGCGCCATGCTCTCCGGTGCCGACGTCACCGTTCAGCGCCACCTGACCGAGTTCGGGGAGCGCATCGGCACGGCGTTCCAGCTCTCCGACGACGTGCTCGACGTCGCCAGCGAGTCACCGGGGTTCGGAAAGACGCCCGGAACCGATCTTCGGGAGGGGGTGCCGACCCTGCCGGTGCTGTTGGCGCAGCGCTCGACCGACCCGGCTGATGCCCCGCTGCTCGACGTGCTCGCCTCCGACCTCTCCGAGGACTCCCGACACGCGCGGGCGCTGGCGCTGCTGCGAGCGCATCCCTCGTTGGACGAGGCGCGCGAGGTGGTGCGCAGCCGGGCCGACGGAGCCCGTCAGCTGCTCGACCACCTTCCGGACGTGCCGGCCCGGGCTGCGCTTGCCTCGTTGTGCGACCTGGTGGTCACGCGCTCCACCTGAGCCCCGGCGGCGGGCTCAGGCAGACGCTCCGGCGAGCACGCGCACGCGGGAGCGGCGCCGGTTGACCAGCGACTCGCCGGTCAGCAGCAACAGCGCCAGCCACACCAGGGCGAAACCGACCCAGCGGGCCGTCGACATGATCTCGTGGAACACCAGGAGCCCCAGGGCGAACTGCATCAACGGCGCGAGATACTGCAACATCCCCAACGTGGTCATCGAGACGCGAGTTGCTGCTGCGCCGAAAAACAGCAGTGGTACGGCCGTGATGGCCCCGGTGCCGATCAGCAGCAACGCATGGACCCAGCCGTGGTCGCCGAAGTGGCCCTCCCCCTGGACCTGCACCAAGAGCAGGTATATGCCGGCCAACGGCAGCAGGACCAGCGTCTCGATCGACAAGCCCTCGATCGCGCCGACGTCAGCCTTCTTCTTCGCCAGCCCGTAGGAGCCGAACGACACCGCGAGAATCAGCGCCAGCCATGGCGGACGCGCGTAGTCCAGTGTCAGCACAACGACAGCGAGGGTGCCGATGCCCACCGCGAACCACTGGATGGCTCGAAGTCGCTCGTGCAAGACGACGACGCCGAGCAGCACGCTGATCAGCGGCGTGATGAAGTAGCCCAGCGATGTCTCCACGACGTGTCCGTGGTTGACGCCCCAGATGTAGGTCCACCAGTTGATGGCAAGGACACCGGCAGCAAACGTCAGGATCCAGCGGGTACGCCGCTCGGTCAGGATCGCGCGCAGGTTCCCAGCACGTCGGCGGAGCCACAGCAGTCCGAGCACGAACCCGACCGACCACACCACCCGGTGCGCCAAGATCTCCAGGGCGCTCGCCGGCTCCAGCAGCGGCCAGTAGAGCGGAAACAAGCCCCACAATCCGTACGCCGCGACGCCGAACAGAAACCCGCGGCGCTCCTCCGACATGTGCTAGAGGTTACCTGGTGTCAGGAGCCTCAAGGCTAGTTGCTCCTGACCGGTTCGTCGGTGCGGGCGGGTGCCCGTACAGTCGCCGGAATGAACCTCCGCACCTTCGCCGCAGCGGTACTCACTGCCGGACTCGTGGTCCCAACCGCTCCGGCCGCTGCTTCGCCGCCAGCGTCGACGGCCTCGCCGGCTGCCGTTGCCGCGGCGAGGCTCGAGACCAGGGTGACGATTCACCCCTACTTCCGCCACCAGAAGTACCGTGAGTCGTTCCGCCTCAGCGGACAGGTGCGCTATCGCGTCGGCGGCAGCGTCTACGCCGCTCAGGGTGCGCGTGTCACCCTGTTGCGCCAGCCGGCGGGATCGAACCGGTGGACCACGATCGGCACCGACCGCACTAACCGCACCGACAAGCCGACGTACGCCTTCTCCGTGGTCGCGAGGTTCAACGCGACCTACCAGGTGCGCTTTGCCGGCAACACCCGTCTGCAGCCGGCGAGGGCGGAGGGCCGCGTCTGGGTGCATCGCAAGGTGCCCTCCCACACAGCGCAACGCTCGGGCGGACTCCGGCTCGTGGGGCAGGTAAACCCGGACTGGCGGCACCGACGGGTCGTGCTGCAGAAGCGCTCCTGCCGCACCTGCTCGTGGCACGCGGTGCGCCGCCAGCGCACGAGCGCCGAGTCAGGGTTCAACTTCGGCTTGGACGCCCCGCGCAGCGGCAGCTGGTTCTACCGGGTCGCGGTCCCGAGAACGACCCGGTACGCCGTCTCGCACAGCGCCAGCTACCGCACCTTCTCCTAGGCGCTAGCCAACGGTCCCAGGTAGGCGCTAGCCAACGGTCCAGGTGTCCGCACCACGCAGCAGCTGGGCAAGGTCGCCGTCACCGCTCGCTTCGCGAGCCGTAGCAACCTGGGCTCTGGCCATGTCGTCATAGGACGGGCGCTCCACCTGCCGGAAGATGCCGATGGGAGCGCGGTCCAGGTGTCCCGCATCGGTGAGCCGGGACAGGGCGAAAGCGACCGAGGGGTCGGGGCTGTGCGCGTCATGGACGACCACCGCGTCAACGCCGGCGTCTGCGACTGTGGCCACCGCGAGCCCGCCTGTCGTGGTGTCGTAGACGACACCCAGCTCCTGCTCGGAGCCGAACCGGATGGGCTGGCCGTGCACAAGCGGGATCACCGCCTGCTCGCGGGTGTCCTTGTCCTTGACGGCGTCGAAAGCACCGTCGTTGTAGATGGGGCAGTTCTGGTAGATCTCCACCAGCGCGGCACCGCGATGCGCCGCTGCTGCGCGCAACACGTCGGTCAGATGCCGTCGGTCGGAGTCGATGGTCCTGGCGACGAACGACGCCTCTGCGCCGAGTGCCAGCGAGACGGGGTTGAACGGCGCGTCGACCGAGCCCATCGGTGTGGACTTGGTGACCTTGCCGGTCTCGGACGTGGGGGAGTACTGCCCCTTTGTCAGGCCGTAGATCCGGTTGTTGAACAGCAGAATCGTGAGGTTGACGTTGCGGCGGAGGGCGTGGATCAGGTGGTTGCCGCCGATTGACAAGGCATCGCCGTCTCCGGTCACCACCCACACCGAGAGGTCGGGCCGGGTCACCGACAGACCGGTGGCGATGGCCGGTGCCCGCCCGTGGATGGAGTGCATGCCGTACGTCTCGAGGTAGTAGGGAAAGCGCGACGAGCAGCCGATGCCGGACACGAAGACGATGTTTTCCCGGCGCAGACCGAGCTCCGGCAAGAACCCTTGCACCGCGGCAAGCACGGCGTAGTCGCCGCACCCCGGGCACCAGCGCACCTCGTGTCCGGAGGCGAAGTCCTTGCGCGTCTGCGGTGACTCGCTGGTCGGCACTCCGCGCAGGCCCGGGAAGGGGAGTTCGGTGGCCTGACTCGTCTGGGTCGGCTGGCTCATCGGGTCGCTCCAGAGGAGACGGGTGATCCGGTACGAGAGTCACTGTCCTCGACGGCGGCGATCACGTCGCCGATGGCGCTATCCAGCTCGGTCGAGAGCAGCGGCATGCCGCGCACCTTGTTGTAGCTGACGACATCGATGAGGTAGCGAGCCCTTAGCAGCAGCGCGAGCTGGCCGAGGTTCATCTCCGGCACCAGCACCCGCTCGTAGCGATGCAGCACCGCACCGAGGTCAGCGGGGAAGGGGTTGAGGTGACGAAGGTGCGCCTGGGCAACGCAGCGTCCCCTCTCGCGCAGCCGTCGCACGGCGGACCCGATGGGCCCGTAGGTGGACCCCCAGCCGAGCACCAGAACGCGGGCCCGCCCGTCGGGGTCGTCGACCTCGAGTGGTGGCAGGGAGCGAGCGATCGCGTCGACTTTCGCCTGCCGCGTGCGCACCATGAGGTCGTGGTTGTCGGGGTCGTAGGAGATGCTGCCGTCTCCGTCGGCCTTCTCGAGCCCACCGATCCGGTGCTCCAGCCTTGGGGTGCCCGGCAGAGCCCACGGACGGGCCAGGGTGTCACGTTCGCGCGAGTACGGCCAGAAGACCTCGGCGCCGGTGGCATCGACATGGTTCGGCTCGGTCGCGAACGCCGGGTCGATGCGCGGCAGATCCTCGACGACGGGAACCGGCCAGGGCTCGGAGCCATTGGCGAGGTAGCCGTCGGACAGCAGCAGCACAGGGGTGCGGTAGGTCACCGCAATGCGGACCGCCTCAAGGGCCGTGTCGAAGCAGTCCCCCGGCGAACGCGGTGCGAGCACTGGAACAGGCGCCTCGCCGTTACGGCCGAACATCGCCTGCAGGAGGTCGGACTGCTCGGCCTTCGTCGGCAGCCCGGTCGACGGTCCGCCACGCTGGATGTCGCACACGACCAACGGCAGCTCGAGCATGACACCGAGGCCGATGGTCTCGCTCTTCAGCGCCAGTCCTGGGCCCGAAGTCGTGGTGACGCCAAGCGCGCCGCCGAACGCCGCGCCGAGAGCGGCGCCGACACCGGCGATCTCGTCCTCCGCCTGGAATGTCACGACTCCGAAGCGCTTGTGCTTGGACAGCTCATGCAGGATGTCGGAGGCCGGCGTTATGGGGTAGGAGCCGAGGAACAGCTGCAACCCCGAACGCACCGATGCCGCCACCAACCCGTAGGCGAGCGCAAGGTTGCCGGTGATGTTGCGGTAGGTGCCCGCCTCCATCGGCGCGGGCTTCACCTCGTAGGAGACTGCGAACGTCTCGGTGGTCTCACCGAAGTTCCAGCCGGCGCGGAACGCCGTCACGTTGGCGTCGCGGATCTCGGTGCGCTTGGCGAACTTGGCTTCGAGGAACTCGATGGTCGGCTGAGTAGGTCGGCCGTACAGCCAGGAGAGCAGACCGAGGGCGAACATGTTCTTGGCCCGGGCGGCATCTTTGCGAGTGAGCCCGAACTCCTTGACGCCTTTGACGGTCAGGGTCGTCAGATCGATGGAGTGGACGGCGAACGCATCGAGCGACCCGTCCTCCAGCGGGTTGGTTGCGTAGCCCGCACGAGTGAGGTTTCGGGCGCCGAAGTCGTGACTATCCACAATCACGGTGGCGCCTCGGGGCAGGTCTCCCACGTTCGCGCGCAGTGCCGCTGGGTTCATCGCGACGAGTACGTCAGGAGCATCGCCGGGGGTGAGGATGTCGTGGTCCGCGAAGTGCAGCTGGAACGACGAGACGCCGTGCATCGTGCCGGCGGGCGCGCGGATTTCGGCGGGGTAGTTGGGCAGGGTCGAAACGTCGTTGCCGAAGGCGGCTGTTTCCGAGGTGAAGCGGTCGCCAGTGAGCTGCATCCCGTCGCCGGAGTCGCCGGCAAAGCGGATGACGACCCGATCGAGCTGTTTGACCTGCTTTCCCACGCACCTCATTCTACGCCGAACGGACATGCCGAAACG
>DATHBP010000109.1:0-2263 GCA_035296085.1 Nocardioidaceae bacterium | reverse complement strand
CTCAACTCGGCGTCGTTCAACGCCGCCCGCATCGTCGGCCCGGCGCTGGCCGGCGGCCTGATCGTCGCCCTGGGTTCGGGGGTACGTGCCACCGGGCTGGTGATCCTGCTCAACGCGCTGAGCTACTTCGCGGTGGTGTGGTCGCTGCACCGGATGCGCGGCAGCGAGCTGGACACGCCAGAGCCGGCTGAGCGCTCGCCGGGGATGATTCGCGACGGCGTGCGCTACGTGCGTGCGCGCCCGGACCTGATGCTCGTGCTCACGATCATCTTCTTCGCCGGCACGTTCGGGCTCAACTTCCAGATGACCACTGCCCTGATGGCCACCGACGTCTACCACAAGGGAGCGGGCGAGTTCGGCCTGCTCGGGTCGGCGATGGCGGTCGGGTCGCTGGCCGGTGCGCTGCTCGCGGCTCGTCGCGGACAGCCACGCCAGCGGCTGGTCATCGGTTCCGCACTCGCGTTCGGCACCCTGGAGATCGCCGCCGGCCTCATGCCGACGTTCCTCGCGTTCGCCCTCTGGCTCCCGCTGGTCGGCATCACCGCGCTCACGCTGATCACTGCCGCAAACTCCACCATGCAGCTCTCGGTCGCGCCCGAGGTGCGGGGCCGAGTGATGGCTCTCTACATGACCATCTTCATGGGCGGAACGCCGCTCGGCGCCCCCATCGTCGGGTGGGTCGGCGAGGCCTTCGGAGCTCGGTGGACGCTGATCGGTGGCGGCGCGATCACCATCCTCGGCACGGTGGCCGCGACGATCATCTTCGCCCGGCGCCGCGGCCTCGCCGTACGCCCGTCGATGGATCCTCTGCCGCGCCTGCACGTGTACGCGAAGGCCGACGACGTGGAGCCGCGGGCGGCGGCGGAGCACGAGCCGACGAGCGGTGGGCCCGGAAAGCGCCGGAAGGTGTCCGCCTGAGCCGCGGTCGGGACGCAACCGTGCGGCTGTTCGTCGCCGCAGACCCTCCGTTGCCGGCGGTGCAGGATCTCGAACGCGGCCTGCGTCACCAGGGCCTCCCAGGCGGGCGGCCGGACCTTTGCTGGGTGCCCGCCGCACAGTGGCACCTCACCCTCGCCTTCCTCGGCGAGGTCGACGAAGACCGTATTGAGGAGCTGTGCCTGCGCCTGGCGCGAGCCGCCACACGACATCCGCCGTTGCCCGCACGCATCTGCGCGACGGGAACGTTCGGACCGGCCGCCCGCGCAAGGGTGCTGTGGGCCGGGATCGACTGCGACCGGCTGGCGTTGCGCCGGCTCGCCGAGTCAGTCAGAGCAGCGGCCCGTCGCTCTGGCATCGACATCGCGACTGGCCGCTTCCACCCGCACGTGACACTGGCCCGAGCGCGCCAGCCCAGCGACCTGACCGACTGCACAGCTGCGATGGCGGGATACCACGGGCCGGCATGGGCCGTCGACGCCGTCCGGCTGGTCCGCTCATCGCTGGGTGCCGGTGCTGCGGGTCGTCCCGTGCACGAGACGGTACGCCGGTGGCCGCTGCGCGGCGGGTAGCGTGCGCAGCCATGCGACCCGACGTACGCCGGCTGGTGATCCCCGTCGCGCTCGGCGTCCTGCTCCTTATCGTCGCCGTGGCGGCGCTGCTGCGCTGAGCGCCAGCATGCCTGGTCGTGCTCAGCCTGCGGCCCGACCGCGTGACAGGCTGGGCGCATGCCGCAGCCGCTGGCGAGTGGACTCGCCGAGATCCGCGCGTCGCTGCTAGACGACGAGCTGGTCCGCGCCGTCGCGGCCGGACGACGGCGGGGCCAGCAACCGCCCTGGCGCCGGGTGGAGTTGCGCTACGTCGACCTCAAGGCCGGTCGCCGCCTGCAGGTGACCGCGTACGACGACACCCAGGCGCACACCCGCAACGAGGCGCTCGGGGAAGCAGCCCTGGCTGCGGTCGACGACTTGCTGGCTCAGCCGTTCGGCAACTGGCATCTCGAGACGGCAACGCACACCCTGCAGCTACGCGTCACCAAGAAGGGCGACGCGCTGGTCCACCGCGCACCGCGCCTCACGGACAGTGCGGCCAAGGCTGGAGCCACCAACCGGGGTGTCGGCAGCACCGCGGTGCGAGCACATGACCGGGCGAAGCCGCGGCTGCTCGACGCGAGCGAACCGGTATGGCGTGCGCTCGGCCTCGCCGACCGGGCGGGCCAGCTCAAGCCGAGCCGCCAGCGCAAGTTCCGCCAGGTCGAGGAGTTCGTCCGCCTCCTTGCGCCCGTTCTCGACGAGGTCCTCGACGGACAGCGGGTGCCGGAGCTCTC
>DATHBP010000108.1:0-7231 GCA_035296085.1 Nocardioidaceae bacterium | reverse complement strand
CAGCAACGATGTCGGCGCCACGGCGCACCTGACCGTGGCTGACGGCGACGAGGCGCTGGCTGTTGCCGTCGTAGAGCCGTCCTGGACCGACTACCACGTTGCCTATCGCGTGGGCGCTCGGCATCCGCTGAACCGCGGCGCGGCGGGGCGGGCCATCCTCCTCGGCCGCAAGCCGGCCGGCCGGGGATCTGGCTACGTGAGCAGCGAGGGCGAGCTGGAGGCCGGTGCCTATGGGATCGCGGCCCCGCTGCGAGCCAAGCGGGGCCTGGAGGCCTCGCTCGGCGTCGTGGCGATGAGCGCGTTGGATGGCCCGCGAGTGGGCCCGCGAGTCCGCCAGGCTGCCGAGGAGCTAGCCCACCTGCTGGGATGAGCCGGCCGCTGCGTCCAGCAGCGGCAGCACCCGATGCGGGACCGTCGAGAACAACCGCAGGATCGCATTGCCCATTGGGTCGAGAGCTAGCGCCAGGGGCCCCTCCTGGCGCGATAATCTGTAAGCGTATCGGGAATGGCTTGCCCACCTCGTCGTCGTGCGGCGATGCTCCCTTCCAGTCGTATTGAGCAATGAGGAGTGTGCGCCATGCCCGAGACCGTGCTGACACAAGAGCAGCGGGCGGAGCTGGGTCTCGACCAGCTCAAGCAGCTCGTCGGGCTGGTGGACTACGACGCCAGCACTGATCCGTTCCCGGTGACGGCGATGGACTCCATCGTCTTCGTGGTCGGGAACGCCACCCAGACAGCGCACTTCTATCAGCTCGCCTTCGGCATGGACCTGGTCGCGTACTGCGGTCCGGAGACCGGCGTGCGTGACTCCAAGGCGTACGTGCTGCGGTCCGGATCGGCGCGGTTCGTCTTCCGCGGGGCAGTGACGGGCGACAACCCGCTGGCCGAGCATCATCGCAAGCACGGCGACGGTGTCATCGACCTCGCGCTCGAGGTACCGGACGTCGACAAGTGCGTGACCCATGCTCGCGCCCACGGGGCTCGCATCCTCGAGGAGCCGCACGACGTCAGCGACGAGCACGGCACCGTACGGCTGGCGGCCGTCGCGACGTACGGCGAGACGCGGCACACGCTGGTCGACCGGTCGGCCTACTCCGGGCCGTTCCTGCCGGGTTTCGTGGCCGCTACCACCGCAGTGTCGCGGCCTAGCGGGCATCCGAAGCGGTTGTTCCAGGCGATCGACCACTGCGTGGGCAACGTCGAGCTCGGCCGCATGGACGAGTGGGTGACGTTCTACAACGAGGTGATGGGCTTTGTGAACATGGCCGAGTTCATCGGCGACGACATCGCCACGGACTACTCGGCCCTGATGAGCAAGGTCGTGGCGAACGGCAACAACCGGGTGAAGTTCCCACTCAACGAGCCGGCTGTCGGAAAGCGGAAGTCGCAGATCGACGAGTACCTCGAGTTCTACGGAGGGCCAGGCTGCCAGCACATCGCGCTTGCCACCAACGACATCCTGCGCACTGTCGACATCCTGCGCGCCAACGGTGTTCAGTTCCTCGACACCCCAGCGTCCTACTACGACGACGCAGAGCTGCGCGGGCGCATTGGTGAAGTCCGCGCGCCGATCGAGGAGCTTAGAGCGCGTGGCATCCTGGTCGACCGCGACGAGGACGGATATCTGCTGCAGATCTTCACCAAGCCGACCGGCGACCGGCCCACGGTGTTCTTCGAGTTCATCGAACGCCATGGCTCGCTAGGCTTCGGCAAAGGCAACTTCAAGGCTCTGTTCGAGGCCATTGAGCGAGAGCAGGAGCGGCGGGGCAACTTGTGAGTGACAGCGACTCCACCCGGCCTGTCGGCACTGGACGAGGGCTGCGGTGGGCGAGCGCCCTGACGTGCGCTGCCGCGCTTGTCGTAGGGGCTGGGTCGGTCCCCGCGCAGACCCGGGGGATCGACTTCACCCCAGGGGCGCAGAGCATCGGCGACCCCTATTCGGAGTGGTTCGGCAACGGCGGCTACCGCGTGTCCTCCTACGACCTGCGTCTGCGCTACCGGCCGGGAAGCGGCCGGCTCAGCGGCGTGACGGTCATCTCCGCGAAGGCCACGAAGGACCTCTCCCGCTTCAACCTCGACTTCGTCCTGCATGCGCGGTCGGTGCGCGTGAACGGGGCGCGGGCAAGGCATCGCCACGTTGCCGGTCGAGAGCTGATCGTTCGGCCGGCGGCCGGAGTGCGCGAAGGGCAGCGCATGCGCATCGTGGTTTCCTACACCGGCATCCCCGAAGACGTCGACGTCGGCGGCCGGTCCTGGTGGATCTCACCCGGCCGCGGCGCGCTCGCCTACGGTGAGCCGAAGGTCGCCGCCTGGTGGTTCCCCAGCAACGACCACCCCAGCGACAAGGCACGTTTCGACATCAGCATGACCGTGCCCCGTGGCATGGAGGCGATCAGCAACGGCCGGCTGGTCGAGCGAGCCAATCATGCGCGAACGACGACATGGCGCTGGCGACCGGTCGAACCGATGGCGACGTACCTCGCGGTTATGGCCATCGACCAGTACGACATCGAACGCGGCGTCAGTTCGGGCGGCGTCCCCTACCTGAACGCGTTCGCGAAGGGGCTTCCGCCGCGCCGCGACACCCGTGCCCGAGCGTCAGTCGGTAAGACCGGTGAGGTCGTCGACTGGCTGGCGAAGAAGTTCGGCCCCTACCCGTTCCACCAGTCCGGCGGGATTGTGCCTTCGGCAGCGGCCGGGTTTGCGCTGGAGACCCAGACGAGGCCGGTCTACCCGAAGATCAACTTCAGCGGCCACCGCAACGTGAGCGTCGTCGTTCACGAGCTGGCACACCAGTGGTACGGCGACAGTGTCTCGGTGCGCTGGTGGCGCAACATCTGGCTCAACGAAGGCTTCGCCACCTACGCTCAGTGGCTCTGGAGCGCTCACCGCGGCAACGAGTCGCCGGCGGAGATCTTCCTGACCCGCTATCGCGCGCATGACGCTGACGACCCGTTCTGGCGGCTGCACATCGGCAATCCCGGCAAGCAGCACCTCTTCGCCGGGCCGGTCTACTACCGCGGCGCGATGACCCTGCAAGCGCTGCGCAACCGCATCGGTGGCCACGACTTCTTCACGGTGATGCGGCGCTGGGCGGTCATCCACCGCTACGGCAACGCCACCACCACGCAGTTCGAGGCGCTCGCCGAGCGCATCAGCGGCAAGCGGCTCGACGGGCTGTTCCACGCGTGGCTGTTCAGCTCGGACAAGCCTGCCCCCACGCGAGCCAACGGAGTCCGCTGACGCTCGGGGGGATGGACCCATCAGTGGCTCGCCTACCATCCGGCCTCGCTGGCGCTCGGCCTCCCGCCAGACCCGCCACGGCTCGCCACTGACGGGTCCATCCCCTTTGCCAACGCCCGCGGTAGGGCATGCGCTATTCGCGCGGAAGCGCCAAACGCGACCGGGGATCAGCAGCGGGCGGGCTCGATGCGGCCTACCACCTCGCCAAGGCCGATCCGACCGCCACCTGGTGCGGGTGCCGAAGCGCTGATCACGACCTCGTCACCGTCCTCGAGGAACGTGCGCACTGACCCGTCACTCAGCTCGATCGGTTCGGTGCCGCCCCATGACAGCTCGAGCAGCGAGCCGCGCTCCTCGCGCCGGCTGCCGCTCACCGTGCCGGAGGCGAAGAGGTCGCCAGTCCGCAGCGACGCCCCGTTGACGGTCATGTGCGCGAGCATCTGGTGCGGCGACCAGTACATCGTCCGGTACGGAGGCCGGGACACCGTGGAAGCGTTGATGCGCACGTCGAAGTCGATGTCGAGACCTGCGTCGCCGCTGACCTCGAGATAGGGCAGCGGCGCCGGGTCCTGGCCCGGCAGCGGGACGTGCGCGGCGTCCAGGGCCGCCAGCGGGACCACCCAGGCCGAGACCGAAGTCGCGAACGACTTGCCGAGGAACGGCCCGAGGGGGACGTACTCCCAGGCCTGGATGTCGCGCGCTGACCAGTCGTTGACGACAACGACGCCGAACACGTGCTGCTGGAAGTCTGTGACCGCGACCGGGCTGCCGAGCGCTGACGGGGTGCCGACGACGAAGCCGAGCTCGGCCTCGATGTCCAGCCGGCGCGAGGGGCCGTACGACGGGCTCTCCGCGTCTGCGGGCTTGCGCTGCCCGCAGGGCCGCCGGACAGAGGTCCCGCTGACGACCACGGTGCCGGCGCGGCCGTGGTAGCCGACCGGCAGGTGGCGCCAGTTGGGCAGTAGCGGCTCGGCGTCGGGGCGGAAGATGCGCCCGACGTTGGTCGCGTGCTCCAGTGAGCAGTAGAAGTCGACGTAGTCCGCGACCTCGAACGGCAGCCGCATCGTCACGTCCGCGAGCGGTATCAAGAACGGCTCGATCTCCGGCCGGTGGCTCTGGTCGCTCACGAGCTCGACGAGCCAGCCGCGAACGGAGCTCCACGCGGGCCGTCCGAGGGCCAGGAAGGCATTGAGGGACCCGGACTCGAACACGTGCGCTCCGTCGAGCATTTCCGATGCGGCCAGCGGCGCCAGGTCGAGGACGAAGTCACCGATGCGCACTCCGACCCGCGCGTCCTCGTCGCCGCGGGTGAACACGCCATACGGAAGGTTCGTGACGTCGTACGGGGTGTCGGCAGCGCCGGGCACCCAGCTGGACTCAACCATCGACCATCTCCTTGGAGAACAGGCCGAGCTCGACGAGCTCGTCGAGCGGGTCGGTGACGCTGCACGAGCCGAACGAGGTGAACCAGCGGCGCATCGAGGTTACCTGCGCGGCAGACAGGGCGCGCGCGCGTTCGGCAACCGCATTCCGGTCACGCAGCGCCAGCGTGGCGGCGATGTCAGCGGTGTCTGCCCCGTCGAGGGCGGCGTGGACGGACAGCGCCACGTTGAGAAAGCCGTGCTCCTCGAAACCGTTGGCCGGTGCGGTGCGGCGCACGGCGCCGTGCAAGCCGGCGGTGCATTTCAGCGCCAGCTCACGATCCAGAGCTGCTCCGAGCAGCGCGGCGAGCTCCCACTCCCCGGGGCAGTCCCCAGCCTCCAGCCCGCCGGTCCGATACTTGACCCGATGGCCGGCTGCGGCAATCTCGTCAAGGGCGCCCAGCCAACCGGGGGCCAGGCGTGCGGGGTCGTCGGGCCGCGGCATCTCGACGTAGGCGACGACGTTCTCGGGGAGGGATGACTCGAGCACTGTGGTGATGCGCCTAGCACCCGCTGACGGGTCGTCGCTCGTGCGCAGCGCCACCTCGACCGCTGCCAGACCGACCCGGGGCTCGCGGGCGACCCATGTCAGCGCGGGCTCGATGGCGCCAGCGCCGCCGGTCACCACCAGAGCGATCTGCAGCGGCTCGGCGGCGGCGGGAAGGGCGCGCGCCAGCTCGGGCAGCCGGGTATCGGCGCAGAGGAAGGGGCCAACCAGGGCGGCATACCAGCTGCCGTGATGCTCACGGTGAGCGGTCAGCGCTCGGTCCATCGGGGCATTGCCCGGCGGGAAGACAGCGGCGTCGTCGACCAGCCGGCGCACCAGAGCGTCAGCGGCTGCTGCGGCGCTCTCGCTGGTTGACATGCGCCGGACCTTAGCGCATGGTGGGTATGGAAACGGACAACCTGTCCGATATACGTACACCAAGGAGGCCGGTGCTGTGTCCTTCTACCGAGTGGTGGGCGAGGTCCCGCCCAAGCGCCACACGCAGTTTCGCGCGGCCGATGGGGGCCTCCGCCACGAGGAGCTGATGGGGGAGGAGGGCTTCTCGTCGGACTCGTCGTTGCTCTACCACGTCGGCGTGCCTTCGGCGATCGTCGACTCTGCGGTGTGGACGCTGCCCGACCAGGCCACCACCGCCAACCACCCGCTCAAGCCCCGCCACCTGCGGCTGCACTCACTCTTCACTGACAACGAGTGGAAGGCGCTCGACGTCGTGACCGGCCGCCGACTGGTGCTCGCCAACGCCGATGTCCGCATCAGCTATGTCGTCGCCGGCGAGGCGTCGCCGTACTACCGCAACGCCGTAGGCGATGAGTGTGTGTACGTGGAGTCCGGCTGGGCTCGCGTCGAGACGGTGTTCGGTGCGCTCGATGCTCGCCAGGGCGACCACGTCCTCATCCCCCGAGCCACGACGCACCGCTGGGTGCCGACAGGGGGGGAGCCGCTGCGGGCGTACACGATCGAGGCGAACAGCCACATCAGCCCCCCCAAGCGTTACCTGTCGAAGTACGGGCAGTTCCTCGAACACTCGCCCTACTGCGAGCGGGACCTGCACGGACCGACGGAGCCGCTGCTGGTCGAAGGGTCGGATGTGGACGTGCTGGTCAAGCACCGTGGCAACGGCCCGGGCGGTCTTGTCGGCACCGCCCTGACCTACGCATCCCACCCCTTCGACGTCGTGGGGTGGGACGGCTGCCTGTATCCGCACACGTTCAACGTGGCCGACTTCGAGCCCATCACCGGACGCGTCCACCAGCCGCCCACCGTGCACCAGGTGTTCGAGGGTCACAACTTCGTGATCTGCAACTTCGTCCCGCGCAAGGTGGACTACCACCCGCTGGCCGTGCCGGTGCCGTACTACCACTCCAACGTGGACTCCGACGAGGTCATGTTCTACGTCGGCGGCGACTACGAGGCCCGCAAAGGTTCGGGAATCAACGTCGGCTCGATCTCTCTGCACCCGGGTGGCTATGCGCACGGGCCGCAGCCGAGCGCCATCGAGGCGTCGCTGGGGGCCGAGTACTTCGACGAGCTCGCCGTCATGGTGGACACCTTCCGCCCGCTCGAGCTCGGTGAGGCCGGGCTGGCGAGTGAGGACCCCGCATACGCGTGGTCTTGGGCTGGCCGTGGTCCGGATCTGGCCCCTGAGCCCGAAGTGCGGGCTGGCCGTGGTCCGAGCTCTACTGGCGACGACGGTGGACCGGCGGTCTACAGCAACAGCTAGCAGGCGCCGGAGAGCTGCAACGGCTAGCCGGCCTCGACTCCGGCGGCACGCATCTCCTGGACTGCGGCCACCGAGGACTCCGGCGACACTCCTGCACACAGGTCCAGCAGGACGCGCGTACCGAACCCGGCCCGCACGGCGTCCAGGGCAGTGGCACGTACGCAGTAGTCCGTCGCGATGCCGCAGATGTCGACACGTTCGACACCGTGCCCAGTCAGCCATTCAGCCAGGTCGCGGCCGTCTCGCGACCGCCCCTCGAAGCCGGAGTAGGCGGCGGCGTACTCGCCCTTGAGGAATGTCGCGTCGAAGGGCTGCGGGTCGAGGTTGGGATGAAACGCC
>DATHBP010000107.1:0-7831 GCA_035296085.1 Nocardioidaceae bacterium | reverse complement strand
CTCCTCGCAGGAATCGAGGCTCCAACCCAGGGGTCGGTCACGCTCGACGGCAAGGCCACCAAGGCGCTGCCGCTGTCCGCTCGCCGCACCATTGGTTATGTAACGCAACAGCCCAGCCTGCTGACGACCACAGTGCGGCGCAATATCGAGCTCCCGCTGGCGTGGCGCGACCTCCCACGTCCCTTGAGGCAACATCGGGTGTTGGCGGCGCTGGAACGACTCGGAGTCGCCCAGCTTGCCGAGCGCCCCGCCTCGCGGCTTTCGAGTGGCGAGCGTCAGCGGGTAAACCTGGCGAGGTCGCTCGCCATGGAGCCCTCGGTCCTTCTCTTGGACGAACCCGCCGCCGCCCTCGACCCGGAGGCACGCGCCACGTTCCTCGACGACCTCGATCGGGCACTCGCCCACCAGCCGACAACGGTCGTTCACGTCTCGCACCGACCCGAAGAAGCGGTCCGGGGTGCGGACCAAGTGGCGGTACTCGATCGCGGCAAGGTGAAGCAGCTCAGCTCGCCGGTCGAGGTGTTTCGACACCCCGTCGACACACGCGTTGCCAGCATCGTCGGATACCACAACCTGCTGCCAGCGACCGTCGACGGGAGAGGTTCCGTGAGGCTCGCCGGGCACGTGGTGGCGACAGCGCCCAAACACATGGAAGGTGCCGTCACACTCGCGATCTGGGCCCATGGGGTGCGCATCGTGCGACCTGACCTGGGCAGCTTGCTCGCGCTCGTCCAATCAGTGACTCCTGGCCCAGGAAGGTGGGACATCACCTTGTGCGCCCATGACTCACGACTGACCGCGCACCAAGCCTCTGAGGTGACTCCTCCTCGTCAGGGCGAGCAGGTCGGCGTTCAGCTGCTGCCGGAGCTGACCGTCGTGGTGCTTGGCGGGACAGCGCCCGTGCGGGGCTGATCCCCGCCCTTCTACCGGACCGAGCGATGCGGGCCATGACCCCTCTCGCGGGGTTTCGACTCCCCCCTCGGACACAACACCGAATGCGTTCCCAGCTCGGCTGCTAGGCCCGTTGAGAGCCGGCCCGCTGTCAGCAAGCCCGTCGAATGTAGAGCACCGCCTGTGCAGTCGGTTTACCTGCGGCTGGCTTGGCTTTGCACACTGTCCACCGACTTTCTTCGACGACGCCAAAAATGCCGCCGCCGCTGATTCGATAACCGATGCCTGCCTCTGTGAGGTCGAGCTTGGCTACATCGAGGCGCTCTCCCTCGACATCCGGCATTCTGCCGCCCTCAGACCCTGAGACGGCGTCACACTTGCGATCGACGATCAGCTTGACGCTGTCTATGCCCTCGGTGGAGGAGCCTGCTTCGGGTCGCTGGTCGCACACAACCCAACGGCTCTCCTGGATGATTCCAAAGATGCCGCCACCGATCTCTTCATGATCCAGCCCGGCATCTTCGACGGAGTCGATTGCAACGTCGAGCCGTTCCCCCGCGACGCTCGGGACGGTGTCCGCCTTCGGAGTACATCCTGCGAACGCCAGCGTCACGACAAGGCCTAGCAAAGGCCGGTGGTCGCGTATTACCGGCTGCCGCATGCTCATGCCTGCGTCTCCGTCTGGCTTCGGACGACCCAACCAGCACTGGGCCATTCGCTTGCCTTGGAACCACCCATTGATCCTCCTCGAACTACAAGCCACTTCGCCCGGTCCCCGTTTGGCTGCGCGTCCTACCGCGCGGCGATCCGTGCCCACGCAGCCTGTGAGGCGGTGTCGGCCATGCGCCACTGATCTCCCGACGAGCCGATGGTGTACCAATAGCACCAGACCCGAACGTCCGGCAGCGACCGCAGCCAGGCGTCGTCGAGACCGAACACCTCGATGCGGGCTTGGACTGTGGACTCCGGAATGGGCATCGTGGCCGTGGACTGCCCCCGGCCGTACTCAGCGAACCCGTTGAACCGGGCTCCCTTCGCGCGGAGCTCCGCGAGGAAGTTCACGATGCTGGGAGACTCTGCGGCGGGCACGATCGTCGTCGGCTGGTAGGTGTCCAGGTAGAAGTAGTGAGCTGTTGGCGGGATGAAGTGCCCACCGATCCCGCGGGAGCTGCTCTTGCCACCGGTGTACTGGTACCCGCCGCCGATGAACGCCACCGGGACCGTGGGATTCGCAGCGGCGATCGCCGCCTGCTCGGTCTGGAACGCGGCCACGAAACGCGGCCCGGCCACTGCAGGAGCGCCGGGGTAGTCGGTCGGGCCCTCTGGCTCGTGGTGGAAGGCCATCTGCACATCGGAACCTGGTGGAATGGACTCCACATAGCTGGCTGTGTGGGCTGAGGGTTGCTTGTAGGACACGATCAACCGCACGCCTTCGGGGATGCCGCCACGGGTGAACAGGGCGGGGAGCACTGTGTAGAACAGGCGCGTCACTCGTATCGGGCCGATCTCGGTGGCCGCTCGCGACCACGGGATGTCCTTCACCCGAGCGCCGATCAACGGCGCGGACACGCCGGTCGCCGCGGCGCCAGTCGCGACCAGGGTGCCGAGCCCGGTCGCGGCAGCGGCGCGCAGAAAGTCGCGGCGGGTGATGTGCACGGGAACTCAGCAGGCCCGTGATGGCCCGTTGACGAGTATGACCGGCGCACTCATCCGTCCTCCGGCCGTCGTCGGTGCTGGAGGTAGCCGCTGGCGCAACGCACCGTCACACCTCCGCGTCTTCGAGTGTCCCAGCCTCGAAGACGAGCTCTACCCGCCGCCTAACGACAAGGGTTGTCTCAGTCCGTGGTGGGCAAGGTTTCGGCATGAACATGGCACTGGAGGGGCTCGTCGCTGGCACAGTTGGCGCGGCAGTGATGACGGTCGCCGAGAAGGTCGAGCAACAGATCACTGGCCGGCCAAGCTCCTTTGTCCCAGCGGTCACGCTCGGCCGCCTCACGGGGATCGCGGATGTCCACGCCCAACGGTCGAAGCCGCTCAACCTCGGCATGCACTTCGGCCAGGCGGCCCTGCTGGGCGTCGTCCGCGCGACGATGGCGGAGGGAGGGCTCCGCGGCCCGTGGGCGTCTGTGATGTTCACGCTGCTGCGCTTCTCCAACGACCAGACCCTCGAGAACTACACAGGTGCCGGAGCGCCCCCGTGGACGTGGCCGCGCAACGAGCTCGTTATCGACCTGGTCCACAAGAGCGTCTACGGCTTCACCACCGGCGTGGTCGCCGACCGGCTGGCGGCTCGGCGAGGCCCGGGGCGAGGCATGCTGCACGCCAGTCTGCGACCAGGACGCCACGCTGACGTCGGCCCGCCCCCGCAGCGACCGACGAGCGTCAAGTCCTAGGAATTGCCGGCCGCGGCCACCAGCGCCTCGAACAGGCGCGGGTCGGTGCCGACTTCGGGATGCCACTGCACACCCAGCCGGAACCGGCCCGCCGGGTCTTCGATCGCCTCCAGCACCCCGTCGTCGACCGCCCAGCCACTGGCCTGGTAGCCGGGATAATCCGCGACCCCTTGATGGTGGTAGGTCGCAACGTCGACCCGATCGCCGAGGATCTCGTGCAGCCGCGTCCCAGCCTTGAGCTCGACCGGGTGCTCGCCGTACGTGCCGGGCGCCGGGGAGTGTCCGAAGTGCCCGAGCCGGTCCGGCAGGTGCTGCTCGAGCGCTCCTCCGGCGGCTACCGCCATGACCTGCATGCCGCGGCAGATCCCGAGCACGGGCAGGTCGGCCTCGGCACTGACACGCGCCAGCTTGAGCTCCGAATTATCTCGGGCCGGCCGCGGTGGCTGGAGCACCGCGTGCGGCTCCTGGCCGTAGTGGACCGGCTCCACGTCCGACCCGCCGGCGAGGATGAGCCCGTCCAGACGGGAGAGCACGGCGCTGGCATCCGCCTCGTCGGCGTCGCTCGGCAGCGGCGGCACGACCACGGCGATCCCGCCCGCCGACTGCACCTGCGCCACGTAGCGGTGCGGTACGAGGACCGCGGGCACGTCGTGCCAGATCGACCAGGAGGCTGGTTCGACGTAGGACGTGATGCCGATCAGCGGGCGCGTCATCGGCCGGTCACCCTGGGGCCAGACATCAGCCGGCCGGTCACGACGGCGTCACGTACGCAGCGGAAATGCCGCCGTCGACCAGGAACGTGGAGGCGGTGATGAAGCTCGAGTCGTCACTCGCCAGAAACGCGACGGCGGCCGCGATCTCGTCGGCCTCAGCGAACCGGCCCATGGGGATGTGGACGAGCCGGCGCGCAGCGCGCTCTGGGTCCTTCGCGAACAACTCTTGCAGCAGCTGGGTGTTCACCGGGCCGGGACAGAGCGCGTTGACCCGGACACCGTCGCGAGCGAACTGCACGCCGAGCTCGCGCGACATCGCAAGGACCCCGCCCTTGCTCGCCGTGTAGGAGATCTGCGACGTCGCCGCTCCCATCACCGCGACGAACGACGCCGTGTTGATGATGGACCCGCGCCCCTGGTCACGCATGTAGGGCAGCACCGCCTTGCAGCACAGGTAGACGCTGGTCAGGTTGACGTCCTGGACGCGTCGCCAGGCGTCGAGGCCGGTGTCGAGGATCGAGTCGTCGTCGGGCGGAGATATCCCCGCGTTGTTGAACGCGACGTCGACGCTGCCGTACGCCCCGTGTGCCGCGGCGAACATCGCCTCGACCTGGTCGGCGTCGGTTACGTCGCAGTGCTGGTAGCGACCGCCGACCTCGGCGGCCACCGCCGGACCGCGGGCGTCGTCGACGTCGCCGACGACCAGGTTCGCGCCTTCGCTCGCGAGTCGGCGTACGGTCGCCAGCCCGATGCCCGAGCAGCCGCCGGTGACCACTGCCGTACGTCCGTCAAGACGACCAGCCGGTGCCATGTGCTACCTCCTGTCCGTCGATCTGCTGCGCCGCTCAGTCAGCAGCGAGGAAGACGTTCTTCAGCTCGGTGAACGAGTCGAGCGCATCCGGCCCGAGCTCGCGCCCCAACCCGGACTGCTTGAACCCTCCGAATGGCGTGGAGTAGCGCACCGAGGAGTGGGAGTTGACGCTGAGGTTGCCCGCCTCGACCGCCCGGGCCACCCGAAGGGCACGGCCGAGGTCTCTGGTCCAGATCGACCCTGACAAGCCGTAGTCGCTGTCGTTGGCCTTGGCGATCGCGTCCGCCTCGTCGGTGAACGGGAGCACCGCCACCACCGGTCCGAACACCTCCTCCCGCCACACCCGATCTCCTGGTCCCCCGGCAAGGACGACGGTCGGCGGGTACCAGTAGCCCGGGCCGTCCGGCGCCTCGCCTCGAAACGCCACGTCGGGTCGGTCACCTTCGACGAAGGAGCGCACCCGCTCGCGATGGGCGGCGGAGATGAGCGGCCCCATCTCGGCGTCCTCCGCACCGGGCGCCATGACGCGTACGCCGCGCACCGCCGGCTCGAGCAGCTCGAGGAACCGGTCGTAGACGCCGCGCTCGACGAGGATGCGGCTCCGCGCGCAGCAGTCCTGCCCGGCGTTGTCGAACACCCCGTACGGTGCGGTCGCCGCTGCCTTCTCCACGTCTGCGTCGGCGAAGACGATGTTGGCGCTCTTGCCGCCGAGCTCGAGGGTCACCCGCTTCACCTGGTCGGCAGCCTTGGCCATGATGCGCTTGCCCACTTCAGTCGAGCCGGTGAAGCAGACCTTGCGGACCGCGGGATGGTCGACGAACCGCTCGCCGACCACCGAGCCGCGGCCGGGTACAACTGTGAAGACACCGTCGGGGATGCCGGCTTCACGCGCCAGCTCACCGATGCGCACGGCGGTCAGCGGCGTGATCTCGGCCGGCTTGAGGACGACGGTGTTGCCGGCTGCCAGCGCGGGCGCGAACCCCCACGCGGCGATCGGCATCGGGAAGTTCCACGGCACGATTACCCCGACGACGCCGAGCGGCTCCTTGAACGTGACGTCGACTCCGCCGGCCACCGGGATCTGCCGGCCGAAGAGCCGCTCCGGTGCGGCAGAGTAGTACGAAATCACGTCGCGGACGTTGCCCGCCTC
This sequence comes from Nocardioidaceae bacterium, assembly GCA_035296085.1. Classification (GTDB taxonomy): domain Bacteria; phylum Actinomycetota; class Actinomycetes; order Propionibacteriales; family Nocardioidaceae; genus DATHBP01. The sequence goes on along the minus strand of DATHBP010000107.1, from coordinate 1,873 downwards.
CCAGCGGGCGTTGCTGATGGTGTGCCCGGAGTTGCGTACCTCGAGCTGGGCCAGCTCCTCCTGCGCGCCGTCGACGGCGTCGGCGAAGCGGGCGAGCAGACGTGCTCGGTCGCTCGGGGCCACCGCCCGCCAGGAGTCGAACGCTGCGCTGCCGCCGGCGATCGCGGCATCGGTCTCCTCGACGCCGGCCAGCTCCAGCTCGGTGAACACCTGTTCGGTCGCCGGGTCGATCACCTCGTGCACGACGCTCACCAAGCGCTCACAGCCTCTCGAAGCCTCGGATGCGCTCCCAGTCGGTGACGGCGGCGTTGAACGCCAGCAGCTCGACGTCAGCGGCGTTGACGTAGTGGTCGACGACGGCATCCCCGAGGCTGGCCCGGGCGACCGCCGAGCCCGCGAACGCGTCCCGCGCGTCGCGCAGCGTACGCGGGACATGCGGCTTGTCGGAGGTGTAGGCGTTGCCCTCTAGGGGCGGTTCAAGCTCTAGCTTGTTCTCGATGCCGTACAACCCGCCGGCCAGCATGCCCGCGAGCCCCAGGTAGGGGTTCATGTCACCGCCGGGCACCCGGTTCTCCACCCGCAGGCCGGCGCCGTGGCCCACCACCCGCAACGCGCACGTGCGGTTGTCGCGGCCCCAAGCAACTGCGGTCGGCGCGAAGGAGCCCGGCTGGAACCGCTTGTAGGAGTTCACGTTCGGCGCGTACAGCAGCGTGAACTCCTCGAGGGTCGCCTGGACGCCGGCGACGAAGCTCTCGAACACGGTGGTGGGTCCGTCCCCTTCGTCGAAGACGATGGAGCCGTCCGTGCCGCGAAGGCTCATGTGCATGTGGCAGGAGTTGCCTTCGCGCTCGTTGAACTTCGCCATGAACGTGAGCGCCTTGCCGTGCTGCGCGGCGATCTCCTTGGCGCCGTTCTTGTAAACGGCGTGCTGGTCGGCCGTGCGCACCACATCGTCGTAGCGGAACGCGATCTCGTGCTGGCCGAGGTTGCACTCGCCCTTGACGGACTCGACGGTGAGGCCGGCGCGGTACATGCCGTTGCGGATGTCCCGCAGCAGCGGCTCGAGCCGGGCCGTTCCGAGCAGGGAGTAGTCGACGTTGTACTGGTTGCCGGGTGTCAGCCCGCGGTAGTCGGAGTTCCACGCGTTCTCGTAGGTGTCGTCGAAGACGAGGAACTCCAGCTCCGTGCCGGCGAGGGCCGTGAACCCCATGTCGGCAGCGCGGGCGGCCTGGGCCTTCAAGATCGTCCGGGGGGACTCGTCGACCGGGGAGCGGTCATCGTCGAGCCAGCCGAGGTCGCATTGCACCATCGCCGTGCTCGGCTGCCAGGGGATGCGCCGGAGCGTGTCCATGTCGAGCACGAACTCCATATCGCCGTATCCGCGCTCCCACGAGCTGATTGCGTAGCCGGGGACGGTGTTCATCTCGACGTCAACAGCGAGCAGGTAGTTGCAGCCCTCGGTACCGTGCGGTAGCACTTCGTCGAGGAAGAAGCGGGCGTGGATGATCTTGCCCTGCAGCCGCCCCTGCATATCGGTGAACGCCACCACGACGCTGTCTATCTCGTCGCTGTCGACGGCCTTGCGCAAGGCATCCAGCGACAACGGGGACGAGGCACGCGCCATGGACGCTCGGTTCCTGTCTGTGGGGCTTGCGGTCTGTCGGGCTGCTGATCGCCAGCTGGTGTGCGACACCACCTTGCCAGACGGCCACTGAGTCTAGACCTGACCCTGTGCCTGCCCTACCATCGCGAACCGTGCCATCTCGTCACCCAGGCAACCGGGCGGTGGTGCTCCCCGGAGGGGACAGGGGCGTGTCGCCCGGCACCGACCCGGCTGACCTCGACCGGTTGCTGGACACCATCTCCTGCGTAC
>DATHBP010000106.1:0-1519 GCA_035296085.1 Nocardioidaceae bacterium | reverse complement strand
CGGATCTGGACCCCGCTGGTCTACCTGGCGTCGCTGGCCGGGCTGGTAGCCGTGCTCGTGCCAGGCGTCGGGCAGGTCATCAACGGCTCGCAGTCCTGGCTCTCGGTGGGTGGCTTGTCGCTGCAGCCCAGCGAGTTCGCGAAGCTCGCCGTCATCGCGGCCATCGCCGTTCTGGTCGCGGAGAAGAGCGAGGGCAGCAAGGCCGGTGACCGGCTCCGCGACATCGACGTGGCGCAGGCGCTGGCCATCGCGGCCGTGCCCGCCGTCTTGATTCTGCGCCAACCCGACCTCGGCACGCTGATGGTGCTCGCCGCCACCACATTCGGCGTCATCGCACTCGCCGGAGCGCCTCGCCGCTGGTTGGTCGGACTGCTCGTGCTGGCCGTCGGCGGCGTGGTGCTGGCGGTCAAGCTGCAGGTCCTGGCGGGCTACCAACTGGACCGCTTCGCCGCGTTCACCAACCCCGCCCTCGACCCACAGGGGGCCGGTTACAACACCACCCAGGCGCGCATCGCGATCGGCAACGGTGGCCTGTTCGGGCAAGGCCTCTTCGACGGCTCACAGACCCAGTCGGGCTTCGTCCCCGCGCAACACACCGACTTCGTCTTCACGGTCGCCGGCGAGGAGCTGGGGCTGGTGGGCGCCGGCGCGATCATCGTGCTGTTCGGGCTGCTGCTCCTGCGCGCGCTGCGCATCGCCGCCCACGCGCACGACATGTTCGGCCGGCTGGCCGCCGGCGGCATCGCCTGCTGGTTCGGGTTCCAGGCGTTCCAGAACATCGGCATGTGCCTGGGCATCATGCCGGTCACCGGCGTACCGCTGCCGCTGGTGTCCTACGGAGGTACGTCGATGTTCGCCGCCCTGATGGCCGTCGGGCTGTTGCAGAACATCCATCTGCGCACCGACCACACGCTCGCCCTCGGCGCTGCCGTTCGCTCCCGCGTGACGCGCTCACGGTGGTGATGCGCGCCGGCCCGACTGGTTAGGCTGGTTCGTCCGCTCGGTTCCCGAAAGGCTGCGTCCCATGTCTGGTGCGTCGCTGTTCGGTCGGCTCGAGCCGCTGCTGCCGCTGGTGCAAAAGCCCATCCAGTACGTCGGCGGCGAGCTCAACTCAGCGGTCAAGGACTGGGCATCCGCCGAGGTCCGCTGGGCGCTGATGTACCCCGATGCCTACGAGGTGGGGCTGCCCAACCAGGGCGTCCAGATCCTCTACGAGATCCTCAACGAACGCGACTGGCTTCTCGCCGAGCGCACGTACGCGATCTGGCCGGACCTAGCCGGCCGCATGCGCGAGCGGAACATCCCGCAGTTCACAGTGGACGGTCACCGCGCCGTCGCCGAGTTCGACCTGCTGGGAGTGTCGTTCGCCACCGAGCTCGGCTACACCAACCTGCTCGAGGCGCTCGACCTCGCCGGCATCCCGTTGCACGCCGTCGACCGGGGGGACGACCACCCGGTGGTGATCGCCGGCGGGCACTCGGCGTTCAACCCCGAGCCGATCGCCGACTTCGTCGACGCC
>DATHBP010000105.1:0-3157 GCA_035296085.1 Nocardioidaceae bacterium | reverse complement strand
CCTTTGCGCTCAGTGCGACGACGCTTCGGGGGGTCGCGCGACCGCTGTCGACGAGCTTTCCCAGCCGCTCGATAGCGTCGAAGTCCACCAGACCGCTGCTATGGGTGAGCAGGTGCTCGATGGAGATGTCGTCGCCTCGCGAGAACGTGTCGGGTAGCCAGTCTTCCAACGAGTCCGAGAGAGACAGTTCCCCCTCCTCCGCGAGCTGGAGCACCACGGCCGCCACCATCGGCTTGGTGATGCTGGCGATCTTGAATCGGTGTCGGCCGGTCATCCTCGCTTGCGTTCTCGTATTTGCGACCCCATGGGCGAAGACGGTTGTGCGGTCGCCGTCCTGAACCCAGGCGACGAGACCTGGATAGGCATCCACGGAGACCGCACTCTTCACGAGCTTTTGGATCTCCGCATGGGGTCCGCGGTCAGCAGCAGGCGGCTGAGTTCTCGATGTTTGCGACGTGGGCGTCGTGGTGGCAGAGCGGCACCCCGCCGAGATCAGCACGAGCAGGAGTAGAACAACGACCGCGAGCGGGGTCGACCTGGAGGTGGGGCACCGCGGGTGGCTGCGCATGGCCGGACCGTAGCGCCCGTGCGCTCGCGTCCTCCTTTCGGCGGCTCGGTGTCGCCTAGGGCGGCGTAGGCTGGCGCCGTGACGATCGCACCGGAGGGGCGCAAGCTGCTGCGCCTCGAGGTGCGCAACGCCCAGACCCCGATCGAGAAGAAACCCGACTGGATCAAGACCCGGGCGCGACTCGGGCCGGCCTACCGCGAGCTCGCGGCGCTGGTGAAGGACGAGTCGCTGCACACGGTGTGCCAGGAAGCCGGCTGCCCCAACATCTACGAGTGCTGGGAGGACCGCGAGGCGACGTTCCTCATCGGTGGCGACGAGTGCACCCGGCGCTGTGACTTCTGCCAGATCGACACCGGCAAGCCGGCGCAGCTCGACCGCGACGAGCCGCGCCGGGTGGCGGAGTCCGTACGCACGATGGCGCTGCGGTACGCGACCGTGACCGGCGTCTGCCGCGACGACCTCGACGACGAGGGCGCCTGGCTCTATGCGGAGACGATTCGGCAGATCCACGAGCTCAACCCGGGTGTCGGCGTCGAGATGCTCGCGCCGGACTTCTCGGGTCGTCCCGAGCTGTTGGTGGAGATCTTCGGCTCGCTGCCGGAAGTTTTCGCGCACAACATCGAGACGGTCCCGCGGCTGTTCCGCCGGATCCGACCCGGCTTTCGCTACGAGCGTTCGCTCGACGTGCTGCGCCAGGCGCGCGAGTTCGGTCTGGTCACGAAGTCCAACCTCATCTTGGGGATGGGCGAGGAGCGCGGCGAGGTCAGCGACGCGCTGGCCGATCTGCGCAGCGTCGGCACCGAGCTCGTCACGATCACCCAGTACCTGCGGCCCTCTCCTCGCCACCTGCCCGTTCACCGGTGGGTCAAGCCGGAGGAGTTCGTCGAGCTCAACGAGGAGGCGCTCGACCTCGGGTTCGCCGGGGTGATGTCCGGCCCGCTCGTGCGCTCGTCGTATCGCGCCGGCCGGCTGTATGCGCAGGCGTTGGACTCCCGTCGCCTTGTCCCTGCGAGCGGCTGACACACTGCCAGCCATGGCGAAGACCCCCACCCCGGAGAAGACCGGGCGGCTCAAGCAAATCGGAGCCGCCTACACGATGACCAAGAAGTCCGATCGCAAGATCGGGCTGATCCTGGCGGGCACCTTCCTCGTGGTCTTCGCGGTGTTCGGGGCGCTCGGCTGGTGGCTGCTGCACTGGGTCTTCGGAATCGTCCTCGGCTTGTTCACCGGCTGGGCGGCGACCATGGTGGTGTTCGCCCGCCGGGCGGAGCGGGCGGCGTACGGCCAGATGGAAGGCAAGCCGGGCGCAGCGGCGGCCAGCCTTGGGCTGCTCAAGCGCGGCTGGAAGGTGCAGCCCGGCATCGCGTTCACCAAGAACCAGGACGTCCTCCACCGGGTGGTGGGCCGGCCCGGCATCGTGCTCATCGGTGAGGGCAATCCCAACCGGGTGCGCAACCTGCTGGCTGTGGAGAAGCGCAAACACGCGCGGGTGGCCGGGGACGCTCCGATCTACGACGTGCTCGCAGGCGACGGCAGCGACGGGACCGTGGCGAACAAGCGCCTCGCCCGCCACATCCTGAAGCTGCCGCGCAACCTGCGACCCAACGAAGTCACCGACCTGCTGCAGCGGCTCAAGGCTCTTGACGCGAGCCGGCCGCAGGTACCGATTCCGAAGGGCCCGGTGCCGCAGAACGCCCGCGCCGCACGCTCGATGATGCGCGGCCGCTGACCCTCGCTGGGCGTCCTTCGACGAATGCTTGCCGTCAGCGGCGTACGACGATGGCGCCGGTGGCGAGGTCGTGAAGACCCCGCTGGTCGCGGTCGTAGACCACCGGAGGGATGACCAGGCAGATCAGCAGGGTGCGGATCAGTGCCGACCACAAGCCGACCAGTCCGCCGCCGACCCGGACGACCCGGATGCCCAGGATGCGCTGTCCGGCCGAGGCGCCCAGCAACGCTGTGAGCAACCACACCTGCGCGGCGAACACAGCGAGCGGCGCCCACGCACCGGCTCGGCCGCCGGACCACACGTCGGTGCCCACGAAGGCGCCCGCGGCGAGCATGGACAACAGCCAGTCGACCATCAGCGCCAGCACCCTCTTGCCCCAGCCGGCCACTGAGCCGGAGCCGTTCTCGGGCAGCCCTAACCGCTCCCCCGGCCAGTTCTGCTCCACGACGGTCGACACGCTCCGACGCTACCGGCGCCGGCGAGACAACGCTCGCCTCAGCGTCGTACGGGCCGTCGGAGCGCATCCTTAACATCGACGAAACACTGCCGTCACGGCCGGGAAACCCGCCGCCCGTACGGTGGGAAAAACCGCACCGGCCGGGAGGGCTGATGTTCACTAACGCCGACGAGCTGCTGACCTACGTCACCGATGAGGACGTGGAGTTCATCGATGTTCGGTTCTGCGACCTGCTAGGAGTAATGCAGCACTTCACGGTGCCGACGTCGTCGTTCGGTCCGGCGGTGTTCGAGGAGGGGCTGATGTTCGACGGGTCGTCGATCCGGGGCTTCCAGGCGATCCACGAGTCCGACATGGCGCTGTTCCCCGACCCGACCTCGGCGTTCCTCGACCAGTTCCGCAC
>DATHBP010000104.1:0-1848 GCA_035296085.1 Nocardioidaceae bacterium | reverse complement strand
GCGTGCGCTCGGCCTCGCCGACCGGGCGGGCCAGCTCAAGCCGAGCCGCCAGCGCAAGTTCCGCCAGGTCGAGGAGTTCGTCCGCCTCCTTGCGCCCGTTCTCGACGAGGTCCTCGACGGACAGCGGGTGCCGGAGCTCTCCGCCGAGCGGCCGCTCCGGGTTGCGGACCTGGGCTGCGGCAACGCCTACCTCACGTTCGCGGCGTTCTCCTACCTCACGTCGGTGCGGCAGCTGCCGGTACAGATGATCGGTGTCGATGCCAAAGGGCAGGCAGCTCGGCGCAACGCTGAAGTGGCCGAGGAGCTCGGCTGGCGCGAACACCTTCAGTTCGTGGAGTCCACGATCCGCGACGTGGCGCTCGACCAACCACCGGACGTCGTACTCGCGCTGCACGCCTGCGACACCGCGACGGATGACGCACTCGCGCGGGCGGTGCGCTGGCAGGCCCCGCTCGTGCTCGCCTCTCCGTGCTGCCACCACGATCTTCAGGAGCAGCTGCGCAGCCAGCCGACGCCATCGCCGTACGGGCCGCTCACCCGGCACGGCATCCTCCGCGAGCGGTTCGCCGACGTGCTGACCGATGCGTGCAGAGCGGGGTTGCTGCGCCTGTTGGGCTACCGCACCGACGCCGTGAAGTTCGTCGACAGCCAGCACACCGAGCGCAACGTGCTGCTGCGCGCCGTACGCACCGGTGCGGCGCCGGGCGACGAGCTGCGCCGGGAGTACGTCGACCTCACAGCGGCGTGGGGGGTCAGGCCGGCGTTGGAGCGAGCCCTCGCGGAGGAGACCAGCATCGTGCTGGGCCGGTGACTCTGCGAGTGACCATCCGTGCTGCGCGGTCCAGGGTGCTTGCGCTCGGGCTGGCGGGGTTGGTCCTGCTGTCCACGGCGCTGACGTGCTCCGCCCGCGCCGACGACGGTGCGGGCGAGCCGCTCTTCCGGCTCCGCGACTCCCGCATCGTCGAGAGCAGCTCGCTCGTAGTCAGCACCACTGAGCCGGGGCTTGCATACACCGCCAACGACGGTCCTACTCCGCGGGTGTACGCCATCGACACCCGGACAGGCAGGACGCTGGGCACGACCGACATCGCCGGTGTCGTGGCCAGCGACATCGAGGCGATGGCGCCCGGCCCAGGTGGCGCCCTGTACGTCGGTGACATCGGCGACAATGACGCAGCCCGGTCCGACATCCGCGTTTTCCGCATCGCGGAGCCTCAGCGCGGCCGCACGGCCACGCGAGCGGTGACATACCGCCTGCGCTACCCGGACGGCGCCCACGACGCCGAAGCGCTACTCGTGGCGCCCAGCGGCCGGCTGATCGTTGTGTCCAAGGAGCTTCTGGGCGGCACCGTGTACGCCGCCCCGCACCGACTCGTACCCGGCTCGGTGAACGATCTGCGCCCGCTCGCCGCAGCGCCGTCGCTGGTCACCGACGGTGCCGTTCTTGCCGGCGGTCGGCTGGCGGTGCTTCGGACCTACGCCGCCGCGACGGCCTACCGGCTCCCGGGCTGGCAGCGGGTGCTGAGCTGGCCGCTGCCTTCGCAGCGTCAGGGCGAGTCGCTGGCCGCGGGTCCGGAAGCTACGACCCTGCTCGTAGGCAGCGAAGGGAGCGCATCGCCGGTCTTCACCGCGGCCGTACCCGCGTCCGCCGTGCTGGCGGCGGTCGTTCCCAGGCGGTTGTCGACTGCCCTGCGAGCCGTGGTGGCGGCCGTGTTGGGTGTCCTGCTCACGCGCGACTAGCCCGACGCGCTCAGTCCAACCGTTCGACCACGTAGTCGATGCAGGCCAGCAGTGCGTCGATGTCGGCGGGGTCGATCGTGGGGTAGGTCGCGATGCGCAGCTGGTTGC
>DATHBP010000103.1:0-2511 GCA_035296085.1 Nocardioidaceae bacterium | reverse complement strand
CCGCTCCATAGTTGTGGGAACCCTCCAAACCAGGCGCCGCCGTTTTCGTTCGGTCATCGCCCGCGCGCCAGGTCCGGACCGGGCACAGTAGGGAGGTGCTCGTCATTGCCGCGCCCGGTCAGGGCGCCCAACGGCCCGGATTTCTTGCTCCGTGGCTCGAGGACCCCACCTTCGCCGACCGGCTGCACTGGCTCTCCGCCGTGTCCGGCGTCGATCTCGCCTACTACGGGACCCAAGCCGACGCCGAGTCCATCCGCGACACGGCCGTCGCCCAGCCGTTGATCGTGGGCTCGGGCCTGGTCGCCACGCTGTCGCTGTTTCCGCAGCCTTCCGACGCCTTCGACAAGGTGGGTGCGGCGGCCGGCCACAGCGTCGGCGAGATCACGGCCGCGACCGGTGTGGGCATCCTCAGCGCCGAGCAGGCCATGGTGCTCGTCCGCGAGCGGGGCAAGGCGATGGCGCAGGCCTCCGCTGCGACGCCGACCGGCATGACCGCCGTCCTGGGTGGTGACCGCGACGAGGTGCTGGCCACGTTGGCCGAGCACGGCCTGATCGCGGCCAACGACAACGGTGCGGGCCAGGTCGTCGCCGCCGGCACCCTCGAACAGCTCGACGCGCTGCGCGGCAACCCCCCGGCCAACGCGCGCCTGACGCCCCTGCCGGTCGCCGGCGCGTTCCATACCCAGCACATGGCACCGGCGGTGCAGGTGCTCGCGCGCTATGCCCGCTCGGTCTCCACCCATGACCCTCGCACCCGCCTGCTGAGCAACCTCGACGGCCAGGTCGTCGCCGACCCGCGCGAGGTGCTCGCCCGCATCGTGAAGCAGGTCAGCCGGCCGGTGCGGTGGGACCTGTGCATGCAGACCATGGCCGACATGGGTGTCACCGGCATGCTCGAGATGCCACCTGCCGGCACGCTGACCGGCATCGCCCGCCGCGCGCTCCCCGGCGTCGAGACCTTCGCGCTCAAGACCCCCGACCAGCTCGACGACGCTCGCGCGTTCGTCGACAAGCACGGGGCAGCCTCCCCGATGGACTCCTCGCCGTCCTGGCGGCTGCTCGTCGCCCCGATGAAGGGCACGTTCACCCGGGCACACGACCTCGAGGCCGACGGCGTCGACACCGGCGCGGTGCTGGCGTCGGGCACGGTGATCGGAGCAGTGCGAAACCTGCGGGACGAGCTAGCCGTACGCGCGCCCCACGGCGGCACGGTCGTCGAGTGGCTCGTCGAAGACGGCGACCTGGTCTCCCCCGGTCAACCACTGATCCGGCTCCATCCCGAGGCGGTGTTCACATGAGCCGAAAGGCGGCACTGCGCGACTCCACCGGCGCGGAGCATGCAGGCATCCTCGGTGTCGGCGCCTACCGGCCCCGCCGCGTCGTCAGCAACGCCGAGATCTGCGAACGCATCGACTCCAGCGACGAGTGGATCCAGACCCGCTCCGGCATCAAGAACCGCCGCTTCGCCGAGCCCGACGAGACCGTGGCGATGATGTCGGTCGCCGCCGGCGGCAAGGCCCTCGCCGCAGCGGGGGTGCGGGCCGACGAGGTGGGCTGCGTGATCGTCGCCACCGTCTCCCACCTGCTGCAGACCCCGTCCGTGGCGGCAGCGGTCGCCGAGGAGCTCGGCACCCGCCCGGCAGCCGCCTTCGACGTGTCCGCCGCGTGCGCCGGCTTCTGCTACGGCGTCGCCCTGGCCAACGACATGGTGCGCGGTGGCAGTGCGACGTACGCGCTGGTGATCGGTGTCGAGCGACTCTCCGACCTGCTCGACCGGGAAGACCGGGCGACGGCGTTCATCTTCGCCGACGGCGCCGGCGCCGTGCTGATCGGTCCCACCGAGCGGCCGGGCATCGGGCCGGTGGTGTGGGGGGCCGACGGCTCGCAGTACGACCTCATCCGCCAGAAGGAGACCTGGAGCGACGTCTTCGCCTCGGCCGACCACGAGTGGCCGAACTTGACGATGCAAGGGGCGCCGGTGTTTCGGTGGGCGTCGTTCGAGATGGCCAAGGTCGCGGGCGAGGCGCTGGACCGGGCGGGCATCAGCGTGGACGACCTCGACGTGTTCGTCCCCCATCAAGCCAACATGCGCATCACCGACGCGATGGCACGAGCGCTCAAGCTGCCCAGCAGCGTACGTATCGCCCGCGACATCGCCGAGCAGGGCAACACCTCGGCCGCATCAGTGCCGCTCGCACTGGACACCATGCTGTCCACCGGGCAGGCCAAGAGCGGTGAGACTGCGCTGCTCATCGGCTTCGGCGCCGGGCTCACCTACGCTGCGCAGGTGGTCGTCCTGCCCTGACCTGCGCCGATCACCGCTCGTACGCCGCCTCCGACTCACCCAACGCTAGGAGCTCACCGCATGGCCAGCACCGAAGAGATCCGCTCCGGACTCGCCGACATCGTCAACGACGTCGCCGGCATCCCCACCGACGACGTCCAGCTCGACAAGTCCTTCACCGACGACCTCGACGTCGACTCGTTGTCCATGGTCGAGATCGTGGTGGC
>DATHBP010000102.1:0-3271 GCA_035296085.1 Nocardioidaceae bacterium | reverse complement strand
CCCGAGGTGACGCTGCGCGAGATCACAGACGCCAACCGCGCCGAGGTGCTGCGGCTCGAGGTCAGTCCTGAGCAGAGCGACTTCGTGGACGGCGTCGCCAGCTCGCTGCAGGAGGCCACCGACACCCCGGACGCCCATCCGTGGTTTCGCGCGATCTACGCCTACGAGACCCCCGTCGGGTTCGTCATGATCACCGACGGCGTGCCGGTCGGTCATCCGCAGTTCGAGTGGCCGTACTACCTATGGCGGCTGCTCATCGACGGACGACATCAGCGCCACGGATACGGCACAGCGGCACTCGACCTCGTCGTGGAGTACGTCCGGCGGCGTCCGGGTGCGGTCGAGCTGGTCACGAGCGCGGTACCCGGCGAGGGGTCACCGACAACGTTCTACGAGCGCTACGGTTTCCGCGCGACGGGGGCCATGCTCGACCGCGAGCACGTGTACGTGTTGCCCCTCACGTGATCGGAAACCAGTCTGTTCCCGCGGTCGAGATCTGCACGCGGGCTGCACCTTCACGAACTCAGGTTGCGGCTCCGGTGGGCTGGTCGCGCTGCATCTGCGTCATCACCGTGATCATCTGCCCGAACTGCTCAGCATCCGGCGGAACGAACTTCTCGGCGTCCGGCACCCTCTCGAGCACTTGAATGAACTCCTCCAACTGCGTGCCGCTGGCCGCCGGCAGGTGGGAGGAGAAGATCCTGGTCGGCTGGAGCCGCCGCACGCGGTCGAGAACCCCACTGAACTGGTCTCGGTCGACGAGGTGTGCCCACGGCGAGTCCGACGTCGCCCAGCCGAGCATCCCGCCGGCAAGCTCCTCCGGCGCTATTTCGGCCGTGTCTTGCGTCGGCTCCGACAGGATCGCCCCGAAGGCGTCAACACTGAAGAGAGAGCCAGTGGACTGGTCGAGCACCCCCATCGACAACGGGCTGTCGAACAGCGGCGGCGCGACAGCCGTCAGGGTCCGGTCTCCGACATGGATCTCATCACCGAACCGAATGGCGTGCACGCGATCCAGGGGAACCGGCCACCACGTGGTCATACGCAGTGCGCTGAACGCGTGCGTCACCAACCTGGCGTTGGGCGCCTGTTCCATGATGCGCTGGATGCTGCCGGTGTGATCGGCGTCGTCATGGGTCAACCAGACCCACCTGAGCTCCCGAAGATCGACCAATGAACTGACCGCTGCGATGAAGTCGTCACCGTCGACCCCGATGCCGGTGTCGATCAGTACTGGTTCCTCCGCCATGAGCAGGTAGGCATTGACGGGCAGAACACCAACCCCCGGAATTGGCAGGTTGACGGGAAAGACGTGCACATCCGGAGCAGCCTGATAGGGACGATCCATCGCTAGGTCAGCGTGCCGAACAGCGCTCCACCGGGGTACGGCGCGTTGTGGATGTTGATGTAGAAGGCACCTGGGTCGCTGATGATCTCTTGCGCCAGCTCATCTGAGACGGGGACACACCCAGTCGAGATGTAGAAGCCGTCCACTAGCTTGAACTCGGTGTCGAGGTCGACCGCGATCCCGCCCGTTGCCAACAGATGGATGTGCGCGTCTCCTATACCCGGCGCCGGTTCTACTGGCGCTTCGAGGCCTCTGACCTTGATGGTGTAGCACAACTTCCCGGCATTGGGATGCAGTCTCAACTTCGCCGTGCCTGAGGCGTCGGGATCTCCGGCTTGCAGCCCGGTAACAGGATTGACGTCGGTGAGCGTCACCGTGAACTTGACGTCGGCGCTGGCCGCTGCGGAGCTCACAGCCACGCCCAGCGAACACGCCAATGTGATGACTACCGCGAGCACATACCGCACGGCTAGAGCGATCACTGGTACTCCTCCTAGTTCCGTTACCGACCACAGTTCTGCGCCGAACGCAGCACTCGTACGGACCGGTGCCCTTCGCATAGGTCGGTCACGTGCAAACCACCGTAGGTCCGCTACCTGTAGCCAGCCAGAGCCAATCCCGTGACGCACTCGTTCCCGCTCTGCGCCTGCCGCTATAGCTCCGTCGTCGCGGTGCTTGACCGGAGCAGCCGCCCGTGTCCGGTGACGTCCCACCGCGTGCGCGTCGCCGCCAGGATTCCCCACAACAGAGCCTGGTTGGCCGCCACGATGAGCCGACCCGTGCGCAGCTCCAGCTCTTCGACCGCTCCTGCGGCGTGGAACCCGTTGCCGGCCAGGAAGACCGCCTGTGCCCGGTCCTCGACGTGGCGCTCGACCCAGTCGATGACACGTTGCTGGTGCACGCTGGCCGGGGCAGCGACGAGACTCACCGCTTTGGTCACCACGGCGTCGAACCCCTGACTGCGGAAGTACGCCGCGCCGAGCTCATCGAACTCGTCGTCGAACCAAGGGGGGTGCACCAGTTGAACCTGCTCGACCCCGTGCGTCCGCAGTGCCGCCGCGGCTGCCTGGCAGCTGGCTACGGCAGGGACGTCGAACCGCTGTGAGAGACGTTCGATCAGGGCGTCCTCCTCTCGGCGCCCGACGACGTAGCCGGAGGTAGTCGACGCGTGGGCGACCGCGGCGAGCGCCCTGCCGCTGAATGCCACCGCGGCGCGGTCGAGAGCGGCGGGCTGGGTCGAGGCGCGCAGCTCAGCGTGTGCTGGTGCGGCCGCCCGCGACGGCGCCTGCGACGCCGGCGCTGGCGAAACTGGTCTGGACACGATCGTGTCGACGCGACCCCGCGTCATGCGGGGCAGCTCGACCTCGGGCCCCGCCGCCGTGTGCGGCGTTATGACCCCGACGGTGAGCCGGTCACGGCACGCCCAGTGCTCGACCAGCATCCCGTCAACGACCCGCCAAATGTGAAGGAACGTCCACTCTGCCGGCCGACCGGTGACGGGCGCGCCGGCGAGCAGCGGCATCGTGGATGCTCGGTGCTTGCCGTGCAGCGTCACATGCTGGACGACGAAGTCTCCCTCGCAGATGAGGTGGTGCTGTTCGAGTTCGGTCGGCCCGAGGTCGACTTCGATGGTGCGCAGGATCGTCTTCAGACCCTCGCGGCCCTGTGGTCCGGCCGCGTGGTTGACCATGTCAGTGGCTATGAGGTCGTCCAGGACCGTGTAGTCGGCCGCCCGTCGCCGTCGGAACAGCTCCTCAACAACGTGCCGTGGGTCGCGTGGGGGGGACCGCGTCATCAGCTCGGCTCCGGATCCGCCAGATCGGCCCTCGTCATGCCGTCGGGATGCCCGTCGGGCCACTGGACGAGCTCGATGCGGTAACCGTCCGGGTCGATGACCCATGTCGTCCAGAAGTCTGCGGAGCC
>DATHBP010000101.1:0-1539 GCA_035296085.1 Nocardioidaceae bacterium | reverse complement strand
CGCTGGCCATCAAGCCGGTGCTATGCGGGCGGCAACGTCGGCGAGCACCGGTTGGTCGATGGACTCTTGTACGCACCTGGCGAATAGCCACAGCCTCAGCCGGTCGGCGTCCAGCTCGAGCAGGTCAGACATCCGCCGTACGAACGCCAGCGGGTCGGCGATCAACCACTGATCCCGGTTCAGCATGTGCTGCAGCGCGTCGTACGTGGGGTCTCCGATGTAGGGCTTCGGGTCGATCACCAGCCACGGCTCTCGCTGCGCGGACAGGATGTTCTGGGCGTGCAGGTCCGTGCACAGTACGACCTCGCTCGTGGCCGTATGAGGCAGTTCCCGGAAGAGCTGCATGCCCACTGTCGCGAGCCCGGGGTCGACGCTTCCCGGCGCTGCGGCCAGCTTGTCCTCGAATTCCGCCGCCCACTCGTCACACATCTGCCGCAGCGGTCGGAAGGGGTGGCCGTGCGGGGGAACGGCCCGCCACAGCCGCCGCAGCAGATCGGTCACGACGACGTCCTGCTCGTCCGCGGCGACAACCTGGTCCAACGTGGCGCCTGGGAGGCAGCGCTCCAACAGGAGTGCGCTGGTCTGTTCGAAGGCCTCGGACCGATGGACCAGCACCGTGCCGTCGCCGGCCCACAGCGCCAACCCTTCGCCCTCGTGCAGCGCCTCCGCATGCCGCCAGCCCACCTTGAGCACGACGTCGCGGTCGGCGGAATCCCGGGCGGGCGCCACCCATGAGCCCTGCCCGCCCGGCTGGAACGGCTCACCGACGCGCAGCGACCACCGCTCGGCGACGTCGGCGACCATCTCCGGCAGGTTGGCGACCCAGTTCTGGCTCGGCACGTCGAAGCGCCGTGAGTGCTCGACGAGGTTCACCGGCAACCGGAACAGCGGCATCCGGCTAGTGTGCGGTCATAACGCTGAGTAGTGGAGCACCCTCACGGACCGTGCGAAAAATGTCACCTATGGTACGGTGCCGAGGCGAGCCTCAGCGGCGACCAGGGAATGATGCCTACTTCGAGTGAAGGCGATGGTGGCGGTGAACCGATCAAGCGGGGCTGTAGTCACGGTATGTAGTGCCTTGGTTCTGTTGGCCACGGCGGGTCCTGCCGCGGCCGACACCGAGGTCACCGCCGAGCTGCAGTCGCAGAATGGCAGCGGCGCGGGCGGCACGGTCAGCCTCACCGCCACCGACGACGGGCGTCTGAAGGTAGTCATCAGCGCCAGCGGCCTAGTGCCCGAACAACCGCATGCCCAGCACCTGCATGGCGCGACGGGCGGCGGCCACTTCATGTGTCCGACCATGGCCAACGACGAGAACGGCGACGGTGTGCTGACCAACGAGGAGGCCGTCGGTGAGTACGGCGACGTCTTCTTCTCCTTGACCACCACAGGCGACGCTTCCGCGGAGAGCGGGCTGGCGATCGACCGGATGCCGGTGGCCGATGCCCAGGGCGATCTCGAGTATCGACGAACGTTCGCCGCTTCGTCCGTCCCCGATGACCTCCTGACGCACCTGTCCGAACTGCACGTCGTCCAGCA
>DATHBP010000100.1:0-4294 GCA_035296085.1 Nocardioidaceae bacterium | reverse complement strand
TGAACTTCGCCACAGCTTGGCACGCCGTTGAGACCCGCCTCCTAGGCGTCGACGAGACGCAGGACTGTCGACACGACCTCGTTCAGCGGTGCGGTCGTCGCGACCTCGTGGTGCGCCGCGTGACGCAGCAGCGGCTCGACGGTCTCGGCGTCGTCGAGGATTCGACCTAGCTCCTCCGGAGTCTTCCCGTAGGAGTTGCCGGACCGTTCCGCCAAGCGCTCGAGCAAGACCTCGACCGGCGCGGTGAGCAACACGATGTGGGCGAACCGCGGGTGGAAGCTCACTTGGTTCTCTTCGCAGCCGGCGACGAACAAGACATCCGCGTCCTCCGTCGCCAACAGGTCAGACACCGCGTCCTCACGCCAGCGTTGACGTCCGTCCGCTTGCGGTTCGGTCCACCCGTTGTCGGTGTCGATCGCCTTGTAGCCCCGGGCGACCAGCTCCCGTACCACGCTGGACTTCCCGGTTCCGGACATCCCGGTTAGCAGTACCCGCTTCACGGTCGAAGCGTAGGGCGCAGCACGGCCCTGGCGAGCCGCCGAGTGGCCCGGGTCAGCGTTGTCGATCCCTGCGACGAGCGTCCGGCGCTAGGGGGTGACACCAGACTTTGAAGCCTATACACTCTCAGTAATCAACCGACTACACCTAGCGTTAGTTGCTGATCGTAGACCGGCTCGTCGAGAACGAAAGCAGCTGACCCAGGGCCTATGAAATCCGCAGTGTTGCCATCGGCACCTCACCTCGCCCGCACACCGGTCGACCGCTCCGGCGTGCCGATCATGGCCGCGGACGGGCAGCAACCCGACCGTCGTCGAGGTGCTCATCTCGATGAGCTCGCCCGGCGCATCGACGCTCGCACGGCTGTCGTCGCGGTCGTTGGCCTGGGCTACGTCGGGCTGCCATTGCTTCTTGCTGCGGCTCGAGCGGGCTACCGGGTCATCGGCGTGGACGCCGACGCCGCCAAAATCGATGCCGTCGGGCTCAGCGAGTCGTACCTGAGCGACGTAAGCGATGGCGATCTCGGTGCCCTATCCGGCGCCACCATGAGCAGCGACCCTGCCGTGCTGGCAGACGCCGACGTGGTTCTGCTCGCCGTACCAACCCCCCTCCGCGACGGAACCCCTGATCTAGGCCCTGTCATGGACGCGACGAGCACCTTGGCCCAGGTCCTGTACCCCGGGACGTTGGTCGTTCTCGAGTCGACGACATGGCCGGGCACGACCGAGGAGGTGCTCTGCCCGTCGCTCGAGGCGGGGGGACTCCAGGTGGGCATCGACTTCGCTCTCGCCTACTCCCCGGAGCGGATCGACCCGGGGACGGAACACTCCTTCATCGCGACGCCGAAGCTCGTCGCCGGCATGAGCCAAGTCTGTACCCGGCTCGCATCGCAGTTCTACGCGAGCCTGGTGACAAGCGTCGTGGTGACGAAGAGCCCGCGCGATGCGGAGATGGCCAAGCTCATCGAGAACACCTTTCGTCAGGTCAACATCGCGCTGATCAACGAGCTGGCCACTATCGCGCCGGCTCTGGGCGTCGACATCTGGGCCGCCCTCGACGCGGCGAGCACGAAACCCTTCGGCTACATGGCTTTCTACCCTGGCCCGGGAGTCGGCGGCCATTGCATCGCGGTCGACCCGACCTATCTGTCCTGGCGGACCGAACAGCGTCTGGGCTACGGCGTGGGCTTCATCGCCCACGCGCTGACCGTCAACAACCGGATGCCGGTCCACGTCGCGGGCCGAGTAGGGCAGTTGCTCAACGGCGCTGGGCTCGCGGTGAACGGTGCGCGCATTCATCTGCTCGGGCTCGCATACAAGGCAGGAGTCAACGACCCTCGCGAGTCGCCGGCTATCGCAGTCGCAGAAGCCCTGGTCGCTTCGGGTGCATCGCTGAGCTACACAGACAGCCATCTGCCCACCGTCACGATCGCCGGCAAGGAGTTCCGGTCGGTCTCCCTTGCCGACATGGTCCTCACCGATGTCGACGTCACCGTGCTGCTCACTGCCCACCGCGACCTGGACTACGCGTTGGTTCTGCGCGACTCGCGACGGACCTTCGATGCGACCGGACACCTACGGGGCCATGAGCAGGCGATCCGCGCCGGCCGGCTCTCGTTGTTGTGACAGCCTTGCAAGGTGCGCCTCGCGCCTCCGGCGGACTGACCTTCACCGTGCAGACGGTCTTTCGTCTCGTGGTCGTCGTCTACGCCGCGTCGATCTTCTACCTGATCTGGCTTGGCCGTGAGCTGACCATGGCCAGTCTGACCCAGGCGCCTGCCTTCGCGGTGTACTCGCTCGCTGTCATGTGCTACGTGCTGGGCCGGTTTGCCATCGCCTTCACATACCGCCCGGTTCGGGATGCCGGTCACCGGCCGTCAGTGACTGTGATCGTGCCCGCCTTCAACGAGGAGGCGGGCATCGAGGAGACCATCGCGTCCATCGTGGCTAGCGACTATCCAAGCCACCTGGTGGACGTGGTCGTCATCAACGATGGCTCCACGGACGAGACCTGGGCGGGCATGGTCGCGGCCCAAGCGCGGTGGCCGCAGATCCACGCCATCGACCTCGGAGCGAACTACGGCAAGCGCGCGGCGATGGCTGAAGGCATCCGGCGGTCGACTGGCGAAATACTCGCCTTCGTCGACAGCGACTCCTACCTTGCCCCCGACGCGCTCATCGCTCTCGTCGCCCCTTTCACCGACCACCGCATCGGAGCGGTGGTCGGCCACGCGGAGGTGCGCAACCGCCACTCGACGTGGATCACCAAGATGCAACAGGTGCGCTACTTCGCCGCCTTCCGCATCATCAAGGGGGCAGAGTCACGGCTCTCGGGAACCGTGACGTGTGCATCCGGATGTTGTGCGGCCTACCGCCGTGACGTCGTGGAGACGTTTGTGGACGACTGGGAGTTCCAGTCGTTCCTTGGCCGTCCGGCGACCTTCGGCGACGACCGTGCCCTGACGAACCGCATCCTGCGGCACCACCGGGTCGTGTACCAGTCCACAGCCCGAGCCGAGACGAACGCTCCCACGTCGCTGCGCGTCTTCTTCCGGCAGCAGCTCCGCTGGAAGAAGTCATGGCTGCGGGAGTCGATGAAGCTGCTGACGTACTTCTGGCGCAAGAACCCCATCGCGTCGGTCTTCACCTACGCATCCATCCTCTTTCCGATCTTCGCTCCCTTCGTCGTGCTGCACGCGGTCGTCAACGCGGCGACCGGAAGCACCGCCACGTTCTGGTTCTACGTGATCGGCTCGTACGCCATGGCGGTCTTGTACTCGCTCTACTACGCGTTCGCACGCCGCGACGGGTTGTGGTTCCACGGGCTGACGTTCATAGCGTGTTACATGAGCGTGCTCGTCTTCCAGACGTACTGGGCGATGGCGACGATGCGGGACACCCGCTGGGGGACCCGTGACTCGACCGTCGAGCACAAGCATGTAGACCCGGCGCTACTCACAGACCTGCCCGGAGCCGCTGCGATCGGCGCGGCACCGCTCGCCATCGGCGGCCGGGCCAGGGTACTTGCCGGTGCGGCGTGAAAGCGGTGCATGCCCCTGACGTTCCCGCGTCCGCCCCGTCGGGAGCTCGGAGCAACCGGGGGCTGCCCGCTCCGGCCAAGCAAGCGCTGATCGGCCTGCTCGCGCTGCCGTTGTCGGTGCTGCCGTTTCTCGCCTATGCGGAGTACACCCCCGAGGGCAACCTGTTGTCCGCGAAGGTGCAGGTAGCCCTGGCGCCACCGGAATTGCCGGGGTACGGGCCTGCGGACGCTGCGGCACTGCGAGCCCGGGCGCCGCGCTGGTCCGGAATGGCAGCCGTGCTGGTGTACCACGGCATGGGGGCAACCACGGCTGAGCAGAGTCTGACCATCTCGCCGGAGCGCTTCGCCGAACAGATAGCCACCATGAAGGCAAGCGGTATGAACCCCATCACGGCAGCCGATCTCGCTGCCGCTCGCACGGGGCGCGGCGGCCTTCCCGACAACGCGGTCTTGGTCACGTTCGACGACGGACGCACGGACGCCTTCATGTGGGCTGATCCGGTGCTCGAGCAGGCCGGCTGGCAGGCGACGATGTTCGTGATCACCTCGGAGGCGGGCCGAAGCAGCCTCTACTACGAAAGCTGGGACCACATTGCGGACCTTGCCCGGACCGGACGGTGGGACATCCAGTCGCACAGCGCCGGAATGCACTACGAGCAAGAGGCTGCCGGCGGGGGACTGCTGCCTGCGCTGACCAGCTCGCAGCCCGGCGACGACGGCCTAGCGGACTACGCGTACCGAATCGAGCATGACCTCG
>DATHBP010000099.1:0-27464 GCA_035296085.1 Nocardioidaceae bacterium | reverse complement strand
TGGCGCTGCACCCGAGCCAGCTTGTTGATCACTTCGACCATGTGCACCGGAATGCGGATCGTCCGCGCTTGGTCGGCCATCGCCCGGGTGATGGCCTGCCGGATCCACCAGGTCGCATACGTCGAGAACTTGTAGCCCTTGGTGTAGTCGAACTTCTCGACCGCCCGGATCAGGCCGAGGTTGCCCTCCTGGATGAGGTCGAGGAACAACATCCCGCGCCCCGTGTAGCGCTTGGCCAGCGAGACGACAAGGCGCAGGTTCGCCTCCAGCAGGTGGTTCTTCGCGCGGCGACCGTCCTCGGCGATCCACTGCAGCTCGTCGATGGCCTTCGCGGACAGCCGGCCTGTGCCGGCGAGCTTCTCCTCGCTGAAGAGGCCAGCCTCGATCCGTTTCGCCAGCTCCACCTCCATCTCCGCGTTGAGCAGAGAGACCTTCCCGATCTGCTTCAGATAGTCCTTGACCGGGTCAGCCGTCGCGCCGGCCACCATGACCTGCGGCTCCGGCTCGTCGGTGTCGTCGGCAGCAGAGAGGACGAAGCCCTCCTTCTCGTCCTCCTTGAGGCTCGGGTCGGTGGCGACGTCCTTTTCGAACACCTCGTCGTCGATATCCGGCAGGACCTTCTTGTCCGGCGCGACGGCAGCGTCGACGGTCGACGCGCCGGTGCCGTTGCGCTGGGTCGAGCCCGGGCTGGTCGCAGCTGCAGACGTCGGGGCTTTGCTCTTGGCTACGCCAGACCGTGCCGGAGGCTTCTTCTTCGCGGCCTCTGCTGTCGCTGGGGCCTGCTTCTTTGCTGCGCCCGATGTTGCGGGAGACGGCTTCTTCTTCGCCGCAGGCTTGTCCGCCGACCCAGGTTGCTTCACCGTATCAACGGCTGCAGGTGCGCTTGCCGCGATGCCGTTCGCACTCGTAGGCGACGCCTTGGCTTTGGCCTTGGGCTTGGCCTTGGTGGTCGTCGCGTCCGCCGGAGTCGTCGCTCCCTCGACCCCCGGCTCGCTGCCAGTAGCTTTCGACTTAGCGGACGCGCTGAACGACACAAAGACCTCTCGTCCTACGGTTATGCGGGCGACCGGCGCCGGACGGGCGCCCCCCCGGTTAAGAGCACTGCCCATTGTGACACGGGGCGCGAGCAACCCAAGTCTGCGACGGCCGCGGCCACGGCCGTTCGAGCTCCGCGATCATTCCCCTGCTTTGACCGCCAGCACCGGGCACGCGGCATCCAGCAACACCCGCTGAGCGTTGCTGCCGAGAATGAGCTTGCCCACCGGGGAGCGCCGCCGCAGTCCGATCACGATGAGCTCCGCGCCCACTTCGTCGGCGACCGCGACCAGGTCGTCGGCGGGGTCCTTGCCTCGAACGAGCTGGCGGATCTCGTGATCTACGCCCGAGGTACCCAGCTCGGAGCGGACATCGTCGAGCTGTTCTTGGGTGTCCAGCGCGTCCTCTTGGTCGAACTCGCGCCCGCCGCGGTGTGAGTTGACCACCACCAGACGGCAGTCGCGCAGCTGCGACTCCTGCACCGCCCGCCGCAGCGCAGCCTTACCTTCCGGCTTGGGCACGTAGCCCACGACAATCGTCCCCATGCGACTGCTTCCTTCCAGGGCGTAGTTCAGCGGCACGCTACCGCGCCGGACCCAGGCGCCGGGACACGGGCGGCTGTGGACAGCTCGCTCGTCCCTGCGGTCCCGCCACCAGACTGACGGCGTGACCAGTGCCGATCCTCCCGCCGACGACCGGACGGTCCCCGTCGCCCTCGCCGGGTGGCTGCGCGCCCGGGTGCTGGAGCTGCGTGAGACGGGAAGGCGGCAGCGATTCCCCGCGCGACTGGAGCTGGTCTCGACCGTGCCGGGCTCTCCAGCGGCACCGCCACTCGCCTGTCGCTGCGCCGTCGAGGAGGTCGACGACCAAGCCCTTCGAGTCGACCTGCTGAGCCGGCTTCTCGCGACGGTTGATCTCCCCCTGACCGAACCCGAGCCTCGGACGCCTGATCGTGACACCGCCCCCGGCATCGCCCTCGTCCACGTGCGCCCCGGGCTCCCTGACCCAACCGACAGTGACATGGCATGGCTGGCCGCCTCGCGCTGCCAGGCCGGAATGACTGCGGTCGCAGTCTCCAGCGCGTTCGCGCTCACCCGGTGGGGCTGGGTCGAGCTGGCTAGCGGTGAGCGACGGTCCTGGGTGCGGCTGCGGCGCTAGGAGAGTCCTGGTCTGTCAAGACCACGGTGTCACCGGCCGCGGAACCGTCACTTCGTCGACGGTCAGGTCCACCCGTTCGGAGAAGAAGCAGATCATGCCGCGCACCGGCAGGGCGTCGTGCAACGGCTGCTCATAGCTCCAGGCGATGTCGCGCTCGACGCGGCCGTCGATCGTTGCCGACCAGTACGACGCCGTGCCTTTGTAGGCGCAGACACTGCGAAGCTCGCTCGGCGCCAGGACATCCATCCGGACGTCGTCGCGTGGGACGTAGTAACGCATGGGAAGGGCGGTCTCGAACAGAAGCGTCGACCGCCGGGTGTCCGCGAGGACCTGACCGGCCGAGGCCACGACGATATGGCGACTGCTGCGAAGGCAGTCGATGCGGTCGAACGGGTCGTGCGGATGCCCGACGACGACATCGTCTTCCTCCTGCCACGAAGTGAAGGCGGCCCAGTCGAGGATTACGTAGCCGGCCAGGTCGGGGTCTTCGGGCGCAAAGGCTGCGCCGGGCAGCTCACCGTGCACCGTTCGAATGCTGAGCGGAGTGCCGGCACAGGTGTGCACGGAGAACGGTGTTGTCGGGTCGAGAACCGGAGGGCCGTCGAGCCCCATTCGCACGATGTTCTCCTGGCCCGCGTCCCCGATGTGCGGAACAAGCTCGCCATGGACGTCGGAGACTGGGACAGCGTAGGAGGGCACGACCCGCCGCGGCTCCCAGACGACCGTCGCCGCTGTGGTGCTCACGACGATGGCCTCGCCGAGTCGCGCCCGCACCCACTTGTCGATGGAGTGGACTCGGACGTCGTGCAGGGCACTGCCGAGAAGAGACTGAATCCTCGTCGCCATCGGTGCATTCTCGCCCCGCGGGAACTGGTGGGCCAGCGCACCCCCCGCGAGCCGGATTCCGAAGTCGATCGCTTAGCCGAAGGTCCACGCGTGCACGGGCTCGTTGGCGTGCATGTGCTCGCTGTAGCGACCCACCATCTCCCGCAGCGCATCAAGCCGGCTCATCGAGCCACGGTCGTAGAGGCGGTGGAACATCTCCACCTGCCAGGTGGCGCCGTTGCGTCCGAGCAGGCAGCGTTGCTCCACGATGCCCAGCAGCCGGTCACGCTCGGCTGGGTCGACGTCCCAGGCGTCGAGCCCCTCGTAGGCCATCGGCAGCAGCCGACGCAGAATCAGCTCAGTCGCAGGCACGGTGCCGACGCCTGGCCAGTACACCTGAGCCTCGATGCCATGCCGTGCGCCGGCGTGGAAGTTGTCCTCGGCCGCGCTGAACGACATCTGCGACCACAACGGACGGTCGTCCTCCGCCAGCCGCCGGACCAGCCCGAAGTAGAAGGCGGCGTTCGCCATGGTGTCCACAACACTCGGCCCGGCCGGAAGGGTGCGGTTCTCGACCCGCAGGTGGGGTGTGTCGTTGACGACGTCGTAGACGGGGCGGTTCCAGCGGTAGATCGTTCCGTTGTGGAGGCGCAGCTCCGCCAACGAAGGTGTGTCCCCGCGATCGAGGACCTCGACGGGGTCCTCGTCATCGAGAATGGGCAGCAGCGCCGGGAAGAACCGGACGTTCTCCTCGAACAAGTCGAAGATCGAGGTGATCCAGCGCTCCCCGAACCACACTCGCGGCCGGACCCCTTGCGCCATGAGCTCCTCGCTGCGGGTGTCGGTGGCCTGCTGGAACAAAGCGATACGGGTCTCGCGCCACAGCTCCTTGCCGACCAAAAACGGTGAGTTGGCACACGCGGCCACCTGGACACCGGCCATCGCCTGCGCGGCGTTCCAGTAGGCCGGGAAGTCCTCGGGGCTCACCTGGAGATGGAACTGGGTGCTCGTGCAGGCCGCCTCGGGCATGATCGAGTCGGTCGTCGTCTCGAGGCGCTCGACACCGCGAATCGACAGCGATATGTCCTCGCCCCGCGCGGCGAGAATCTGGTCACTCAACAGCGCATAGCGCGGGTTCGGGGAGATCGCCTCGGCAGTCATGTGTTCGGGCATCAGAGTCGGCAGAATGCCCACCATCACCATGTGCGCGCCGACCTTGCTCGCCTTCTCCTCGGCCGAGTTGAGGCTGGCCCGGACGCCGTCCTCGAAGCCGGTGAAGCCGCCGTTGCTCAGCCGGCGTGGCGCGACGTTGATCTCGACGTTGAACTGACCGAGCTCGGTCTGGAAGTCGGGGTCACAGATCGCCTCGAGCGCCTCCATGTTCTTCATCGCCGGGTCATACTTCTCGTCAACGAGGTTGAACTCGATCTCCAGGCCGGTCATCGGCCGCTCGAAGTCGAAAGCGGCGTCGCGAAGCATCCGAGCGAACACGTCCAGGCAGCGACGCACCTTCGCTCGGTAGTTGCGGCGGTCCTCTCTGGTGAACTGCCGGCTCTCGACCTCTTGCCCCATGTGCCCTCCCTCGGCCCGGTCGTGGACGCGGCCCGGTCGCCACGTCGCCTACCCGAGTCTGACGGTTGAGCCATCGGCACGTCACGGCACCCCTCACGAGCCCTCTACCCGTGTCTCAGTCGCCGCTCGCAACCAGTCAGCGTCCATCGGCTCCCACGCCGACGGCGGCAACCCGGCGGCCAGGGTCTGGTCGATGAGACGTCCCATCGAGTAAGCCGGGTCGTCGGCGAAGACCCGGTCCAGAGCGCACAGGGCGAGTGCGCCACGGCCGGCCAGCCAGGCGGCGAACGCCAGCAACGCACCCGGTGCGGCGACGTATCCGGGGGCCGCCCGGCGCGTGACCTGTTGCCACAGGTCGATGTGCGGCTCGATCCTGGCCCGGTCGAGCAGGCACCAGGCAGCGTCGCGCACCGGGATGCGGCGCAGCCACGCGCTCAACTGGGCGATCTCGGCGTCGCTCAGCTGGTGCCGGCGCCGGACGAACGCCGTCACGAACCACTCGACATAGCGCTGGCCGTCCAGGTCCAGAGCTGTCTCCGGCTGGCTTGCGCCGGCATCGGCGGTGAGCGCAGCCTCGGCACGCACGGTGAGCGCCGCCATCCGCGCGGCGTGCGCTGCCGGGGGACCAGCGATTGATGCCGCCAGCTCTGAGCGGCTGGGCAGCGCGACCAACCCGCGCGACACCGCCTCGGCTGCGCATCGTTGTGCCGTGGCGTCAAAGCGCGTGCCCTCCTCGGGGCAGCAACCCGGCTCCGACCCGCAGCAGCACCACCAGCGCGACCCGTCGCAGCGCCATGTCGCGACCACGGCAAGGCCGGCAGCCTCGAACGCCGCCGCCGCTTGGGCTGCCACGTCCTCGGCCGGCTCCGGTGCCGCGCTGTAGGCAATGACCAACAGCCGGCTCGCCCGGCAGTTGCTCGCCGCAGCCAGCATCTGCTCCACCACGGCTCCGATGGCCGGCACCGGAGGGAGATCCACCCGCATGGTGCATGCGATGCGGTTGCGGCGCGGACGCATGGCGATCACTACGAGGCTCTCGCTCGGATGGAACCCGAGGAGATACGGCACGGTCGCCAAGACGTCCTCGGGCCGACGAGCGACGATGTCGGGTGCTGGCGATCGGCTCACGCGGACAGGTTCGCCACGTTCTGCTGCTGCCGCGAACGTTCCACGGGCGGCTGTGGACTACCTCGACAATGCCCTAGTGGGTGGACAGCCACTGGTCTTGCATGTCGACCTCGACGCGTTCTTCGCCGCCGTCGAGCAGCGGGACAAGCCGTCGCTGCGTGGAAAGCCGGTCGTAGTCGGCGGGCTGGGCGGTCGAGGAGTGGTGGCCACCGCTTCGTACGAGGCGCGCCAGTTCGGGGTGGGCTCGGCGATGTCGATGGCGGAGGCCCGCTCCCGCTGCCCGCACGCCGCTTTCCTGGCCGGGCGGTTCGACGTCTACCGGGTCGTAAGCCAGGCGGTGATGGAAGTGCTTGCCGAGCTCTCGCCGGCAGTCGAGCCATTGTCGTTCGACGAGGCATTCGTCGACCTGGCGGTAAGCCCGCGGCCGCTGCCGACGGTGCGTGACGTGACAGCCGCGGCCCGGCGGCTCAAGGTCGACGTGTCGCGGGTCACCGGTGGGCTGACCTGCTCGGTCGGTGTCGCCACCACCAAGCTCCTCGCGAAGATCGCCAGCGAGCTGCGAAAGCCAGACGGCCTCGTCGTCGTCCCGGCCGGCTCCGAGCGAGAGCTGCTGGCGCCGCTGCCGGTCTCGGTGCTGCCGGGCGTCGGGCCGGCAACGTCGCAGCGCCTACACCGGATCGGCGTGCATACGGTGGCGGAGCTCCAGCGGGTGCCTGAAGACGAGCTTGTGTCCATGCTGGGAAAGGCCGCGGGTGGTTCGCTGGCGCGGCTGGCACGCGCCGAGGACGAGCGAGTTGTCCGCTCCGAGCGGGAGTCGAAGTCGGTCAGCGTCGAGGACACCTTCGAACACGACATCGTGGACCGGTCATTGCTCAGTGCGATCGTGGAGCGCCATGCCGAACGGGTGTGCGAGCGGCTGCGTGCAGCAGGGCTGTCGGGTCGCACGGTGACCGTGAAGATTCGACGGCACGACTTCTCGACCCACACCCGCTCGACGAGCCTGCCCGGTCCCACCGACGACGCCCGTGTGGTGACCCGGCTGGCCGCAACTCTGCTGACCGAGATGGACGTCTCCGGCGGGGTCCGGCTGGTGGGTGTCGGGGTGTCGAGCCTTGCCGAGTGGACGCAGGCGGACTTGTTCTCCGCCTATCCCGCCGACGACCAGGCAGAGGACGAGCGGCTTTCTGCCGCCCCGCCGTCAACGCCGCAGACCGGCGGCCCGCCGCCCGGTTCGCGGTGGATCGCGGGAATGGACGTCGAGCATGGTGCATACGGGCCAGGCTGGGTTTGGGGGTCCGGCGCCGGCCGGGTGACCATCCGGTTCGAGACCGCTCGGACCCGCCCTGGACCCGTGCGGACCTTCGCGGCCAGCGACCCGCAGCTCACTGTGCGGGAGCTCGGAACCTGACCCGCGCACCGGGCGCGAGCTGAGCGCAGGTCGCCAGGTCGTCGGTCGCCACGACGCCGATCACCGGGTAGCCGCCGGTCGTCGGGTGGTCGGCGAGGAAGATCACCGGCTGCCCGTCCGGTGGGATCTGGACGGCACCCAGCACGAGCCCCTCGCTGGGCAGCTCGTCGTCGCGGTGGCGCCCGACGGCGAACCCGGTGAGCCCAACGCCCACCCGGTTGGACTGCTGGGTCACGACGTATGTGGTGGCCGCGAACCTCTCTCGGTCCGCGCGGACGAACCATTCGTGCCGCGGCCCCCACGACAGCCGCAGCCAAGCGGGGTCGGGGGGCGCCAGGAACAGCGCCACGTCCACGGGTCTCGGCGCGGAGCCCGGATCGCCGAGCGGGAGCCGGTCAGCGGCGCGCAGCGGAGCGGGACCGGTTCCGGACAGCAGGTCGGTGGACCGGCTGCCCAGCACCGGCTCGACGGCGATGCCGCCAGCGACCGCCAGGTAGCTGCGGACACCCCATCTGGGGGCCGAGATCTCGACGGTCTCACCGGCGGCCACCGGTACGGGCTCTCCCCATGCGCACACCCTGCCGCCAACGACCAGGTCGGCCATTGCACCGGTCAGCGCTACCACCATGGGTGTGCTGGAGCGCACTGCCAGCCCGCCGAGCGTCGACTCGAGAACCGCCGCCGACGCAGGGTTGCCGACCAAGCGGTTGGCGAGCTCGTACGCCGGGCCGTCCAGCGCTCCGGAGCGCGGAACTCCGAGGTGAGCCCAGCCCGGCCGACCGGAGTCCTGGCACGTGCTGAGCAGACCGGACGCCAGCACGTCCAGCCACCTCATCGGTCGACCGGAACGAACCGGACCCGCGTCCCGGGGGTGAGCAGTGCGGGCGGGTCCGCAACGGGGTTCCAGAGCGTGATATCGGTGTGGCCGATGAGCTGCCATCCACCGGGTGTCGCTCGGGGGTAGACGCCGGTGTAGGCGTCAGCCAGACCGACCGCTCCGGCGGGGACCCGTGAACGCGGCGAGGCGCGGCGCGGAACCGCGAGCTGTACGGGCAGCCCGATGCAGTACGCGAACCCCGGCGCGAAGCCGCAGAAGGCGACCGTGAAGAGCGTCTCCGAGTGCGTGCGCACCACCTCGGCCGGGCTGCTCCCCCAGTGCCGGGCCACCTCCGTAAGGTCGTCACCGTCGTAGCGGGTAGGGACCTCGACCACGGGGCCGCTCAGGGTCTCCGCAGCGGTCAGCGACCAACCGGGCAGCTGCTCGGCGAGCGCGTCGGGGTCGCCGACCCCGTCGAACAGCACGGTGCGCGCGCCGGGCACCACGTCGACGGCGGAGCAGTACTTCTGCGCCTGCGCATACAGCGCCTGGGCCTCCGCGAAGTCGTCGACCTCGACGAGCAGCGCGTGTTCACCGACCCGGATGACCCTCATCCGACCTCCGTCACGTGAACGCCCGCACCAGCACGCCGGCGGCAGCGAGGGCAGCGCGGACCCGGGCCGCGAGCTCGGCGGCATGGGGCGTGTCGCCGTGTAGGCAGATCGAGCGGGCGGGAGTCGCCACCTCGACGCCGTCGATGCTGGCAACGCGGCCGGTCAGCGCGATCCGCACGGCCCGATCAGCCACCTCGCCCGGGTCGCTGATCACCGCACCGGGGACGTTGCGAGGGACCAGTGTCCCGACAGCGGTGTAGGCGCGGTCCGCGAACGCCTCCGCCACCGCGGTGAGACCTGCTCTCTCGGCGGCTGCCAGCAGCCGTGCGCCCGGCAGCCCCAGCACGGGCAGCGGTCCATGCGCGCGGACTGCGTCGATGACGGCACCGGCTTGCTCGTCGTCCCATCCGGCTCGGTTGTAGAGGGCACCGTGCGGCTTGACGTAGCGCACGGTCGCGCCGCTCTGCTCGGCGATCTCCGCCAAGGCGCCCAGCTGCTCGGCGACATCGGCGCGCAGCGTCACCCGGTCAACCTCCAGGTCGCGCCGACCGAAGCCTGCTCGGTCGCGGTAGGAGACCTGAGCGCCGATCCGCACGCCCCGCGCCTTGGCGCCTTCGCACACCCGCCGCATGGTCGCCACATCCCCGGCGTGGAAGCCGCACGCCACGTTGGCACTCGTCACAACCTCGAGCAGGGCGTCGTCATCGGTCACACCTTCGCCGAGATCGGCGTTCAGGTCGATCGCTGGCGCCGACATGAGAGCATTCTGACGCCGACGAGCCGGCCCGGAATGCTGACCGGGTAGCGTCGCGGGCCATGACCCAGGACACCATCGCCACGCCCGCTCCCCCGATCGCAGCGCAGCGCCCCCACGAGCGCAGCTTTCACGGCGACACGGTTGTCGACCCTTACGAGTGGCTGCGGGACAAGTCGAACCGTGAGGTGCGTGCCCACCTGGAGGCGGAGAACGCCTACACAGAGGCACTGACGGGCCGGCTCGCTGGGCTGCGCGAGCGACTCTTCACGGAGATCAAGGAGCGGACGCAGGAGACGGACCTGTCCGTGCCGGCCCGCAAGGGAGCGTGGTGGTACTACAGCCGGACCGAGGAGGGCAAGCAGTACGCGATCCACTGTCGCTGTCCGGTCCGCGCCCCGGACGACCGCACTCCGCCGGCGCCGGAGCCCGGCGAGGTCGTCGACGGCGAGCAGGTGCTGCTGGACGGCAACGTGTTGGCCGAAGGCGGCGAGTTCTTCGCGCTCGGAACCTTCGACGTCAGCCCGGACGGCTCACTACTCGCCTTCTCCGTAGACCTCCGCGGCGACGAACGGTTCACCGTGCGGTTCAAGGACCTGACGACCGGCGAGCTGCTGACGGACGAGATTCCCGGCGCCCAGTACGGGTCGGCATGGACCGCCGACAACGAGAGCCTCTTCTATGTCACGGTCAACGAGGCGTGGCGGCCGTACCGGGTGTGGCGCCACCGGCTGGGAACCGCCGCCGAGCAGGACGAGATCGTGCACGAGGAGCCGGACGAGATGTTCGGGGTGCACGTCAGCAGCTCACGAAGCGACCGCTTCGTCTTCGTCGACGTGTCCTCGGTGACAACCAGCGAGATCCGGTTCCTCGACTCGGCGGCGTCAGATGCCGAGTTCCAGATGCTGGCCGAGCGGCGGCACGGCATCGAGTACGGCGTCGAGCACGCGGTCGTAGCGGGTGAGGACCGCTTCCTGGTGCTGCACAACGACGGTGCGGAGAACTTCGCACTGGCCGAGGCGCCGGTCGAGGACCCTGGCCCGCACAACTGGCGGCCACTGATCGCCGGCGACCACAGCACCCGGCTGCTCGGTGTCGATGCGTTCGCGACGCACGTGGTGGTGAGCCATCGACAGCAGGGCCTCACCGGGCTGCGAGTCCTTCCCCTTGTTGCGGACGGTTACGGCGACCCTTACGAGATCGAGTTCGACGAGGAGCTCTACAGCGCCGGCCCGGCGGGCAACCCGGAATTCGACCAGCCGACGTTCCGCTTCGCGTACACCTCGTTCGTCACGCCGTCCTCGGTGTACGACTTCCATCTACCCACCGGGCAGCGGACGCTGC
This sequence comes from Nocardioidaceae bacterium, assembly GCA_035296085.1. Classification (GTDB taxonomy): domain Bacteria; phylum Actinomycetota; class Actinomycetes; order Propionibacteriales; family Nocardioidaceae; genus DATHBP01. The sequence continues at coordinate 16,809 of DATHBP010000099.1, read as the reverse complement.
TCAAGCAACAGCCGGTTCTCGGCGGCTACGACCCCAGCCACTATGTGCAGCATCGGGAGTGGGCGACCGCCGAGGACGGGACGAAGATCCCGATGTCGATCGTGCGCCGCCGGGACGTGGGCCGAGACGGCAACGCCCCGGTGCTGCTCTACGGGTACGGCTCCTACGAGATCAGCATCGACCCGTCCTTCGCCATCCCGCGGCTGTCGTTGCTCGACCGAGGGGTCGTGTTCGTGATCGCCCACGTCCGCGGCGGCGGCGAGATGGGCCGGCGCTGGTACGAAGAGGGCAAGCTCGGCGCGAAGCGCAATACGTTCACCGACTTCGTGACCTGCGCAAGGCACCTGCTGGACAGCGGCTGGACGACCCCGGCGCGGCTCGTTGCCCAGGGCGGGAGCGCCGGCGGGCTGCTCATGGGCGCCGTCGCGAACCTGGCCCCGGAGCTGTTCGCCGGCATCGTGGCCGAGGTGCCGTTCGTGGACGCGCTCACCTCGATCCTCGATCCGTCACTGCCGTTGACCGTCACGGAGTGGGAGGAGTGGGGCGACCCGTTGCACGACCCGGAGGCGTACGCGTACATCAAGTCCTACTCGCCGTATGAGAACGTGGCGGCGAAGGACTACCCGGCGATCCTCGCCGTCACCAGCTTCAACGACACCCGGGTGCTCTATGTGGAACCGGCGAAATGGGTGGCCAGGCTGCGGACGATGAACACCGGGAATCGCCCGATTCTGCTAAAAATTGAGATGGAAGCTGGTCACGCAGGGCCTTCAGGGCGCTACGATGCGTGGCGAGAGCGCGCTTTCACCTCCGCATGGGTGATCGACGTCCTCGACGCTCCGCACGAGCCGCTACCGCCGCCCGCCACGAGCGACGAAACGTCGTAAACCTGGAATCTCCCGGCGCGCTCGTGCGTTTCACTGTGTGGTCGACCAGCGCAGTGCTGGTCCGGCCCGCGGAGTTGCCCGCAGTCGAGCAGACCGGAGGCAGTACCAGTGACGGATCGGACGCGTTCCCACGAGGCGACCGACGGGCGCGACAGCGTCGGCCAGTATCTCGACGAGATCGCGCGCACGCCGCTGCTCGACGCCGCGGCCGAAGTGGAGCTGTCGAAGACCATCGAAGCCGGGCTGCTCGCCGAGCATCTCCTGGCGCAGGGCCGGGTCGGCCGCCGCAAGGGTGGCGCGCCAGGTTACGCCTCCCGTGACGAGCTCGAGTGGCTCGCCGCCGAGGGCCAGCGCGCCCAGCAACGCTTCGTGACCGCCAACCTTCGTCTGGTGGTGTCCATCGCCCGACGCTACGGCCGCTCGCAGATGCCGCTGCTCGACCTGGTGCAAGAAGGCAACACGGGGCTGATCCGGGCGGTCGAGAAGTTCGACTACGCCAAGGGCTACAAGTTCTCGACTTACGCCACCTGGTGGGTGCGCCAGGCCGTGACCCGAGGCATCGCCCAGCAAGCCCGAGTCGTGCGGCTCCCCGTCCATGTCGTCGAAGAGCTCAACCAGATCGGTTCGGCTCGACGTACCCTCGAACGCCAGCTCGGCCGCTCCGCAGAACCCGAGGAGATCGCAGCCGAGCTCGGCATGGACATCGACCGGGTCATCGACCTGATGCGCTGGGGTCGAGACCACGTCAGCCTCGACACTCCGGTTGACGACGACGGTGACACCTCACTGGGCGACCTGGTTGCGCGCGAGACGACCCCAGGTCCCGACGCCGCGCTGCTCGACGCGGAGTGGCGCGAACGCCTCGACTCGCTGGTCGACGGGCTCGACGAACGCGCCGCCGACGTCATCCGCTGCCGCTACGGCCTGGTCGACGGCCGCCAGCACAAGCTGGCCGACATCGGTGCCCGCCACGGCATCTCCGCCGAGCGCGTACGCCAGATCGAGCGTGAGTCGCTAGCCATGCTGCGCGAGTCGGCTGACCCAGACATCGCCGCCTGACCCCGACATCGCCGCCTGGCAACCTGCGGGCATCTGCTGGCGAGTGGCGCAAACTGGCCGCACGCAACCCGCGAGTGGCGCAAAGTGGCCGGAAAACGTTTCGGAAACCAGCCAGTTCGCGCCACTCGGCGCGCGAAGCCGGCTACGCCCGCTGCAGGGACGCGTGAAACGCTGACGGCATGCTGCGTGTCGGCCTGACCGGGGGCATCGGCGCCGGGAAGAGCACTGTCTCGCGGCTGCTAGCCGCCCGTGGTGCCATGGTCATCGACGCGGACCGGCTGGCCCACGAAGTCGTCGAACCCGGAACTGATGGCTGCGCTGCCCTGCTCGACGAGTTCGGGCCTAGCGTGCTCTCGGCGGACGGCTCGGTGAACCGGGCGACGCTCGCCGAGCTGGTGTTCGCCGACGAAGCGGCCAGGCGCAGGCTCGAAACGATCATCCACCCCCGGGTCCGCGCCCGAGCCAAGGAGCTCGAGGCGCAAGCCGACCCCCAGGCGGTCGTCGTGCACGAGATCCCACTGCTCGTCGAGACCGCTGCCGACGGCTTCGACGTCGTAGTCGTGGTCGACATCGCAGAGGACGAAGCCGTACGCCGGCTGCTCGGTCGCGGCATGAGCGCGGACGACGCCTGGAGCCGAATCAGGACCCAAGCCAGCCGGGAACAACGACGCGCCGTCGCCGACGTCGTGCTGGACAACTCGGGGGGGACGGATTCGCTGTCAGAGCAGGTCGAGGCGCTCTGGCGCGACCTGTCTGCTCGAGCGGCGCTCAGCCCCCGGTGAGCTTCTCGCGCAATGCCTGCAGCGCCTCGTCGGAGGCCAGGCCGCCACCGGCGTCGGGGCGGGGGGCCGCCGGCGTGACCGGTGCGTCGGCTTCCTCGGCGCCCTCGGCAGCCTCGGCTGGCGGCACCGAAGAGTACGACGTCGCCTCACCGGTCCCCTCGTCGGCGTTCTGGGACTCCTCGACCTGGCGCTTGTGCGCCTCCCAGCGCGCGTGCGCCTCAGCGTACTGACGCTCCCAGACAGCTCGCTGCTCGTCGAAGCCCTCGAGCCATTCTCCCGTGTCGGGGTCGAAGCCCTCGGGGTAGAGGTAGTTGCCCGAATCGTCGTAGGACGCTGCCATGCCGTAGAGAGTCGGGTCGAAGTCCTCGTCGCTCGCGGAGCTGTCATTGGCCTGCTTCAGCGACAGGGAGATCCGCCGGCGTTCGAGGTCGATGTCGATGATCTTGACCATGACGTCGTCGTTGACCTGCACGATCTGCTCGGGAATCTCCACGTGCCGCTCGGCGAGCTCAGAGATGTGCACGAGCCCCTCGATGCCTTCTTCGACCCGGACGAACGAACCGAACGGCACCAGCTTGGTGACCTTGCCAGGCACGATCTGACCGATCTGGTGAGTCCGGGCGAACTGCTGCCAGGGGTCTTCTTGCGTCGCCTTGAGCGACAGCGACACACGCTCGCGGTCCATATCGACGTCGAGGACCTCGACCGTGACCTCCTGGCCGACCTCGACCACTTCGCTCGGGTGGTCGATGTGCTTCCAGGACAGCTCGGAGACGTGCACGAGCCCGTCGACACCGCCCAGGTCGACGAAAGCGCCGAAGTTGACGATGGACGACACGACCCCGCTGCGGATCTGGCCCTTCTGCAGCTGGGTGAGGAAGCCCTGACGCACCTCTGACTGCGTCTGCTCGAGCCACGCCCGCCGCGACAGCACGACATTGTTGCGGTTCTTGTCGAGCTCGATGATCTTCGCCTCGATCTCCTGCCCGACGTAGGGCTGGAGGTCGCGCACCCGCCGCATCTCGACGAGCGACGCCGGCAGGAAGCCGCGCAGACCGATGTCGAGGATGAGCCCACCCTTAACGACCTCGATGACCGTGCCGACGACGACCTCGTCGGCTTCCTTCTTTGCCTCGATCGTGCCCCACGCCCGCTCGTACTGCGCGCGCTTCTTGGACAGGATCAGCCGGCCGTCCTTGTCCTCCTTCTGCAGTACGAGCGCCTCGACCTTGTCACCGACAGAGACGACCTCGTTGGGGTCGACGTCGTGCTTGATCGACAGCTCGCGCGAGGGGATGACGCCTTCGGTCTTGTAGCCGATGTCGAGCAGCACCTCGTCACGGTCCACCTTGACGATCGTGCCGTCCACGATGTCGCCGTCGTTGAAGTACTTGATGGTCTCGTCGATGGCGGCGAGGAACGCTTCCTCCGACCCGATGTCGTTGATCGCAACCTGCGGGGTTTCGGGTACAGCAGGAGGTGCCTCGATGCTGGTCGTCATGTGCGGGGGGACTCCGATGGGGGTGGATAGTCAAGCCGGGCGCGCGGCGAGCCGGTGAGCGTAGGTGCCGAAAGGACCGAGTCGTCGACGACTCGACAACCTGGCCGACAAAGACGTGCACGAGCCTGCTCGGTCTGAGGTCGCGCAGGCCCACAGCGCACCGGACAGAATACGTGGGCCGCGAGCACGCGGTCAACGCGAGCTAGTCTCCGCCCGTGCCCGCGGAGCTGCCGACGCCGCGTGTTCCGGGTCGGGTGCTGCACCGCCCGGTTTCAGCGGCGGAGACGATGCGGGCCAACCGTGACGACTGGAACGCCGGCGCCGAGGACTACCAGCGAGAACACGGAGAGTTCCTCGGCGACGCCCGGTTCATCTGGTCCCCCGAAGGGTTGGACGAGTCGGCGGTGACGCTGCTCGGGGACGTCGCCGGCCTGCGGGTGCTCGAGGTCGGCTGCGGGGCGGCACAGTGCTCGCGCTGGCTGCGCAGGAACGGCGCCCGCGCCTTCGGCCTGGACGTCTCCACACGCCAGCTCGCCATCAGCGCTCAGCTGGACGTCAGGACCGCGACCGTGGTGCCGGTTGTGTGCGCCAATGCCGAGCAGCTCCCGTTCGCCGATGCCAGCTTCGACATGGCGTGCTCGGCGTTCGGGGCACTGCCGTTCGTCGCGGACGTCGCTGCGGTCTTCCGGGAGGTGGCGCGGGTGCTGCGCCCCGGCAGCAGCTGGGTCTTCTCCGTCACGCATCCGCTGCGCTGGGCGTTTCCAGACGACCCCGGGGAGGCAGGTCTCGTGCTGGGCAGGTCTTACTTCGACCGGACGCCCTATGTGGAGGAGGACGCCTCAGGCGCCGCCACGTACGTCGAGCACCACCGCACGCTGGGCGACTGGGTGCGAGCGCTCACGGCCGGTGACTTCGTACTCCAAGACCTCGTCGAGCCGGAGTGGCCCGCTGGGCACGAGCGGGTCTGGGGCGCGTGGTCGCCGCTGCGAGGCGCCCTGATGCCGGGCACGGCGATCTTCGTCACCACTCTTCGCGAGACCACCTGAGCGGTCCAGGCACGAGCGACGCCGCCGAGACCGCGATGCCGTCAGTGACCGGCGTCCTGCCAGGTCCGTCCCACGCCGACGGACACGTCGAGCGGAACGGTGAGGTCGGCGGCTGAGGCCATCTTCTGGCGGACGATGTCTTCGACGGCCGACCGCTCGCCCGGCGCTACCTCGAGGACCAGTTCGTCGTGCACCTGCAGCAGCATCCGCGAGGAGAGGCGAGCCTCGCGCAGCGCAGTGTCGACGCCGAGCATGGCCACCTTGATCAGGTCGGCGGCCGAGCCTTGGATGGGGGCGTTCAACGCCATCCGCTCAGCCATCTCGCGGCGCTGCCGGTTGTCCGACGTCAGGTCGGGCAGATAACGACGCCGCCCGAGCAACGTCTCCGTGAAGCCCGTACGCCGCGCCTCGTCGACGACGCCGTGGAGGTAGCGCCGCACGCCGCCGAAACGCTCGAAGTACTCCTCCATCAGGCCCTTTGCCTCGCCGGTGTCGATGCCAAGCTGTTGGGAGAGGCCGTAGGCCGACAATCCGTAGGCGAGCCCATAGTTCATCGCCTTGATCTTCGCCCGCATCGCCGGGCTGACGTCCTCGGCCGCGACGTCGAACACTCGGGCGGCCATGACCTGGTGGAAGTCGGCGCCGGAGCAGAACGCGTCGATCAGCCCGTCGTCACACGACAGGTGCGCCATGATGCGCATCTCGATCTGGCTGTAGTCGGCGGTCAGCAGGCAGTCGTAGCCCGCGCCGACGACGAACGCCTCCCGAATGCGGCGGCCCTCCTCGGTGCGGATGGGGATGTTCTGCAGGTTCGGGTCAGTCGACGACAGCCGCCCGGTCGCGGCGATGAGCTGGTTGAACGTCGTGTGAATCCTGCCGTCGTCCGCGATGGACTTGAGCAGGCCCTCGACGGTCTGACGCAAGCGTGAGGCGTCGCGGTGGGCGAGCAGGCTGGACAGGAACGGGTGCTCGGTCTTCGTGAACAGTGACTGCAACGCGTCGGCGTCGGTCGTGTATCCGGTCTTGGTGCGCTTGGTCTTGGGCATGCCCAGCTCGTCGAACAGCACGACCTGGAGCTGCTTCGGCGAGCCGAGGTTGATCTCCTTGCCGATCAGTGCGTACGCCGACTCAGCTGCGTCCTTGACCGCCGCGGCGAAGTGGGACTCCAGGCTCGAGAGGTGGTCGACGTCGGCGCAGATGCCAACCGCCTCGATGCCGGCGAGCACGGAGACCAACGGCAGCTCGACCTCGCGCAGCAGCGCTGCTCCCTCCTGGCGTTTCAGCTCGCTGTCGAGCGCCTCGGCGAGGTCGACGACAGCGCGGGCGCGCAGCATCGCGTACCGTGCCGCTGAAGCGTCGTCGCCGGCGGCCTCGAAACTGAGCTGGCCGCTGTCGTCATCGTCACTGCGCAGCTCCCGCTTGAGATAGCGCACCGTGAGGTCCGCAAGGTCGTAGGAGCGTTGGTCGGGGCGCACGAGATAGGCGGACAGCGCGGTGTCGCTCGTCAGCCCAGCGAGCCGCCAGCCGCGAGCCTGCATTGCCAGCAGTGGTCCCTTGGCGTCATGCAGGGCCTTGGGTCGCTCGGGATCGGCGAGCCAACGTGCCCAGGCGGTCTCGTCCGACTCGGTCCACTCCGCTGTGTCGAACCACGCGGCCGCCCCGGCTGCAGTGGCGACCGCGACGGACCAGACGTCACCTGTGCCCTGGCCCCAGGACCCGACGACCTGGAGGCCGGCTCGGATGCTCGCCGTGGTGTTGTCTGCCAGCCACGCTCCAAGCTCACCAGGTGCCAGCTGCACGCCGTCCAGGGAGAAGCCAGCCTCAGGGTCGGTCTCGTCGACCGCGGTGAGCGTCTGGAACAAGCGGTCCCGGAGGACGCGGAACTCCAGCCCGTCGAAGATCCGGTGGACCTCGTCGCGGTCCCATGGCTGCAGCACCAGGTCGGCGGGTAGGACCGGGAGCGCCAGGTCGCAGACCAGCTGGTTGATACGCCGGTTGCGGATGACGGCGGCCAGATGCTGCCGCAACGCATCGCCGGCTTTGCCGGGGATCTTGTCGACCTGGTCGACGATGGCGTCGAGGGAGCCGAACTGGGTGATCCACTTGGCCGCCGTCTTCGGTCCGACACCGGGAACGCCGGGCAGGTTGTCGCTGGTCTCACCCACCAGTGCCGCGAGGTCGGGATAACGCATCGGGCCGATGCCGTAGCGGAGCTCCACCTCTGCCGGTGTGATGCGCGCGAGATCGGACACCCCCTTGCGGGGGTAGAGCACGGTCACCCGGTCACTGACCAGCTGGAAGGCGTCGCGGTCGCCGGTGCAGATCAAGACGTCGAAGCCGTCCGCTGCCGCCTGGCTCGCGAGGGTGGCGATGACGTCGTCAGCTTCGTAGCCCTCTTTGGCGACTTGGACGATGCGCAGCGCGTCGAGTACTTCCTTGACGAGCGACACCTGCCCGCCGAACTCGACCGGCGACGTCGACCGGTTGGCCTTGTAGTCGGCGTATTCCGTGGCACGAAACGTGTCTCGGGAGACGTCGAAGGCAACGGCGATGTGGGTGGGAGCCTCGTCGCGCAGGACGTTGATGAGCATCGACGTGAAGCCGAAGACGGCGTTGGTGGGTTGTCCGGTCTTTGTCGAGAAGTTCTCCACCGGCAGCGCGAAGAACGCCCGGTATGCCAGGGAGTGCCCATCGAGCAGCAGCAGCCGGCGGTGCGGGGGGGCAGCCGGTGGCGGCGCGGTGGCTGACACGACGTCGACCTTAGTCTGGGCGGTCGACAACGATCTGCCACGAGGAGCACGAACGTGAACGACGACCACAGCGGCGTTGAAGATGCGCGCCTTCCCGAGGTGCCGATCCACGAACGGCTGGGCATCGTCGTCACCGAGGCGGCACCGGACCGGGTTGTCGGGACACTGCCGGTTGCCGGGAACACTCAACCGTCCGGCCTGCTACACGGCGGGGCGTCCTGTGTGCTGGCCGAGAGCCTCGGCTCAATCGGTGCCACGCTGCACGGTGCCACTCTGCACGGGGCCCCCGGGCTGGTCGCCGTGGGTGTGGACATCAACGCCACCCACCACCGGGCGGTTCGAGGCGGTGTCGTGACAGGGGTAGCCACCGCGCTCCATCGGGGGCGGCGGGTGGCGTGCTACGAAGTGGTCATCACAGACGACGAGCAGCGGCGCATCTGCACCGCGCGGATCACCACTCAGCTGCTGCCGGGAACCGCCGCGACGCCGTGACGCCCGGCGCGCCGCCGACCCAGCGTTCTGCGGGTCACGAGGACGGGCGCAGTTCCGGCGCTCGCCTGGGCTGCGGCGAGCCGCAGGCGCAGGCTGGCAGTGGTCGACCCACGGACGAGGGCCACCTGAGTGAGCCCCAGGCGAGCGAGGAACCGGTGGAAGTCCCGTGACCGCGAAGCAGCGGTGACCATCACGTGCCGGGAGTCCTTCTCCTCACTCCACAGCGCGGCCTCACCGAGCAGCGCCTTGGTCACCCCCCGTCGGCGGAACGCCCGACGCACGTGGAGGTGGCTGACGTGAACGGCGTCGTCGTCGTGGATCGGGGTGAGGGCCGCACGGCGGAAGTAGGCCATTCCGGCCACCTCGTCGTCGACGATGCCGACCACGAGACGCTCGGCCGGCTCGGCCAGAACGCGTGCGACGGCTGCGGCCACCTGCTGCGCACGGGGCGCCTCGTCGATGTGCGCGGCGCCGCCGAGGGACTCGAACCAGGCGTCGAGCAGTGCGAAGGCGTCCTCGGGAAGCGCATCACGAACGTGCACGGGGCTGAGTGGCACCACATGGCTCCTTGTCGTCCGTTGCGTACGGCTCCTGCTCGTCCCACCGCGACCGGCGAACATCTCAGGCCGACGGAAGTCACGAACGTACAACGGGCAGCGAGATGGCGAAAGGCGGGTGCGGAGTTGCTGAGGTCCGGTGCTCACGCGGCGCCTGCGCTGGGCGACTCGTGCAGCACCCGATGACGCGTTGCGCCGCGATCGCTATGCTCCCCGCCAGCACCCTTCCTCGCCCCCGAGGCACTCCAGGAGCCAACCGTGCGCGTGCGGCTAGTTGCGATCCTGCTGCTCCTTATCGGCGCGGGGACTGTCCTCGTCGCAACTGTGAGCTCCAGCGCGGCAGCGGCCGCTGCCCCGTCGTACGGAACCGCCGCGGCCGGCGAGGAAGCAATCCACATCAACGGCAAGTTGACCGACACGACCGAGGCGGACAAGCCCAAACCGGTCCCTGGCGTCGCTGTCACCGTCACCGACGAAAAGGGCGCCGAGATCGGCACCGACCAGACCGACGCACAAGGCGAGTTCTCGATCGAGGTTCCGGGGAGTGGCACCTTCATCGTCAAGATCGACACCGCCACGCTGCCTGAAGGCACGAAGCTGCGAAACCCCGACGATGTCGAGAACGAAGTTCAGGTTTTCGGTTTCGATGCAACGGTCCAGTTCCCTATCGGGCCGGACACGCGTGACGTCGCCACCGACACCGACCGGATCCCAGAGCTGCTCGCCAACGGGCTGTTGTTCGGGCTCATGCTGGCGCTGGCGTCGCTCGGTCTGTCCGTGGTGTTCGGAACGACCGGATTGACGAACTTCTCCCACGGCGAGCTGATCACGTTCGGCGCCCTCGTGGCCTACGGCTTCAACCAGCTGCTGGACATGCCCGTGATCGCAGCCGCCGTGCTCGCGACCGTCATGTCCGGCGTCTTCGGCTACGTCCAGGACGCGGGTTTCTGGCGACCGTTGCGCCGCCGCGGGACCGGGATCATCGCGATGATGATCGTCAGCATCGGGGTGGCGATCTTCTTGCGCAACCTCTACCAGTACATCTTCGGCGGCGAGACGCGAAGCTACAACCAGTACACGACCCAGACCTCTATCAGCTGGTCTCCGGTCCCGCTCACGCCCGCAGGGCTTACCACCATGGTGATCTGCGTGGTGGTCCTGGTTGCGGTGTCCCTGGCCTTGCAGCGCACCCGCATCGGCAAGGCGACGCGCGCTGTCTCCGACAACCCAGCGCTGGCATCGGCGTCTGGCATCGACGTCGACCGGGTGATCTCGGTGGTGTGGGTCGCGGGGACGGCGCTGGCCGGCCTGTCCGGCGTCCTGCTCGGGCTCACCCAGCAGGTCGAGTACCAGATGGGGCTCAAGGTCCTGCTGCTCGTCTTCGCCGCAGTCACCCTCGGCGGGCTCGGCACCATCTGGGGCGCGATGATCGGCAGCATCATCGTCGGCATCTTCATCGAGGTCTCCACAGTGGTGATCCCGCCGGAGCTCAAGTACGTGGGCGCCTTGGGCATCCTCATTCTCATCCTGCTCGTTCGACCCCAGGGCCTTTTGGGTCGGGCCGAGCGGGTCGGCTGAGCCACTAGGTCAGGGAGGAGGGGCGGCATGGACTGGGGCTCGATCATCAGCAACGGGCTGCAAAGCGCGGTCGGCCCGGATGCCATCGTGTTCGCGCTGGCTGCCATCGGCCTCAACGTCCACTTCGGCTACACCGGGCTGTTGAACTTCGGCCAGGCCGGCTTCATGGCCGTCGCCGGGTACGGGATGGCCTCGATCGTCGCGACGTTCGGCCTCTCGTTCTGGCTGGGCATCGCCGTCGGGCTCGCCGCAACGGTGGTGCTGGCGTTGCTGCTGGGGGTGCCGACCCTTCGGCTGCGGGCGGACTACCTGGCCATCGTCACCATCGCGGCCTCGGAGATCATCCGGCTCTTCCTCGGCTCGGTCACGATGAGCGAGTACTTCGGCGGCAGGGACGGCTTGCAGGAGTTCTCGGGCACGTTCGCAAGCCTCAACCCGTTCAGCTCCTCGGTAGGTGCGGGACCGCTCACCTACCGCGCGCCGGACGCGTGGGTTGTGCTCGTCGGCTGGATCTTGGTCGCGCTGAGCTGCCTGGTCGTGTGGGCGTTGATGCGGAGCCCGTGGGGCCGGGTGCTCAAGGCGATCCGTGAAGACGAGGACGCCGTCCGGAGCCTCGGCAAGAACGTCTACTCCTACAAGATGCAGTCACTCATCATCGGCGGTCTCTTCGGTGCGCTCGCGGGCTTTATCTACGCCCTCGGGCAGGCAGCCATCAACCCGGACAACTTCGCCACCGACACGACGTTCTTCGCATACACGGTCCTGATCCTCGGCGGGGCCGCGCGAGTGTTCGGCCCTGTGGTGGGCGCCATCATCTTCTGGGGTCTCATCTCACTCCTGGGCGGCTTCTTCGACCAGGCAACCAACCCCGACCACCGCCTGATCCCGGAGTGGCTGATGACCCAGAACCAAGCCAGCCTCGTGCGGTTCATCGTCATGGGGCTGGCGCTGATGCTGCTCATGATCTACCGTCCGCAGGGGATCTTCGGCGACCGAAGGGAGATCGCCCTCGATGCCCGCTGACACCACCGCGGTAGCGGCGCTCGCCGATGTGGCCCACGAGCCGGGCGCGGCAAAGCCAGATCCAGTGCTAGTTGCCGACAAGGTGGTCCGCCGCTTTGGTGGCCTCACCGCGGTCGACGTTGACCACGTCGAGGTTCAGCGCGGTGTCATCACGGCGCTGATCGGCCCGAACGGAGCCGGCAAGACGACGTTCTTCAACCTGCTCACCGGCTTTGACAAGCCCGACACCGGCAGCTGGACGTTCAACGGCAACTCGCTATCCGGTGTCTCCGCCTACAAGGTCGCCCGCCGGGGAATGGTGCGCACCTTCCAGCTGACGAAGGCGTTGAGCCGCCTCACGGTGATGGAGAACATGCGCCTCGGGGCCACCGGGCAAAAAGGTGAACGGCTGCTCGGCGCGATGTTCCCGATGTCGTGGCGTGGCCAGGAACGCGAGAACACCGCTCGCGCACAGTCGCTGCTCGACCGTTTCAAGCTCGACGCGAAGGCCCAGGACTTCGCCGGGTCGCTGTCGGGTGGGCAACGCAAGCTGTTGGAGATGGCCCGGGCGCTGATGGTCGAGCCGGAGCTGGTGATGCTCGACGAGCCGATGGCGGGGGTCAACCCGGCTCTGAAGCAGACTCTTCTCCAGCACGTGAAGTCCTTGCGTGACGACGGCATGACCGTGCTCTTCGTCGAGCACGACATGGACATGGTCCGCGACATCTCCGACTGGGTGATCGTCATGGCGGAAGGCAAGATCATCGCCGAAGGGCCTCCCACCGCCGTGATGGCGGACACTCGCGTCATCGACGCCTACCTCGGCGCCCGCCACGACACCTCCCTGGACGCCGACCTCGACGAGGACGAGCAGGCAAGCACCACCAGCGGCGGCGCGACTGCCACCGGCGTGGGAGCCACGGATGGTGGTGAACGCGCATGAGCACGGTCTCCGGCGGCATTGAAGGCGTACACCCTGCCGACGGCACCTCCACGGACGAGGACGCAGACCGATCCGCGCACCTGAGCGGCGCCGAGGGTGCCGTGCTCCGTGCCGACAAGGTGACTGCTGGCTATGTCCCAGGAGTCAACATCTTGAACTCCACCGACCTCTACTGCCAGCCCGGGGAGCTGGTCGGAATCATCGGGCCGAACGGCGCGGGCAAGTCGACCCTGCTCAAAGCGCTGTTCGGTCTGGTGCATGTACGCGAAGGCACCGTCTGCCTCAACGGGACCGACGTGACCAACGCGCGCGCCGACCGCCTGGTGTCACAGGGCATCGGCTTCGTCCCCCAGAACAACAACGTCTTTCCGACGCTGACGATCGAGGAGAACCTGGAGATGGGCACCTACCAGGCGCCCAAGCGCTTCTCCGAGCGGTTCGCCGTGGTAGCCGAGCTGTTCCCTGCGCTGGCCGACCGGCGCAAGCAGCGGGCGGGGTCGTTGTCCGGCGGTGAGCGCCAGATGGTGGCCATGGGCCGGGCGCTGATGATGGAGCCGTCGGTGCTGCTGCTGGACGAGCCGTCGGCCGGGCTGTCGCCGGTGATGCAGGACGAGGTGTTCGTGCAAACACGGCGGATCAACAAGGCCGGTGTCTCGGTAATCATGGTGGAGCAGAACGCCCGCCGCTGTCTGCAGATCTGCGACCGCGGATACGTGCTGGACCAGGGCCGCAACGCCTACACAGCGAGCGGCCGCGACCTCATCAACGACCCGAAGGTCATCGAGCTCTACCTCGGCACGCTCGCCAAGGCTTGAGATCGCGCACGAAGAAGGGGCCCAGCCACCGCGGCTGAGCCCCTTCTCGCTTTTGCGGTCCGGCTAAATCTGGCCGGTGACGTACCTGACCGGCTCGTAGGTGTTGTCGGCGACGTATTCGAAGATGCCGATCGTGGCAGCCGACGGGCTGCCCGTGTCGTTGAAGTCGATCGGGCCAGAGACACCCTCGTAGTCGATGTCTTCGCCCTTCTCCAGCATCTCCGCACACTCCGCGTAGCCCGAGCACTTGGTGCCGCCGATGGACACGGCCTGCATCTGCGACGCGATCGCCTCGCCGGAGTCGTTCTCCGCGGCCGTCGCCGCGAGCGCGGTGAGCATCGTCGCGTCATAGGACTCAGGCCCGTAGGTGAACTCGGTCAGCTTGGGGTCAGCCTTCAGGAGCTCCTTTCGGAAGTCCGCCGTCAGCTCAGCACCCGGATACGTGGCGCGTACACCCTCGAGGGTCCCCGGCGGGAAGTCCTTCGAGTAGTCGGCGGTGTTGCCGTCCACGAAGTAGATCTGCACGTCCTTGGGGCCGATACCGTTCTTGATCATCTCCGGGATGATCTTCGTGGTCTCATCGAAAGCGATCAGCACGATGGCCTCAGGGGACTTGCCGGCGATCTGGCTGACCTCCGCGGAGAAGTTGGAGGCCTCGGCGTCGTAGAGCACATTGTCGACGACGGTGCCGCCGTTGGAGGTGAAGACCTCGTCGACCTGCTTGGCAAGGGCCTCGCCGTAGGAATCCTGGCGAGCCAATATCGCAACATTGTCGAAACCGTCACCGGCCACCAGGTTCGCCATGACCGCGCCTTGAAGGACGTCGGACGGGGCAGTGCGGAAGTAGAGCCCCTTGTCGTTGTAGGTGTCGAATGCGGTCGAGGTGTTTGCCGGCGAGATCTGGAGGACGCCCGCACCGATGATCTTGTCGATGACGGAGAGCGAGACGCTCGACGAGGCGGCGCCGACGATGACGTCGGCGTCTGCGTTGAGCAGCTTGTTGGTCTCACCGGGCGCAAGGTTCGGCGTTCCGTCGCCGGAGTCCGCCCGCTCTTGCACGACTGGCTTGCCGAGCACGCCACCTGCATCGTTGATCTCCTGGACGGCGAGGTCGACGCCGGCGAACTCGGGCGGGCCGAGGAATGCCAGGCTGCCGGTCTGCGGCAACAGCGTGCCGACGGTCAGGACACCGTCGCCCTTGGCCATGCTGCCGCCACCCCCGTCACCAGTGGCGGACTCGGTAGGTGAAGGTGATGGAGAAGAGCTAGCGGTATCGGTGGGCTCTGCCTCGGTGGGGCTCTCGCCGGCACCGGGGGTGTCGCTCGAGCCGCAGGCTGACAGCGTGAGGGTGGCTGCAGCCAGGACAGCCGCCGTCCGCCAGGTACGTGATGGGCTGATCATTGACCCTCCGGGAAACACAAGGAAGCGCCGGGCGCCGCCAGGGCGCACCAGCTCGGTTGTAGGGGCAATCTAGCGCCAAACCGGAGCTAAAGCACTCATCGTGAGGTGTTCGAGCGTCGCGTCGTTGTCAACTCGTGACCTAACCGCAGGCTCAGCCGCCTCTCTGCAGGTCGCGGAGGCGGGCATTGGCCTTATCATTGCGCCGGGCCGGGTTGGCGGAACATGGCAGACGCGATGGTCTCAAACACCATTGCCCGCAAGGGCGTGTGGGTTCAAATCCCACACCCGGCACCGTTGTCGGAGATCGCTGCCAGCATGTGGTCGTGGTCCACATCCGACCCCAGTACGTTGTCGACGACGTCCTACGGCTGTCGGACGCGGGCATGCTGGACAGGGACAACGCCGCAATGCACGGGGTCGCCGTCAAGACCGTCCGACGGTGGCGTCGGCTTTATCAACGACAGGGGAAGGCGAGAGGTGCTGGACGACGGCTAGTTGAGCCCGCCGCCGGCACCCTGTTGCCGACGTTGGTTCTGGCGCATGGCGTCGTCCTTCTCGACATCGCTCATCTGTGCCGAGTATCCGCTGCGCGGCTTCGCCCGCCCGCTGCTCACCCAGGCGATGACTGCCAGAATCACCACAACCGCCACGATGAGCAAAATCCATTTCATGATTCAGAGTAGTGGAAAGGCGCAGTTTCCCGTCTCTTAAACGTGGTCCAGAGACTCGGGCCATCTCAGCACTGTGCCAGCCGGCGATGCGCACCCAGCAAGCCGAGCCGGTCCTTGACCGACAGCACCCGCTCGACCGACTGGTCGATACGAGCGGGACTCAGTCGGCCGTTCCGGACGGCGTGCAGCACCCCACGTACGACGGCGTCAGGGTCTGGCGGCATGAGCAGCACGTCGACACCCGCAGAGAGCACCTGCACGGCCACGTCCGCGCTGCTGCCCCGCGAGGCGACGGCTCCCATGGCGAGTGAGTCGGTCACGACAAGGCCGTCGTAGCCGAGACGTTGCCGGAGCCACCCGGTGACCATCGGCCGAGACAGCGACGCCGGTCGGCCCGTACGGTCCAGCGCGGGAAAGGCGAGGTGCCCCACCATGACGGCGTCGACACCGGCGTCGATCGCCTCCTGGAACGGTGGCAGGTCGACGCGCCGCCACTGACGCCGCGTCACCGCGAGAACCGGAAGCTCGACGTGGCTGTCGACGCGGGTGGAGCCATGGCCGGGGAAGTGTTTCGCAGTCGCGGCTACTCCGCCGTCGTGATAGCCGCAGACCTGCGCTCGGACGAGTCTGGACACCTGCTCGGGCTTCGACCCGAACGAACGGTCTCCGATGACCCCTGCGTCTCCCACCGTGTTGACGTCCGCGACCGGTGCGAAGTTGAGGTTGACGCCGAGACGGAGCATGGCCGAGGCGCTCCGGACTGCCACGCGCCGCGCCCATCGAGCGTCGCCGTTGAACGTGGCCCCCCCGGGCACCTGGGAGGCGCTCGTGGGCAGCCTTGTCACCGTGCCGCCCTCCTGGTCGGCGCTCACGAGCAGCGGCAGCCCGGCTCGGCTGGACGCACGCTGCAGCCGCGCAGACAGCCGCGCCGTTTGCGCCCCGTCGACAAGGTTGTCGGCGAAGTAGATCACTCCCCCGGGCCGTACGCGTCGGATCATCGCGGTCGGCACTGATGTACCGGCGAAGTCGACGATGAGCAGCTGGCGCACCTTGTCGGCCAGCGTGAGCTGCGCGAGCAGCCGGCGGACGCGCGGTGAGCTCGTGGTTTCGGGCGGAGCCGGCGACGTGCTCGTTGCCGTCGGGGCGGGCGGGCTGATCGACGCCGCAGAAGTTGGGTTGGGGGTCATCGACGCCCCGGCGGTCGGCGGCGTTGAGACAGCGCTGGGCGCTGACCCCGTGCTCGGCGCTGACACCGTGCTCGGTGGCCCAGACGAACCGTCAGGTTGGGGCGATGCCGTCCCACCGCCTGCGCCGGCGCAGCCGGC
>DATHBP010000098.1:0-3777 GCA_035296085.1 Nocardioidaceae bacterium | reverse complement strand
GCGTTCAACCCCGTAGTCACCCTCCTGGAACGGGCCTTCGGCGCCATCAGCACGGCCGAGGCCGGGACGCTCATCGGCGCCCAGCTGGTCGGCGGCACCGTCGGAGCGGTTGTGGCGAACTTGATGTTCGGTCTCGGCGCAGTATCGATCGCCACCCACGACCGTTCCGGCGGCGGCCAGTGGCTCGGTGAGGTGATTGCCACGCTCGGCCTGCTGCTCGTCGTCTTCGGCGCTGTTCGCTCCGGGCGCGGTCACGCCGTCGCGTACGCCGTCGGCAGCTATATCGCCGCCGCCTATTGGTTCACCAGCTCAACCAGCTTCGCCAATCCGGCAGTCACCGTGGCCCGCATGCTCTCCGACACCTTCGCCGGCATCGCACCGGCCTCGGTGCCGATGTTCGTGCTGATGCAGCTGGTCGGCGGCGTGCTCGGCTTCGCACTACTCAAGCTGCTCTATCCCGACCCGGCCGGACTTGCCGCCGACCTTTCCGCAGAACCGGCCACCCCGAGGTCCTCCCTGCGGCCGAGCCAATCCCGAAGGGCATAACGGTGGCCGACAAGCCAACGGTGTTGTTCGTCTGTGTGCACAATGCGGGCCGCTCCCAGAT
This sequence comes from Nocardioidaceae bacterium, assembly GCA_035296085.1. Taxonomy (GTDB): domain Bacteria; phylum Actinomycetota; class Actinomycetes; order Propionibacteriales; family Nocardioidaceae; genus DATHBP01. The sequence goes on along the minus strand of DATHBP010000098.1, from coordinate 3,170 downwards.
GGCGGCCGGCTACCTCGCCCACCTAGCCGAAGGCGAGGTCACGGTGCTCAGCGCAGGGTCAGAGCCGGCCGCCGCACTCAACCCGGTGGCCGTCCGGGCGATGGCAGAAGACGGAATCGACATCACCAGCGCCACGCCCACGGTCCTCACCACCGACGCCGTCCATGATTCCGACGTCGTCATCACCATGGGGTGCGGCGACACCTGCCCCATCTTCCCCGGCAAACGCTACGAAGACTGGGAGCTCGACGACCCCGCCGGCCGAGACATCGAAGCCGTCCGTCCTATCCGGGACGACATCAAGCGGCGCGTCCAAGACCTGCTCGCCCAGCTGATCGCCGCCCAGACGACCACCGCGGAGTCGACCCGACGGGACGACTAGCCGGCTTCCGGGGCCCACGGTGCTCAGCGCCCCGCCAGCTCCTCGGCCGTCAACGCACGAAGGACGCAGAACTCATTCCCGTCCGGATCCGCCAGCACGACCCAGCTGACGTCGGCGCCCTGTCCGACGTCCACCCGCCGCGCCCCGAGCCGCTCCAGACGCTCGACTTCCCCGGCATGGTCGACGGGCCGCAGATCCAGGTGCAGACGGTTCTTGCCACTCTTTTCCTCTGGCACTCGAAGGAACGCCAGGTCCGGCACGACACCGTCTTCGGTGCTGCCAGCCGGTGGTTCGAGCACCACTTCGTCCTCGTCAGCGTAAGTGCGGCGCCAGCCGAGAACTCCCTCCCAGAAGGTCGCCAGCTCGGAGGGATCGGTGGTGTCGACGCAGAGGCACTGGATGCTGAGGCTCATTGGACCACCTTCCCGCGGCTACCGGACGCCAGTCCACCGCTTTCGCGGAGCACGGTCCTGAGCCCGGCACCACCTACTCTGGCCGACGTGGCAGCGGGACGCGGCGCCGAGCAGGCTAGCTCCGGCGGAGCGGTCGCGGTCCCTGCTGGGTTTGGCGATTCGGTGACCCACGAGCCGGACCAGGAGGACATCGACTGGCAGCACCTGTACGGGCCGTGGGAGCCGCTGTCGCCCGCTGGGGTGAAAGCGCTCCTGGCGGGCTTCGAGGCACCGTGGTGGATCGTTGGCGGCTACGCCATCGAGGCGTTCACGCAGGTGCCGCGACCGCACGAGGACGTCGATCTGTCGATCTTCGGGGTGGACGTTCCTGTCCTGCGTCGGCACCTGCAGGGTCGCTACCACCTGTGGAGCCAGGACGGCGGAACGCTGCGTCCGATCAACGACCGCTTTCCCGAACCGCTCAACTACCTGAGCCAGATCTGGATTCGCGAGCACTCGTCCGCACCGTGGATTATCGACCTGCCGATGACCCCCAGCGTCGATGGCCTATGGCAGTCCAAGCGAGACGAAGGGCACTGCGCGCCGCTCGACGACGTCACCTGGGTGCACAGCGACGGCATCAGATACCTCAACCCCGAGATCGTCCTGGTGTTCAAGGCGGTCAACCATCGGCCCAAGGACGACCGAGACCTGGCGGTCGCGTGGCCGCTGCTGTCCGAGCGGCAACAGGACTGGCTACGTGAGGCAGTCGCGCGGCTGTATCCCGACCACGCATGGAGCAGCTGGCGCTGACGGCCCGTATCTGGCCGAGCCGGCCGTACGAGGCGGTGCTCCCCGTGGGTTGCGCTCCGCCGGTCGAAAATCGGTCGGACGTGGCGATTTACCGCCCGCCGGTGGCGCCGTACGAAGGGAATGCCCATGCTGCTCACCGGCGCTTCGGCGCTGCCGTGATCGTCGGCCTACTGCTTGCCGTCCTTCCGATCAGCACCGCTCGCGCTGACCAGGTCGTCAAGCGCTACGAGCACTCGACCGATGTCTACTGCGAGACATCTACCGAGGGGCTGGTCGTGTCGGCCGGCGTCAACCGCAGCGTCTCCGCCGAGGGCGTGCAGACGTACGCCTTCGCCGCCGTCTTCAACGCGGGGGGCACCGTGGACGCCTACGGGGAGACCTCCGACATCGTGTTCGCGTACGGGACCATCGCGGCCACCGTCGAGATCGCCGACCACCAGGGGGTTGTGTCCGGCAAGGCGCACCTCGTCGGCACCTACACGATCGACGAGTCGACGACCATGCGGGGGCGTCCGCTCAAGCTGCTCGGGAACCAGTACATGGTGCAGACCACGACGATCGCGCCGGTCCACGTTGACTGGCAGACCCTGGAAGTAGCCGGTGTCGTGCTCGTCGCCGACGGCACAACGGTCGTCGACCCCAACTGCGACGGCTACGACATGATCCGCGAAGACATCATCACCGCACCGCACCGACTGAGCTTCAAGGCCGAGGAGTACGTCTTGTCCGGGTCGTGCAGCGCGGGGCCGCTGACCGAGATCCTCATCGTGCCCAGCGAGGGCGGCCTGAGCCTGCTGTTCTTCGGTCCGGACGGACTCGTCGGGGACACCAACCTCGACGTGACGGACACCGGTCCACAGCTGGTCCAGTGGTGGTTGCCGGACGCAGAGGAACCCGTCAACGCCGAGATCACTGTTGCGTTCGACGAGGCGGGCACCCCGTACACAACTGTCGTCATCGACAAGGGCCACACCATCCGCACGACCACGCAACCGTTGCTGATGTCATTCACTGTGGGACTGCCGGACGGCTCGACGGTGTCCGGGTCCTGCGCTCGACCACATCAGCCGGCGCATCGTGGTCGAGCCGGTGGACTTCGCTCCAGCGGCGTAACCGGAGCCAGCTGACGCGGCTGGTAAACCCTGCGCGTTCGCAGCCACGGGATTCCAGCCAGTCGTTGGCGCTCTCCAGCCGCTATCTGCGCTAGGCCGCTCGACCTAGACTCGGCAAGTGAAGCTGCGCACGCCGATAACGCTCTTGCTGCTGCTGGCAGTGCTGGCCGGCGGGGCGTACTACGGCTGGCAAGCGCTGACCAGCCCGAACGCTGACCCGATGATCGCCGAGCCAAGCACGAACCCCGACAAGAAGTCGTGTCCCCCCGAGGGTTCGTCCCGAGTCCTACGGGCCGACGATGTGCGGGTGAGCGTCTTCAACGCCAGCAGTGTGGATGGCCTGGCCGGCGAGACCATGGCAGCGCTGAACCGGCGCGGGTTTCAGCTCGGCGAGGTGGGCAACGCGCCCGACAGCAGTGTTGTCCCGACGGTCGAGGTCCGTTCCGTCGACCCCAGGTCGCCCGAGGCGAG
>DATHBP010000097.1:0-3651 GCA_035296085.1 Nocardioidaceae bacterium | reverse complement strand
TTGACCCAGCCCCGCTTCGGGACGTTGCACTTGACGACCGGCCCCCAGCAGCCGAGCTTGACGATGCACTTGGGTGAGCCGTATTCGTCGGCGAAGTCGCCCTGCTCGTAGTAGCCCGCGCGGTCGCAGCCTTCGTGCACGGTCATCCCGAACAGCCAGGTGGGCCGCAGAGCCTCGTCCAGCGGGATCATCGGCGCCTGGTCGGTCGCCATGTACAGCAGGTAGGTCAGCGTCTCGGAAAGATTGTCGGGCTGGATCGGACACCCCGGCACGTTGACGATCGGGATGCCAGCCTTGGACTTCCACTCCCAGCCGAGGTAGTCGGCGAGTCCCATGGCACCGGTCGGGTTTCCCGCCATGGCGTGGATCCCACCGTACGTCGCGCAGGTGCCCGCGGCCACGATCGCAGTGGCTTTGGGCGCGAGACGGTCGAGCCACTCCATGGTCGTGATCGGCTGCCCCGTTTCGGGGTTGTTGCCGAAGCCGGTCCAGTAGCCCTCGTCCTTGATCCGCTCGTTGGCCACGGATCCTTCAAGCACCAGGACGAACGGGTCGAGCTCACCGCGGTCGGCCTTGAAGAACCACTCCAAGAAGTCGTCGGCGCCGCCGTTCGGCCCGCACTCGAAGTCGATGAGCGGCCAGTGGACGGCGATCTTGGGCAAGCCCGGGAGGGCTCCGAGCGCGATCTCCTCGATGCTCGGCTGGGTGGCCGCCGTCAGGGCGACGGAGTCACCGTCGCAGCTCAGACCGGAGTTGAGCCACAGCACATGGATAAGGGCTTCTTCGGCGGCGGCGGCTTTGACCTGGGCTTCTGACTGGATCATGTCCCCACCTTCCGGGGCCGCTATCCGACCCCAAGGACGCCGGAGCCGGCACACGGCCCAGGTCTGTGACGTGCCGCTCAATCAACACCCGCCGCTGGGACCTGTCAAGGGTGCGTGGCCGAGCGCCGTCGGCGGGTCCGCGGCCCGTGTCAGAGTGCCTGAAGCCAGGCAGTCCAATCGCTCATGCCCTCGCCCGTGCGCACCGACAGCGCCACCATCTCCACTCCAGGGTTCACGCTGCGCGCATCGTTCGTACACCGCGCGAGGTCGAAGTCGACGTAGGGCAGCAGGTCTGTCTTGTTGACGACGACGAGGTCGGCGGCTGCGAACATGTGCGGGTATTTCAGTGGCTTGTCGTCGCCTTCGGTGACCGAGATGATGACGACCTTCGCCGACTCCCCGAGGTCGAACAGGGCGGGGCAGACCAGGTTGCCGACGTTCTCGACAAACAGCAGCGAACCTGCCGCCGGGTGGAGCGCGTCGAGGCCTCGCCTGAGCATGTCCGCGTCCAGGTGACAGCCAGCGCCGGTGTTGATCTGGACGACCGGCGCGCCGGTGGCCTTGATCCGTTCGGCGTCGAAAAGCGTCTCCTGGTCTCCTTCGACGACGCTCATGGCTCGCCGGCCGGCCGACTCGCGGATAGTTCGCTCCAGCAGAGACGTCTTGCCCGCGCCGGGGGAGCTCATCAGGTTGACGGCCGCGATACCGCGCGCCGCCAACCAGCTGCGGTTGGCCGCCGCCAGGGCGTCGTTCTTCGCGAGGACGTTCTGTTCGAGCGTGATCGTCCGGGTTTCGGCCGGGTGCTGGTGGACGTGCGGGTGGTCGGCGTGGTCGGCGTCGTGCGGGTGATCGTGATCGTTTCCGCCCCGGGCCACCCGCTGGCCAGGTATCCCGACTCGCACTCCGCCGGCGTCAGAGCAACCACAGGTTTCACACACGCGCTGCCACCTCCACGGAACGCACGCTCAGCTCCTGCCCGCTGTATGTATCGACATCGGCGCTCCCGCACGGACAGAGCAGGATCAGGTCCGACAGCACGAAGTCGTCGCCGCAGCTGCGGCAGCGGCCGCGGCCCTCGGGTTCTTCGATGTCAAGGACGGCGCCCTGCAGCGGGGTCCCGTCGCTCACCAGCTCGAAGCAGAACCGCAGCGCGTCCGGGACCACGCCGGACAGCTTGCCGACCCGCAGGTGCACGACGGCGACGCGCGCGCCGTACGTGCGCTCGGCGACCGCGTCGACGATGCTCTGGGTGATGGCGAGCTCGTGCATACGCTGCCGCCTATTCGTCCTCGCGTCACCTGATCGCCGCACGCCGCCTGAGGCGAAGCCGCCACGGTAGACCAGCCGGACACCCCACCGCGAGTGGCGCGAAGCGGCTGCCTGCCGGTCTGAAATCCCACCAGTTCGCGCCACTCACCGAGACGCCCAGCCACCTCGCGCCACTCACGCCAACCAAGCATGACCGGGCGTCGACACACCGCAGCTACCGGCACGCAGCTGCGGCGCACCACTGGTACTCCTTCAGCAGGGCCGCGAGGCGTTCCCGTACGTTCGTGTGGCGAGGGTCGCCGGCCAGGTTGGTCAGCTCGTAGGGGTCGGATGTCAGGTCGTACATCTCCTGCTGGCCGCCCCGGCGCACGACGTACTTCCAGCGGTTCCCGTCGACCGTTGCCAAGATCCCGTGCCAGCGGAACGGGCAGTAGCCGTGCTCTTTGCGCGTGCAGGTGCCGTTGGAAGGGCCAGCCAGCTCGATGAGGATCGGTCTGTCCGCGTGCAGCCCCGGCCTCGAGATCATGGGCAGCAGGTTGACCCCGTCGAACGGCCAGCGGCCTGCCGACGCTTCGGTCATGGCCAGCACGGTGGGGGCGAAGTCGTGCAGCCCGACCGTCTGGCGCACGGTCGTACCCGCTGCGATGCCGGGTCCACGGATCAGCAGCGGCACCTTGACCGCCACCTCGTAGGGATGCCTCTTGCCGACACCGAAGCGGTGCTCACCCAGGATGTAGCCGTTGTCGGAGGTGAACACGACATAGGTGTTGTCGAGGACCCCGGTGCTGCGCAGCGTGTCGAGGATGTTGACGACGGCGTCCTGCGCGGACAGCAATGCCTCCCGCCGCTGGGCGTTCACCTCGGTGAGCGCATCGACCTCCCACGGTTGCAGCAGCACCGGTTGGCGGGGCTTGTCGCTGACGTCCGCCTCGTTGAACGCCGGGTTGGTGTTGACCATGCCGGCGAAGGTGTCGCGGTAGGTGTCCCGGACGCTCGGCGTGCGGAACCGGGTGGTGTGGTAGACCACCTGCGGGTCGTCGGGCTCCACCGGAGCCCCGATGTGCGGCGCGACGATCGAGGTGTAGAGGAAGAACGGCTCGGCCGCATCCGCATGGTCACGGATGAAGGCGCTGGCCTCCGCGGCGATGGTGTTGGTCTGCTCACCTGGGTACGTCCGCACCGCCCCGTCCACCATCCAGCTCTTGGCCCGATAGGCGTACGGGGACATGGGTACGACCCACCGGTCCCACCCGGGGGGAACGTACTGGGGGACGTACTGGTTGAGGTACTTGCCGATCAGCGCCGTGGCGTAGTCGCCGGTCAGCCACGTCGCGAGGGTGCTGTCATCGTCGAACTTCCGAAACCCGCCGAGCGGCGCTCGGTTGCTGAGGACTTCATGGTTGTGCGCGTACTGGCCGGTGAGCAGCGTCGCCCGTGCTGGGCAGCACAGCGGGAGCGGGGACACCGCGTCGGTGAACGTGGCGCCCGCGTCGCCGATCAGGCTGGTGACCAGCGGCAGGGTGGTCAAGTCGTCGACACGGGCGTCGTCGACCAAGAT
>DATHBP010000096.1:0-20249 GCA_035296085.1 Nocardioidaceae bacterium | reverse complement strand
GGCGGTCTGGCTGAATGCTCAGTTGTTCGACGACGATGTCGCCGAGCGAGCCGGCCTGCCCGATGCTTCGGCACGGTGTCGACACGTACGGCTGCTCTGCGACGGGTACGGCGCCGACCGCAACCTGCGCGACGGATTAGTACAAGCGATGATCGAATTCGCCGTCCGCAGCGCCACTCAGGAGGCCATCGATGCGGGCATAACCCCCGAGTCTCTCGAGCCGCAACAATTGAGTCGCTTAGGCGGCGGTCCCCCGTTCACTGGCCACAACCTGTTATGGGCACTGACCTGGCGCATCCGCAGCGCGAACTGGATGCTGCGCCACCGACAGGTGCTCGAGGGAACCCTCAGTTGACAGCGCACTCATCTTCCCCCGGGTCGTCGTCTAGGCACTCAGCGGTAAGCCGGTCGATGAGGCACTGACGTCGGAACGGGTGAGCACCCCAGAGTCCGGCGTCCGGGCCCTCCAATGCAAGCACGCGCACGAGGTCTGCCTGTCGGCTTCGGCTAGGCGTGATGGAGCCGGTTTCCACGCCGGAGAGCCAAGCAGCGCTCGGCCCGGACCGCCCGGGGACTTCAGCTGCTCCAGGAGCTGGGACTGGAACCGGAGTCCCCGCTCCTTGCGCATCTCCCGCAGCCGCTCACCTTTGTCTAGCAGCCGGAGCCGCCTCACGAGCTCGGCGTCGAGAGGGCTCTTGCCCTTGACCGCTGACAACCTTGAGTCTCGCGGGGTTGGGTGCGGCTTGTCCGCGGAGTTTCACCGCTGTTGCGCCCCGAGCAGCTGCTTGACTGCGTCGTCAGGCCGCCCGCAGGGCTCTGAGGGCTTCGCTCCAGGCGAGCAGTTGGTCCAGCATGGTGTTGAGGGCCTTCTCCTTGTGCGCTTGCGGTGCGAAGTCGCGGAAGTGGACGAAGTCGGTTGTCATGCCGAGGCTCACCTGTGCACGCACGTCAGCGACCTGGAGCTCGCCCATGATCAAGCGCAGGTGTTCGACGGCTCTGGTACCGCCGCTGCTGCCGTAGCTGATGAAGCCTGCTGCCTTGTTGGCCCACTCGGTGAACAGGAAGTCGATGGCGTTCTTGAGTGCTCCGGAGGTGGAGTGGTTGTACTCGGGCGTCACAAACACATAGCCGTCGAAGGCGGCGATCTTGTGCGCCCAGCTGCGGGTGTGAGCATGGGTGTACTGGCCCATGGCCGGCGGCAGGGGCTCGTCCAGTAGTGGCAGGTCGAAGTCGGCAAGGTCGACAAGTTCGTAGTCTGCGTCTCCGCGCTCGGCTGCGACGGTGTGAGCCCACTGGGCCACCGCCACACCCCTACGGCCGGGTCGGGTGCTGCCAATAATGATGCCGATGCGGATCATCTGCTCCTGCCTTCGCCGTGGGTGCTCCGATCAGAGCGCTTCGAAGCGGTCTGTGTTGACCGCCGGTCCGGGAACAACGATACATGCATGCGCATAGAATAGCGGGTCAAGGGAGAGTGGGTGTCCGCGCCGGTGGAAGATGTGTCGCCTAGGCCGCAGGAGCGTGTTTCCTTCGCTGCGTGGCGGGCGTTCCTCGAGGTACATGCAGTGCTTACTCGTGGCTTGGACACGGCCCTGCAGAAGGAGGCCGGCATACCTTTGACCTGGTACGACGTCCTTGTTCACGTCGACGAGGCGGCTGGGGGGTGTATCCGGTTGCGGGAGCTGGAGGAGCGGGTGCTCGTCCATCAGAGCACCGTGTCCCGCCTCGCCGTCCGCCTCGAACAAGCGGGACTGCTTGTCCGCACGACACCCGCCAACGATCGTCGCTCGGTTGAAGTACATCTGACGGCCGCTGGAGCCCATCGGCTGCGGCAGGCGCGGGCTGTTGCCATCCAAGAGATACGCCGGGGATTCGTTGCAGGCCTTCACGACGACGACGCCACCCAACTGCTGCGAATTCTGTCCAGCATTCGCAGCCGCAACCCAGCCCACAGGCGTAACCGCCCCGTCCCGCACCGCACGGACTGTTGAGGTGCCACTCGACAACCGGGCGGTGCTCGTGCGACTCCGTGCGGGATCTCATGCGCAAGGGACACCCCCTCCGAAGGCGAAAGGACTACCGTTGACATCGAGCGCATCCAACACTTGGCCGCCGCTGCCGTACCATGACTGGGAGCCCACGAAGCAGACGCTGCACCGCTACGCGCAGATCATCGGGAAAATTCGATTGGCGCTGGTGCCTTATCGCAACCACTGGTGGCACGTCACGTTGCTGCCGGCAACCCGCGGGCTCACCACCGGGCCCATGCCCGTGGATGGCCGCGACGTGGAAATCCTCCTCGACCTGCTGGACCACCGTCTGTGCGTGGTCACGAGCGACGGACAAGAGCGCAGCTTCGACCTCGGGCGGCGCCCCGCCTGCGCGGACTTCTACCGCGACGTGTTCGACGCTCTCCACGCGGTAGGAGTGAATGTGGCGATCAACGCGGCACCTTTCGACCTCGGCGACAGCCCGCCGTTGCACGACGACACGCTGCACGACAGCTACGACGCAGACGCCGTCGGTCGCTTTTGGCGCGTCCTTGCCGCAACTCAGCACGTGCTGACCGAGTTCGCGTCCCGCTTCAACGGTAAAGCCAGTCCGGTCCATCTTTTCTGGCATAGCTTCGACCTCGCTCATGCGCGGTATTCCGGTCGCCCCGCAACAGTGCCCCCACAGGCTGACCCGGTGACGGCGGAGGCCTACTCCCATGAAGTCATCGCGTTCGGGTTCTGGCCGGGCGACGCGCGCCGCACCCCCTATCCAGCGTTCTACTCCTACACCGCCCCGGAACCCGACGGCCTTGCCAGCCGACCACTGCAGCCGGTACAGGCGTCATGGCAAGAAACCGGCTCCGGCAGCCTCGCCATACTGAGCTACGACGACCTGCGCCGTGACGCCAGCCCGAAGAGCACACTGCTCGACTTCTTTGAGAGCGCCTACCAAGCCGGTGCCCGTAGCGCCGGATGGGACGTCACGGGCTTCGCCACTCCGGCGGCTCACTAACAGTTGGATCGGTTCTCGGGGTGTCAGGAGCAAGGGTCTGCGCCGGTAAGCACACCGTCACAGGCGTTGAGCACTTCGCTAGCAGAAAGCCCGCGAAGGTCGGGAGCGTGTCAAGTTGTTAGTGCGCTCCTCCGCTGCTGCCCAGTTGCACGACGACTACACCAATTATTACGATGCCTAAACCTAAAACGGTGACGAGCGAGATTGATTCCTTGTACAACCAGACGCCGCCCAGCGTTACTAGGGCGATGCCGAATGCGGACCAGATAGCGTAGACGACGCCGGTGGCAAGTCCGGTCTTCAAGATGAGCGCCAGCAGGTAGAACGATAGTGCATAGCCAATGAAGACGATGAGAGACGGTGCTAAGCGTGTGAAGCCGTCAGTGGCTTTCAGTGCGATAGTTCCCACAACCTCACTGGCAATCGCAGCGGCCAGCAGGAGCCACGTAGACATTACGTCATCCGTTCTGTTGATATACGTAACCTGGTCAAGGGTTAGCAACTTTCGCTGCAGCTGTAGCACACTCGGAGGTGGCCGCGGACCGTGGTGCCGCGCAGGAGGTGCAGCTCGCGATCGCGTCGCAGCCGGCGCAATCGACGATCGACGGTCTGGATGCGGGAGCTCGACTCGTCGAAGTCGCTCCTCTCTTTCACGGTCAAGTGAACCAGAATCTCACGTCCACTTGAGGAACGGCGATCTGAGCAACGCGGACAGAGCCACCGGCAACGAGGTCACCCGGCACACCTGTGCGGCGTGCGACGAGCTGTATGCGACCCGGCGCATCGTGTCAGCAGGGGAAGCCCACCAGAGCGGAACCGCCCCGTTCGGAAGGGGCGTCGCCGGCCAGTAGATGCCCGCCTGCAAACGTCCGGCTCGAAGATCGCGGACTCCGTAACTTGCCTGGACGATTGCAACTGCCGCTCGGAGATGGGTGAGGCCATTCCCAAGGAGGTCGGTGCGGCCGTCTACTCCGACGACGACGTCCGTGGCCGGTCCCGCTGGCGGGATCTGCTCAACGCGCGTTCAGCGTCACGGTGATGGCTCCCACGAAGTCGTCGACATCTTGCTCCGTCGTGTCGAAGGCCGTCATCCAGCGCACCTCGCGCGTAGCGGGGTTCCAGTCGTAGAAGCGGAATCGCTCGCGGAGTTCTTCTGCGACCCCAAGCGGGAGAACCGCGAACACAGCATTCGCCTGAGTAGCTTGCGTGAACTCGAGACCTGGCAGGTGACGCTCTTCCAGCGCGGAGCGCAGCCGGGCGGCCATCGCGTTGGCGTGCACAGCCGACCGCAAGTAGAGATCGTCGGTGAGTAGCGCGATGAGCTGGGCCGAAACAAATCGCATCTTCGACGCGAGTTGCATGTTGAGCTTGCGCAGGAACAGCAGGCCATCGCAGGCGGTGGGGTCGAGTACGACGATCGCCTCACCAAAGAGCAGGCCGTTCTTGGTCCCGCCGAAGCTCACGATGTCGACACCGGCGTCGGTTGTGAACTCACGGAGCGGCACGCCGAGCGCTGCAGCCGCGTTGGAGATGCGCGCTCCATCCAGATGCAGGCGCATACCCTTTGAATGAACGTGGTCGGCGATGGCACGGATGTCGTCAACTGAATACAGAGTGCCAAGCTCTGTCGTATTGGAAACGCTCACGACGAGCGGCTGGGCGCGATGTTCGTCGCCCCAACCCCACGCTTCCTCGTCGATGAGGTCGGGAGTGAGTTTGCCGTCAGGGGTGTCGACGGTGAGGAGCTTGAGCCCGCTGACACGTTCAGGCGCGCCGTTCTCGTCAGAGTGGACGTGGGCGGTCTTGGCGGCGATGACGGCTCCCCAGCGGGGAAGCATGCTCGTGAGGGCGGTGACGTTAGCGCCGGTTCCGTTGAACACGGGAAAGGTCTCGGTTGCCGCGCCGAAGTGCTTCCTCATGACGTCTTGAAGCTTGGCGGTGTAGTCGTCTTCGCCGTAGGCGATTTGGTGGCCGCCGTTGGCTTCGGCTACCGCGGCGAGGATCTCCGGGTGTGCTCCTGCATAGTTGTCCGAGGCAAAACCGCGGTAGTTGGGGTCGTGAAGTCGGGTCACTTGCCCATCCTCGCTCATTCGTCCATGAGGAAATCGCCCCCAAAGTCGTTCTCTTGCGCATCGCGCGCGCACCGGGGGCGCCGCTACCGTGGCGCGATGAGCGAGTTGGGCCGCCGCGTCGACGAAACCGCAGCTCGGACAGGTTTCGCCGGTGTCGTCCAGCTCGAACGGGCTGGCGCTGTCGCCCTCGACGCGGCGTACGGACTGGCCGACCGCAGCCACGGCATCGCGATGACCACCGACAACCAGCTGGGCATGGCGAGCGGCTCCAAGACATTCACGGCCTTGGTGGTACTGCGCCTCGTGGAGGAGCGACTGCTTTCTCTCTCGACCACCGCACGTCAGATCCTGGGCACCGATCTCCCGCTCATCGCGGACGACGTCACGATCGAGCACCTGCTCTCCCACCGGTCCGGCATCGGCGACTACCTCGACGAAGACGAGTTCGACAGCGAGGACTACGTGCTGCCTGTCTCAGCGCACCGGTTGGTGACAACGGAGGACTTCCTCCCGATCCTCGACGGCCACCCGACGAAGTTCCGGGCCGGTGACCGGTTCTCCTATTGCAACGGCGGCTTTGTCGTGCTCGCCCTGATCGCGGAGCGTGTCTCTGGTCGCTCCTACCACGACCTGGTGCGCGAGATGGTCTGTTCCCCCGCAGGCATGGCCGACACCGAGTTCCTGCGCTCCGACGCTCTTCCCGGAAGGGCGGCACTGGGCTACGTCGAGGTCGAAGGCCAATGGCGAACCAATGTTTTCCACCTGCCGGTGATCGCCACCGGAGACGGCGGGATGTATACGACCACAGCCGACATGGCGCGGTTTTGGACGGCACTGATGTCAGGGCGGATCGTCCGCGCGGAGACGCTCGCCGACATGCACAGGGCGCGCAGCGAGCCCGACCCGGGCGACTCTCGCTGCTACGGTCTCGGCTTCTGGTTGAAGGGCGACTCACCCCGAATCACCATGTCGGGTGCCGACGCAGGCGTCTCGTTCTGGTCACGCCACCACCCCGAGCGCGGCACGACGGCCACGGTCATCTCGACGACTATCGGCGGTGCCTGGCCCGTGGTCGAGATCGTCGAGTCACCTAGCTGATCCCACCCCTCCGGGCCCTGCAGCACCCCAGGTTTCCCTAACGCCTACGGTGGGCGAGCAGCGTGGAGTCGTGGACGTCGACTTTCACGTCTTCGCGCGTCACCCTTCGCGGGCGCTGCTCGACCACGAGAGCGTCAAAGCCATCGGGCAGGCCTGGGAGCAGGTCCTCGGCCAAGAACATCGCTCTGCGGTGGCTTGCGGTCAGCTGGGTGAACACCTCAGACGGCGCGTGACCCACCACGAGCAGATGCCCGCCGGGCGCGACGGCATCGGCCAGTCGGCGCGTCACCTCGACCATCGCGCCGTCCGGGGGGTGCAGGAAGTGGGTGGTGACCAGGTCGAAGGTCCGGCCGTCGGCTGCGAAGGTCCGGGCGTCGACCTGCCACCAGTCGGTGCGGTCGGCGACCCCGGCCTCCTCAGCGTGCCGAGCGGCGCGGGCCAGGCCGTTGGCGGAGAAGTCGGCGCCGGTGACCCTCCACCCCTGGCGGGCCAGCCAGATCACATCGCCGCCTTCTCCGCAGCCGACGTCGAGCGCGGTTCCCGGCGTCAACCCGGACGCCTCCGCGACCAGTTGCGGGTTGGGGTTCCCGCTCCAGACTTTCTCCTCGCCGGAGTAACGCTCCTCCCAGCTTGGCGACTCGAACATGGCGGAAGCCTCGTCCTCGCTGAGCTCCCCGTGTCCATGCCCGTGCTGGTGTCTGTGTGCGGTCATCAGGCGGCGTCCTTGCGGCGCTGCGCCAAGGCGGCTGCGGTCTCCTCGAGGATTAGCTCGTGGTTGAGGAGCGTTCCGGCCACCATGCCGTCGGCGGCCGAGCTGATGACCCCGCCGTACGGTGTGGCCGCGTTGCCGACGACCTTCAGGCCGGGGGTCTCCGGGCCACCGGCAGCGTCGAGCAGCGTGGTGTCGGGGGTTGGCACGGTGGTGACCACCAGCACTGTCCGGGCCACGACCTTGCCGCCGACCAGTTCGACACCGGTGACGGCGTCGTCCTCGACGACCACGCGGGCGATCTCGCCCGCCACTACCTCGATGGCCCGGGCGGCGAGCTTCTCAGCGTCCTCTCCCTGCGGCGCTGGTTGGCCGTTGAGGAGTATCACAACGTCGTCGCTCCATTGGCGAAACAGCAGGGCCCGCTCGACGTAGTCGGGCCCAGTGGCCACGATCCCGAGCGGCAGGTCGGCGACCTCCCAGCCGTGGCAGTACGGACAGTGCAGCACGTCGCGGCCGAACCGCTCCGCCAGGCCCGCGACGTCCGGCAGCCCGTCGACTACGCCGGTGGCGAGCACCAGCCGGCGGGAAGAGACCGAGCTGCCGTTCTCGAGACCGAGGGCGAAGCCGTTGCCGGTGCGCACGACGGAACAGACCCGGCCGGGGCGTACCTCTACGCCGTATCGCCCGACCTCCTCGCGGCCGATCTCCAGCAGTCCGGCGGGCGTCGCGCCTTCCCTGCCGAGATAGTTGTGCATGTGGTCAGCGGCGGCATTGCGAGGCTCGCCTGCGTCGATCACCAGCACTGAGCGCCGGGACCGTCCCAGCACCAGCGCGGCGCTTAGCCCAGCGGCTCCCCCACCGACCACGACCACGTCGTACGACTCGTTGATGTCCATGCCCATCAGCATCCAGTACACCGCACGCGTATGACAAATTTTCTTGCTAGTCTGGCAAATCATGACGACGGCGGAGTTCGATGACGTGCTTGAGGGAGTCGGCGCGCGGCTGCGCGCACTGCGGGGGGAGCAGGGTGCGACCCTGGCGGAGTTGGCGACGCGCACCGGTATTTCGGTGAGCACGTTGTCCCGGCTGGAGTCCGGGCAGCGCAAGCCGACTCTGGAGCTGCTCCTGCCGCTGGCTCGAGCGCACCAAGTGCCGCTCGACGAGCTGGTCGACGCCCCAGAGACTGGTGACCCCCGGGTACGGGCGAAGCCGATCAAGCGGCACGGCCGCACGTTCATCCCGCTGACCCGGCGGCCGGGTGGGCTGCAGGCGTACAAGGTGATCGTGCCGCCGCACGACCCGCGAGAGACGTACGAGCCGAAGGTCCACGAGGGCTACGAGTGGATCTACGTCCTGTCCGGCCGGTTACACCTCGTCCTCGGGCACCAGATTCTCGACCTTCGTCCGGGCGAGGTGGTCGAGTTCGATACTCGCACCCCGCACGTCATCGCCAACCACGGCGACCAACCGACCGAAATTCTGGCGCTCTTCGGGCCCCAGGGCGAGCGGATGCACGTCAGATCCAAGACCTGACGCCTCCCCGCGAGCGACTCCGCGCACAGCCAGCCCTCGGCCTGGGATCGTTCGTGGGAAGGTGGGCGGCCGTCACGTCGCCGTTCGCTATCGACCAACGTCCCTTCCAGGAGACACCGTGAAGCTTCTTCTCACCTCCGGGGGTGTGACGAATGCCAGCATCCGCGACGCGCTCGTAGTGCTCCTTGGCAAGCCGACCGCTGAATCCACCGCGCTGTGCATCCCTACTGCGCAGTACGGGCATCCGATGGTCGGCCCAGGGGAGAAGGCTTGGCAGTTCATCAGCGGCAACTCCGAGAACCCCATGGTCGACCTGGGCTGGAAGTCCGTCGGAGTGCTGGAGCTGACCGCGCTGCCCAGCATCGACGCCGAACGTTGGGTGCCGCTGGTCCGGGAAGCAGATGCCCTGCTCGTCGCGGGCGGCGACGTCCTCTACCTGTGCCATTGGATGCGCGAGTCCGGGCTGGCGGACCTGCTGCCCTCGTTGAGCGAGACCGTCTGGGTAGGGCTCAGCGCTGGAAGCATGGTGATGACCCCCAGTGTCGGGGACGACTTCATCCAGTGGCGACCACCCAACGGCGACGAGACCACGTTGGGTGTCGTCAACTTTTCGATCTGCCCTCATCTAGCTGCAGACGGCATGCCAGGAAACTCCATGGCCGAGGCGGAGCGGTGGGCGGCTGGGATCCCCAACAGGGCATATGCGATAGACGACCAGACGGCGATCACGGTGGTCGACGGTGACGTCGACTTCGTTTCCGAAGGGCACTGGCAGCAACTCCGGACCCTGAGCTCTGAAACCGATTAGCGCTAGACGCCCAGCACACCGCCAGGTCGAGCGCAGCGGCGATCAAACGGGTTTCGCCCGAGAGTCAGAGGCGCTTGACGTACTCGGCGGCGATCTCGATCGGCCGGAACCCCATCCGCTCGTTGATAGAGACCATGTAGTCGTTTGTCTCGGCGTTTTGGGTGGTGACCAGAGTCAGGTCGCCGCGTACGGCCTGGACGGCGCGGAGGTTCACCGCCTTCGTTGCCAGGCCCAGCCTGTGGCCGCGGTGCTCGCGGTGCACGAACGTGCCCCACTGGTACACCTCGGTGCTGTGCTCCAGAGACACGGCGAGCGTCGACTGCGCGACGACCTGCCGATCCCGGTTGAGGGCAACTGTCTCGTAGCGGGCGCGGCCCATAGCGGCCGTG
Source organism: Nocardioidaceae bacterium (assembly GCA_035296085.1). Lineage (GTDB taxonomy): Bacteria > Actinomycetota > Actinomycetes > Propionibacteriales > Nocardioidaceae > DATHBP01. The sequence goes on along the minus strand of DATHBP010000096.1, from coordinate 10,628 downwards.
GTCGCAACCAACTCGGCGTACCGCTGCGGGGTGACCAACTCCTCTTCGAAATCGACGGCGCCACTCGGCGCATCGACCGCAAGCTGGCCGAGCAGCACGCACAGTGACTCGACGAGGTCGTCGGGCACCGCGCCCACGAACGTCTCGACCGTGTACTCGGTGTGGCGGGGCGCGGCCTCGTCGATCCACTCCTGGATCTGCTCGTCGGGGACCGGCAACGTGAGGTGTCGGACTACCTCGTAGTTGGAGAGCTCGTAGCCGCACGCCTCGGCGAAACGCTGGTGGGCGTGGTCCTCGCGGCCGTCGAAGGGCAAGATGGCGTCGGCCAGGATCAGCGACCGGTCATCGTCCTTGACGGTTTGCTCGAGCCACTGAACTAGCCCCCGGCCGATGCCACGACGCCGTTGCGGCACGTCCACACTGATGCTGAAGAACGCCTTGTCGGTGTTGTCGAGCAGGAACGACCACAGCACGGCGCTGCCGACCATTCGGTCGCCGTCATAGGCCACGAACAACTCCTGCCGCTCACCGCTGTCGGGTGAGCGAAACGCACCCAGGAACTCCTCGAACTCCCAATACGGCGCGTGGGGCCGCCCGAAAAGCTCCGCACGTCGGTTGATGTCGTAGACGTCGCGCATCACCGCGTCGTCGGCCAAAGCCGTCTGGTCGAGCACGCGGATGTCCACGACGTACAAGGCTAAGACGCGCACGAATCCGGCGACACGGAATTTTCTCAAGTCGGCCACGTGTTCGTCGACGGTGACAGCATTACCGGCGTGGTCGACTGGTCCGAGGCGGGCCAGGGCGATGTCCTGTACGACCTTGCCAACTACCCGCTGCGGGTGCGTGCAGTGATCCATGCGTCGGCGAAGGTTGCAACGCTGGCGTACCTGTCCGCAGGGGACGGTTGGCAGGCGTGCTGGATGACGTGGGCGAGTCTTGGTGAGCCGCAGAAGTCTTCGGCCTGTTCGGTCAGTCGAGTCCCGAAGTGCCAGACAAGCCGACCGAGCGTAAACACAGTGGTGCGCTCGTCGATGAGCGCCCCCACCTCGAACTCTTCGGGGGCCATGAAACGGGAAGCGCCGAACATTCGGCCCATGTCGTTTATGGTCGGGCCGCGTCGGTAGCTATCGAGGTCGATGACCATGAGCGATGCGGTGGAAAAGTCGACGATGAGGCAGCCGTCGTAGAGGTCGCAGGCAACCCAGCCGGCCTTGGCGAGTGCCAAGTGAAGATCGATCAACACATCGAAAACGCCGAAAAGCTGATCAGCCGGCAGGTGCGCGAACCGCTGGTACGCCGACCCCGGGGTCTCTCGGTCGCCGTGGGCGGCCCCGACAAGTTCTCCCTGTGCAGCTTCATAGACCAGGGCCGGCCCAGACGGTGACTCGATGACGTTGAGCAGCCGGGGCAAGGCGCGATGACGACAGGAGTAGGCAAGGTCAATCGCGTTGCGCAGCTGCCTGACCCGGCCCTCGTGGTCGAAGTAGGGCACCGGAGCGCCGGACGGTGGCGGACCGGTTGTCCCTGCCGTCTTCACGAACAGGCGTCGGTCCCCGGCGTCAACGACCCATGACACGTTCCCCGAGTCCTGGGTGAGGTGGCCGAACTCTGCGACCACGCTCCCCTGCCGATGGACATAGACGGCAGGGTCCTCAGCGATAGACGTAGCGCTCAGCAGTCCGGACACCCCGGCGGTCCGAGACGGCTCTGCGCGGCAACCCGCCGAAGCTGCGGGGGCCGAAGCTGCGGGCCGTGATTGGCCCGCGGCTCTTACTCCCCTTCTGGCGGGAGGTAGCTCGCGATCTTGTGGAATGTCCACAGCGCTCTCGCGCACTGCTCTCGTGAGTGCGCCCTGAGGTTCGGGAACGGGTCGCCTGCCTCGGCGTGGAAGGTGTAGGGGTAGGTGATCGCGAAGAAGCCGAAGGGCGTCTCGACCCCCGCTTCCAGCTCAGCGCACCGCGCGTAGGCATCGCCGCCGAAAACGGTCAGGGGAACCCGCCCGGCCAGTTCTCGCACGCAGTCGACGTAGTCGAAGTCCTCGGCAGTGATGCCGAACTGCTCGAGCGTTCCTGGGACGGCGGCGCAGGCATGGGCCGGATTGGCCGTGCGGACGGCATCAGGATCGCCGGACGGCGCTCCTGATGCCCCCGAGGCACCGGCGACCAGTGCTGCGACAGCGGCCGTCGCCGCGACTGTGAATTGGGTGAAGCGGTGCATGCCATGCCCTCCCACTGCTCTCGCGTTGTCCCCGCCACCGGGTGCGGCGGACGCTACCACGCTCAAAGCGCCTCCGACGACCCGCAGTCGCTACCCCGCAATATCGGGCCGTGGGCCGGCCAGTCAGCAGCCCCGGGGCAACAGCGATGCCGTCGACCGTCGCGGCAGAGGGACTCGTTCTCCGGATCTGTCGCAGTCACACCGTGGGCTGGGAGCATGCCGGCATGGAGGCCCTCCTGCGCGCTCTGGATGCGTTGCCGAAAGTCGACCTGCACTGCCACATCGAGGGCACGATCCGCCCCACCACGGTGGTCGACCTGGCCACGAAGAACGGGATACCACTCCCCACCTCCGACCCCGCCGAGCTGTACACGTACGACTCGCTCGACGGGTTCCTGAGTATCTTCTGGCTCGTCCAGTCGACGTTGGCGGAGCGTGAGGACTGGGCGCGGGTGGCCTACGAGGCCATCCTCGACAGCGCGGCGCATGGCGTAGCTCATCAGGAGTGCTTCTTCACGCCGGCTCGACACCTCGCAGCCGGGCACTCGTTGGCTACGATCCTGGCCGGCTTGGACGAAGGCATCACGGCGGCTGAAGCGGAAACGGGTACGAGCTGTCGCCTGATCGGCGACATGGATCGTGCCTTCGGGCCGCAGGCGGGCCTGGCCTTCGTCGAGGAGATTGTCGCGTTGCGCGCTGCGGGATCTGCCGGGACCGAACGGTTGCTGGGTGTCGGGATGGACTCCACCGAGTTGGGCATCGACTCGACCACGTTCCTGGCCGGGTACGACCTTGCGCGGGCCGCCGGCCTGCGTCTGACCGGACATCAGGGGGAGAACTCTTCTGCCGACGACATCGCTGCCTGTCTCGACGTCCTCGGTCTACAACGCGTCGATCACGGAGTGCCGATCCTCGACAGCGAGGACCTGACCGCCCGCATGGTGGCCGAGCGGATTCCGATCACGGTGTGCCCGACGTCGAACGTCGTGATCGCGAACTGTTTCGACCGCCTCGAGGACCACGTCCTCCCTCAGATGCGCACTGCTGGTCTGCTGGCCACGGTCAACACCGACGACCCCGCCATGACCAACCTCAACCTCGGGCAGGAGTACGGCGCTGTCGCGCGGGCGTTCGGCTACGGGTGGGATGAGATGGTGCAGGTAGCGCTCGATGGTGTCGAAGCGTGCTGGCTCGACGAGTCCGAGAAGGTGGGCCTCCGAGGTCTGATCGTCGACCAGGCCGCCCTCTTGAGTCCGGACCAGAGCGGCCCGGAGCGCGGTGTGCCTTCTGGCTGAGGCCGATGCAGCTGCTGCGCTCCCCTAGCTGGCAGATTCGCGTGGCACGAAGCTGATCGAGTCGCGCACCTGGGTGGCTTCGTCCACCAGCTCGCTCGACGCGTGGGCTTCGTGCCACAACGCGACCACGATCGCGGTCCCATCGACGTCGACGACCAGGAAGTCGGCGACGACCTTGAAGGGGGGGCTGAAGGTGATGCCGAGACTCCCTGTGTCCGCCTCGGCGACCATGTAGGCCTCGCCCGGAGGGCACTCGGCGTCGATCCGCAGCCGGAGGTGGCGGGCGTCGTACCCGAACGCCTCGGTCGGCGTGAGGGGCTGGAGGACCGTGCTGTTCGGCAACTTCGCGAGCTGCCGGCCGAGAGCATCCGGCGTCGTGGCCGCTTCTCGGAGCGTGGTGTTTCCCGTCCCTTCTCCCATGCAGCCGGTCCCGCTCGGGAGGGCTCGTGCCTGGAAGACGCCGAGCCCGGCCGAGCTCGATTCGCCGCCTGCGGAGATCACGGGCTGCGCTCCGCTGTACCAAGCCGGGTCCTGGAAGGTCAGGTCCGCCTCGATCGGGTCGCCCGAGGACGCGTCGACGCCGACGGTCTTCCGGTAAGTGCCGGGCTCGGGGAGTTTCGCGCCCAGGTCGCTGTACTGCGGCGGGTTCGTCGGAGAATCGGACGACTGGGCCGGCTCGGTCACGAACCCGGGCTGGGAACCGGCATCGCCGCCATCGAACTGCGCGACGCCGTACGCGCCACCGCCGACGAGCACGACTGCGGCGGCGGCAACACCGATCCGCGTGATGTTGCGCTGGCGGCGGCGGGCCTGCCCGCCACTGATCAGGCCTTCGATGTCCGGTCCGGTTGGGGTCTGCATCTCTGCCTCCTCGTTGAGTGCAGCTCGAAGCTGCTCGTCGAGATTCATGAGTCCGCCACCGCCTCTCCGATGCCGGCCGCGGCCAGGGCTCGTCGTAGCGCCGCGATAGCTGCAGACGACTGCGACTTCACGGTGCCGGGCGCGCAGCCGAGCACGTCGGCGATCTGCGCCTCGCTCAGATCCTCGTAGTAGCGCAGCGTGATGACTGCGCGCTGCCGTGCGGGGAGCGCGCACACCAGTGGCCAGAGCAGGGAGCGGTCGAGGACGGGCAGCTCAGCAGACTCCTGGGCAACCTCTGGCAGATCACCCCACGGCCGTTCGCTGATCCAGGCTCTGCGCCTTCCGGACACCATGGTGGTGGCCAGCATCCGGCGTACGTATGCCTCGGCATGTTCCATCCGGCCGATCCGGGCCCAGTTCACGTACGCCTTCTCCAACGTGGTCTGCAGCAGGTCCTCCGCGCCGGTCGGCGACCCCGCGAGAAGGTACGCCAGCCGGTAGAGCGACGCCCAACGAGCAACGACGAACTCTGCGAATTCCTCGTCGATGCTCATCTGTCACCTCTATGCGCGTCCGGTTCAACCCTGTAACGCGATGGTGGGGCGATCTGGTTCGTCCCCATCAGCGGAGTCAACCGCCCACCTCGCACCGGAGGCCCAGATGGCAACGGGAGCTGCTCTAGCGTTCGAGCATGTCCACGGACCGGCACACGACCGACGTGCGGTTCGTCGGGCTCTCTCTGGACTGCCCAGACCCGAGACAGCTCGCCGACTTCTACCTTCGCCTGCTGGGCGGCATGCTGCTGTGGCGCTCAGCGGAGAGCGCCGGCGTCAAGGCGCCAGGTGTCGTGCTCGCCATGCAGCGGGTACCCAACTACCAGCCGCCGAAGTGGCCGGGTACCTCCATCGTGCACATCGACCTGTCCGCCGGTGCCGAGCTAGACGAGCCGGAAGCCCGAGCCGTCGCGCTCGGGGCGACCGTTGCGGAGCTGCAACCCGACTCCCGTTGGCGAGTCCTGCTCGACCCAGCTGGTCACCCCTTCTGCATCACAACGGTCGTTCCGCCGCAGCGCCCCACCTCGCGCATAAGAGATTGATGATCTTGCCGATGTGTGGGCGAGTCGCTTCGCTGCCACGGCGACACCGGTGCTTCCTGTCGAGCCGGGGATAGCGTGTCGGATTCGCCGGTCGCCGTTCGTGGGTAGGTGAACGCGGACCATGGGTACGCCAGAGGAATCGGAGCGGTGATGACGGACTATCTCCTGTACTTCAACCAACAGTGGGTGGGCGAGCACACCGAGGAGTGGTTCCGCGGGCGTGGACCGCTCGCAATGGCAGTTGTGGACGAGATGAAGGCTGCCGGCGTGTACGTCTTCGCCGGCGGGCTGGAGGAGGACGGCCCCGTCTACAACGCCGACCCCACCAGTGGCACCGTAGTGATCAGCGACGGACCATACGTCCAGACCAAGGAGTTTCTGGGCGGCTTCGCCGTGGTGGACGTAGCCGATGACGAGGCCGCCAAGATGTGGGCGAGCAAGATCGCGGAGGCATGCGGCTGGCCCCATGAGATTCGCCGCTTCGGGCCGCAGCCTGAGGTCGAGTGAATTCATCTCGGCCTCGGTCGAGTCCTCTTGGCAACCGCACGTCCACGGCAGGGTGACGACTCAGCACGAGTGATCAGCTGACAGACCATCGCCTACGCTAACCTCCCAACAACCCTTGGGAGGTTCCCATGCTCAATGCGGAGCAGGCGTCTCTGCGTGCCTTGGCCCACCCGGTCAGATTGCGGATGCTCTCGCTCCTCACTGGCACCGCAATGAGCGCCGCCGAGGTGGCCCGTGAGCTGGAGCTCACGCACGCCAACGCGTCATACCACTTGCGGACCTTGCTAGCAGCCGGCGAGCTGGAAGAAGCCGGCGAAGAGCGGATCCGAGGGGGTGTAGCCAAGCGCTACCGCTACCCGCACGAGCGGCGTGGCGCCAACGTGAAGCACCAGTCCGACCTCAGGAGCGGGATCTCCCAAGCCCGCGTCCTCGGGCGCGAGCTGGAAAGACGGGTCCGCGAGCGTGATGGGGGAACCCCCCGCCACCTCAGTGACCTGGAGGGTTGGGTGACCCCGGAGGTGTGGGAGCGGGCGCGTGACCTGCTTGTCGAGGCATCCCACCTTTTGCACGACCACAACCAGGCGCCGCGGACCCCCGGCACCTTGCATGTCAGCGCAACCTCGTGGGCCTTCCAGCTGCGGAGCACGAGGGACGAGCGATGAGCGCAGGAACGTCGGCGCTGGCGCCGCTTCGCGAGACGAACTTCCGCTACTACTTCCTCTCGCGTCTGATCGACCGCGCGGGGACCACGATGGCCGCCATCGCACTGGCGTTTGCCGTGCTCGAGGTGAGTGACTCCGCCACGGCGCTTGGAACGGTGCTGGCGGCGTACAGCATCCCGATGGTGATCTTCCTGCTGGCCGGCGGCGTCCTGGCCGACAGGTTCGGTCGCACCCTGGTCATGCAGGCCACCAACGTGGCCTCGGCGGTGAGCCAGCTGGCGATCGCGGCGTTGGTCATCACCGAGACTGCGGAGCTTTGGCATCTGGTGGTGCTGGTGGCCCTCAACGGGACCGCGACGGCCGCCGGCATGCCAGCCATGGCAGGTCTCCTGCCCCAGCTGGTGCCGCGGGCGCAGCTCAAAGAGGCGAACCTCCTAGTGGCGATTCCCGAGAACGCGCTGACGGTAATAGGGCCTGCGATCAGCGGCATCCTGGTCGTCACGATCGGACCCGGATGGGCCCTGGCCGTCAATGGCGGCACCTACGTGGCCGCCACTCTGCTCCTCACACAGGTGCGGATCCCGCCTCCACTGCCGCGCGAGGAGGGGCGTGGCGTCCTGGCCGACTTGCGCGACGGTTGGACGTACCTCACCTCGACGACCTGGCTTTGGGTCGTGGTGGCGTCGTTCGGCCTCCTCAACGCGATCGCAAGCGGCGCCTTCAGCACGCTGGGTCCCGTGCTGGCGACCCAGACCGACATCGGCGAGTCAGGCTGGGGGCTGATCCGCTCAGCTCAGGCCGTTGGGTTCCTACTGTGCTCCTTGGTCCTGGTCCGGATCCACCTTCGCCGCCCGCTTCTCGCGGGCATGGCCGCCATGGCGTTCGGGGGCGCACCGATGGTCGTCCTTGGGCTCGAACCCGTTCTGGTAGCCGGCGCACTAGCCGCGTTCGCCGCCGGGTTCGGCACCCAGGTCTTCGGCCTTGGTTGGGACTTGGCCATGCAGGAGCACGTCCCCGACGAGATGCTGTCGCGCGCCTACTCCTACGACATGCTCGGCTCGTTCGTGGCCATCCCGGTTGGGCAGCTCACCGTCGGCCCGCTCGCTGCAGTCTTCGGTGTGGAGGAGGTGATGCTCGTAGCTGGTCTCGCGTACGCCGCTCTAGCGCTGACCACCCTCGCTTCGCGATCCGTACGCGACCTGCGTCGCGTGCCGATTACGGAACCCGTCGGCCCGACGACACCGCCAACGCTCTGACTATCTCTCCGCTCGGGCCTGCGAAGGACGATGGAATTCGCTGGCCCTCGTGGGAACCGGCGCGACAGATTGGTTCTCATGAGCAGCAGCGACTACTGGGATACAGAGACTGCGGCGGGCTACGACGAAAACTCAGCCTTCATGTTCGAGGCGGAGGTAGTGGACCCGGCGGTCGATTTCCTCGCCGGGCTGGCCGGCGAGGGCCAGGCGCTCGAGTTTGCGATCGGAACCGGGCGCATCGCGATCCCGCTTACCGATCGCGGTATCCCCGTGACCGGCATCGAGCTGTCACAGCCGATGGTCGATGAGCTACATAAGAAGCGAGCCGACATCCCCGTGGTGGTCGGTGACATGGCCACCAGCACCGCGCCAGGCGAGTTCTCGCTCGTCTACCTCGTATGGAACGGCATTGGCAACCTGAGGACCCAGGCCGAGCAGGTCGCCTGCTTCCGAAACGCCGCACGCCACCTCGCACCTGGGGGCTGCTTCGTAGTCGAGCTGTGGATCCCCGGCATCCGGCGTTTCCCGCCCGGCCAAGCGGCAGTGCCATTCCACGTCGGAGAGCGCCATATCGGCTTTGACACCTACGACATGGGCACGCAGCAGGGCACGTCTCACCACTACACACGCCAGCCAGACGGCACGGTGACGTATACCGCGAGCAACTTCCGTTACCTCTGGCCCTCTGAATGCGACCTCATGGCACAACTCGCAGGGATGGAACTCGAGCGGCGCACCGCAGACTGGGAGGGCAACCCGTTCACTGGCGACAGCGAGAGTCACGTCTCCGTCTGGCGCATGCCAGCCGGTGCCGCGCACGTCCTCGCAGAACAGCGCGAACGACCGCGGTAGGACGCCAGTGTCGAGCGGCGTTCGTCATTCGTCTTGGTCGAAGACCCGCAGCAGGAAGGAGCGGCTACTGGTCGGCCAGAGCATGTCGCGGAACTGGTCGACCGGGCCGACCGGCCACCTCTCCGCAATACTCACGACCGCCGCATCCTGAATCTGGTCGCGCAGCAGCCCGGGGAAAACTGCCCAGGCGACCTTGAAGGGCCGGTTCCACAGTTGCTCGACCTCCGTGGAAACTGGGTCGGTGAGCTGCAGCGCGTTGTGCATCGCCGCCAGCTGCTCGTACGCCGTCAGCAGTGCGTTCTCACGACTCTGCCAGGTTTCCGCATGCACGACCCGCCACAGTGTCGGCATCAGGTGAGGGCCGCTCGGTAACCGGGAGAACGCCGTGCCGAACCACTTCGAATACGGGGCGTACTGCCGTTCCATCAGGAAGCACAGGCGCATCAGGTCCGACACGAGCCGCGACCCGATCACAGCCGAACCCAGCTCATCGCCTACGAAACCCGCCCTCCCTACCAGGTTGACCTCCGGGTGGACGCGCCACCAGCCAGCCATCAGCAGATAGAGCCAGACGTCGCGCGGGTAGTACGCCAGGCGGTCGCGGGCAGCTTGCAGGCCGACATCGTCGTGGTAGACGTGCCCCGACGTGACCAACCGCAGGCCATGCTCGGGGAAAGTGAGCCAGTCGCGCGCCTCGATCTCGTCCTCGACGTCCAGGGCCAGCTGCTCGAGAAAGTAGCCGCGAACGGTGTGAATCTCGTGATCCGTTGAATGACCCCGAAAGGTCGGCGGCAGTTGTCGCCGCAGCAGGTCGTCGACGGCCTCGCCGTGGTGGGCCTGGTCACCCTCCCGCAGGAAGAGCAAGACGCGCGCCTTCCAATCGTGGTCGGCCGACATCTCGTCGTCGAACCCCAGCACCTCTGACCCCCGGCCGAGCAGCGCGGCACTGTGCGGAAGCAACGGAAACCTGGCGTCCAGGATCGGCCGGACGAGCCCGTCGTAGAACTGCCGACTCAGCTCAACTCCGGGAACGAACGCCGTCACCGGGGCAGCCTCTCAAGGCCCGATCACGTCCGACGTGCAGGCCGCTCGTTGTGATTGCGGGGGCGTGGACCGGATCTGCTGCCGACGCGGGGTCCAGTAGCTGAAAGCGCCTCGGAAGTCGAATCTGCGTGGGACCCTCGGAGAGTGATGGCAACGAGCTTCGACGAGATGATGGAACTGGTCGTGCGCGGCTTTGAAGTGGGCGGTGTAGTCATACTCGTCGTGGGGTCCTTGGCTGCCTTCGTAACAGCCGCGCTTTCGTACAGACGCCTCGGTGGCAGGCAAGCGTATGAGGGAGCGCGCCGCAACGTCGGCCGCGCCATTCTCCTCGGCCTCGAGTTTCTCATCATCGCCGACATCGTCATGACGATTACCGTCGACCCAACGCTCGAGAGCGCAGCCGCTTTGGGACTCATTGTGCTTGTCCGGACGTTTCTGAGCTTCTCACTCGAGATCGAGTTGGCAGGGTCCTTGCCCTGGCGTCGGAGAGCCGCGGAATCCGATCGGACTACGGCGCCGACCGCGGATTGACAGCCGGATAGCCGAGGACCCTGGTGGTCAAGATGCCCCAGAGTGCTGAGGATGCAAGAGACGTCAGACCAGTCGGTCCGCGTGGTGCACGTCTTGCTTCTCCGAGACGATCTGGATGAGGTTGCCGCACGTATCGTCGAAGACGGCCACTATGGCGGCACCTATGTCCGTGGGTGGTTGGGTGAACACCACGCCCTTGTCGGTCAGCCGGGCATAGACGCCCTCGGCGTCGTCAACCGCGAACTGAGCGAGTGGGATGCCGTCAGCCATGAGCGCGTCCCGGTACGGTTTCACGGCTGGGTGA